>CAYNHE010000001.1:0-96203 GCA_964397215.1 uncultured Candidatus Saccharibacteria bacterium
CACCCATACTTAAGATGCCATAACAAAAAGCAGGCACCGTCTACCGGTGTCTAATTACGCTATCGTATTCATTTTATCAACAAATACTACACGTGCCGGTAACAGTACCTGCTTATCATAGTATTTGTAATTTGATAAACTATCAAAATTTTGATAGCGTAATTAGACAATTCCATTATAGCATAGAATTAATTATTTGTTATAAAGTTTATGTTGTAAATTTTACAACGCTTCTATAACAGAGGCGATTTTAACAAAATGTCGAGTTACTTAGTAGAGTGTTAAGTAACTCGACATTTCATTTTCATATAGAGAGAAAAATGGGTTATACTGGGTCTTAGAGTGGCGCAAGAGTTTGTCACGAAGGTAAATTAAGAGGGAGAAAGGAGGAAGTTGCTTATGACTCTAGTGATTTCTATTGGGCGTATCGTCCTAACACTGAAACTGTCTTTTGCTGGACATAAAAAGCAAAACAAAAAAGTTAACGGTCTAACGAACCGTTAACTTATAAGTAACCTGACACTATTCTCTCACACCAATGATGGGCAGTCAATAGCATTTTTACGACAGTATCGTAAAATCTATTGGCGAGGCAAACCCCCTGGCCACTCTATTTTACGGCAATTTGCGTTTTGCGACAGCAAGCCGGTCTTCGTCGCGGTAAAAATCGTCTTCTGGGGTTTCACCAAGTAGATAATTTACTAACATTTGATAGGTGAGTAGGCCGACGATTTTTTCGTAACGGTCGATGACGAGGAAAAAGTAACAATTAGTGCGCAAAAACGCTGCGAGCGCTTGGTTTAGCGTGTAATCTTCCCTGACGTAGTAAACTTTTGGATCGAGCAGGTCGCCAGCACGACTAGTTTCTTTGATTTCTAGGCTGTTGAGTGCGGTAGTATGAATCAAGCCGATGATTTTGTGGCGATTGTCTACCACTGGGAAATGGTCATAGCCAGCACGATAAAGTCGATCGAGCGTCAGTGGCCCTAGGACCTCTTCATAGTTGACGTAGGTGATGTTTTCGGCTGGTTGCATGATTTCGCTGACTTTGACGTTTGGGAAATTCATGATCGTAGCGATAACATGCCGTTCGCGTGGGCTAATGACGTCTTTTGGCGTGCGTCGCATGAGGTTTAAGAATTCACCGATGCTTTTTGGTACGTAAGGGGCGGCTTCTGCTAGTTCAAAATCGCTCTCTGATGTGGAAACTGTTGACGCAGACTTTTTAGTGGACGGTGAACTGACTTGCATATCTTGGTCTGCAGAAAATGTGCCGGCGTGGCCCTCGGAAGCCAGCTCTTTTGTGTCTGTACAAGCCTGTTGGCTGGTTTCTGCTGGGAATTCAGAGGATTCGGCTTTTGGGTCTTCCCTTGACTCATCCTGGTGCGCTTCTTGCTCTGGTCCATGCCAGAGAACGTCTTGGGGCGAGCTAGCTTTTACTGCAGGCTCTACTGCGCTTTCTGTGGCAGATTTTGCCTTGTTTCTGGCTTCGAACTTGGCTTTAGTCGATCTTTTTGGTAAAGTCATTTCTCGGTAAGGGTCAAGTTTGGGGCTAACCCAGTGAGCAAAACGAATTAGTGAGTTCTGGCGCAAATTGTGGGCGGCTACTTTGGTCTTCTGAGCGGCCTGGCGAGTTTTTTCCTTGAAAAGGCGGAGGAATTTTTCGAATTCGATTTCTTCTTCGTCGTCTGGGTTGGTTTTTGCTGGCTTGGTAGACGGAGCGTGACTTTCTTCCGTGTATTGGTCGGTCAGATGATCTTCTGGCGGTAAATAGCTGTCGGCGTCGTAATTTTCGCCGTAATTAATCACTAAAATATCGGCATGCTTAGTTTTATCCTGAGGCATGTCTGGTTGGGCTGTGGTTTTTGAACCCTTCAGAATGCTTGAAGAGTTTGAAGAATCCCGTGCAGTGCTTGAAGAATCTTGCGCGGCGCCAGAACTGATGTGAGAAGATTCAGGCTGACTGGACTCGTCGTGAAGATTATTAGTCGAATTTTTGGTCATATCTTTTTCATTCATGCTATACTAATTATAGTACAAAAGCGTCTTTTTGGGCGAAAAACCTTGTGCTTAAATTTAATGATTTGGAGGAAAAATGGATAAAAAAACTTGGTTGATTGGCGGTGTTATCGTAGCAATTTTTGTCGCAGTGGGCGGATTTTGGGCTTGGCAACGTCAGCAAGAAGGTAACGCAACTAAAGATTACGCGCGCGAACCGATTGTTGAGCTAGCTAGTGCAATTGATTTGACTGGCAAGGATTTAACTAAGGTGCAGCCGGCTAGCGAGCAGTCTGGTGGCCTAGAAGAGAACATGGTTGGTAGTAAGGATGCAAAAGTCTTTATTTACGAATACGCCGATTACCAGTGTGAGCATTGTGCAGCGATGAATCCGTACGTGAATAAAATCGTTGAGGATTACGATGGCAAAGTAGCCGTGGTGTACCGTAACTACATTCTGCCTTATCATAATAATGCGGTGGCAGCGGCAGCAGCGGCTAATGCGGCGGCCATGCAAGGCCTCTGGAAAGAATACAAAAATCTGCTGTTCTCTAATCAGAACGACTGGTATTTCTCAACTACAGCCAAGGCGGTGGAGCAGTTTGAAGAGTATTTCAAGCAAGTAGTCGGCGATAAGGGTGATTTTGAGAAATTTAAGGCTGATATGGAAAGTGAAGCGGTGGCTAAGAAGACGGCTTACGACTTAGCGGTTGGTGAAGCGGTTGACATCGCTGGTACGCCATCATTCTACTTTAACGGTGAGCATATTAGCCAGCAAGGTATGACTTATTCGGCTTTCTTAGACAAATTGCATGAATTAATCGACGCGGAGCTGGCTAAGCAGAAGAAATAGTCAACATGCGTGGTGGTAAAATGCCCCAAAAATGACTTCGGAGTAAAGTTGATTTCCAAAACAAAATAGTCCCCAACCAGATGGTTGGGGACTTGCGTACCGTTGATGTGGCTGAGTGGTCAGCTACATTTTTGGCTTAATCTCGATAAACTCTTGCCAAGGCGCAGGTGGAAACTGAGGTTCGCGCCGAGCAGCGGTCTGCTTCGATTTTTTACGCATCTATTCTCCTATTTAAATACTGTGACAGAGATACATGACCCGGAAGAGGCTCAATATGTCGACCTAATCTCTGACAACTCCTCTTAGTTTACCAGTTCTTTCCTCTCATGTCAATGAAATTCGGGGATTTCCTGGAATCACGCGGTTAATCTCGTATTTTTTCGTAAAAATCACTCCTAGGACCATACTTTTTTGTAAAAAATCGTCCTAAGAGCATATTTTACACCTCAGAACTAGAGAGCCATAACACTCAGGTTGGGGTATAAAAACGCTCCTAGGGACTAATTTTGGCCTCTGGGAGCGTTTTAGGTTAGAAATGTTGCGGTTTTAGTGAGATTTTTTGGCTGATTTTGCGGAGGTTTTGCGTGTGGTGGGCTTAGCTTGCTTCGGGGCGTTTTTTGCAACATTTTTGGCTGATTTTGGACTGTTTTTGGCTTTTGGTGCTGTTTTATGAGTAGTTGCGGATTTTTTGGCGGCTCGTGCCATGGCACGCTGTTTGCTCATCGCATCGATTTTGGCAGCGTCTCGGAGTGAGAAATACACTGCAAAAGAGCCAGCAAAGATCAGGAGGACGCCCATCACGAACCCTTGAGAGAGGATAACTTCGGCGAAACTTTCGTTGAAGAGATTAGCTACTGCGTCGCTCACGATGCCGGTATTTGGAACGAAAGCTACTGCACCAAGTGGATCGAGATAGATGAGCGAAGCGTCACCGAGAGGGTTATCAGGAGTTGGTAGAAGTGGCCCAACTGGTGGCTGTTCTGGTGTCTCTGGAATATTTGGGGTGGTTGGCTGGTCAGGTGTGTCAGGGGTCACTGGTGGATTGACTGGTGGAGTATCATCTTTGCGATAGACGACTGTATAGTGTAAATCTTGGTCAGTGACGGTGTCGCTAACGGATGTTTTGTTTGGTATGAAACCAGGGATTTTTGGTGATTCGACATTAAATGTATCGTTTGGCTTGTAAGTCCCGGTGAAAGATTTGTAGGCTTCTTCTCCATCTTCGTAGACGTAATCGATGGTGACGTTGTAGAAGACTTCTTCGGGAGTCTTGGGGTAATAAATAACTTTGTGATGCTCGTCTTTATCAGTGAGAGTGCCAGTAACCATGCTCTGGTCTGGTTCAAAACCCGGAATTTCTGGAGTGATAAAAGTATAGTCGGTGCCGGTTGGTTGGTCGGTTAGTGAGCGAGGTTCTAAGGCTTGAGAGCCATCGCTGTAGACGTATTCGACCGTGACAGAATATTTCTTGTTGTCGTCTGGGTTAACTGGTGGGTCAGGATCGACTGGGGGATTTGGTGGTGTAACTGGGTTGTCATAGGTGACGGTGGCGCGGTCGTAAGTAACGCCGCTGACACCACTGAGTTCGGTATAGTAGCTGGTTAGACAATCAACTTGGCCAGAAATTGCGTCGGCTGATTCGCCGTAGAAGCGGAAGTAGATGGTATCTTCGCCCTGCCCATATGGGGTCATGCGGAGCGGAGTTTTTAACTGGAAACTATCCATGGTGTTGCCTGGAGCAGAAATTTCGACTGGTTGCCAAGATTCGGCGTTATCTGGCGTGGTAGTATATTGTAGTGTCGATGCGCTCAGTGGTAAGAAACCTTGGTTGTTGTCGGTTTCTTTGGCCTGTTCGGTAATATAGGTAGCCATGCGGATGAGATCAAGTGGATAACTTGGGTCGCGGTTGGTGATACTAGTGTTGAACTCGATAATATTGCTCTTGGTGTTTTCGACTTGACCAACAATTTCGCTTTCGACTGTGCTGTCGGCAGAAATCGGCCAGTTCATGTTGGTAATGGTGATGTTGGTGTTGGATTCGGTAGTGCTACGTTCAGCGTAGAAGAAATCGAGATTTACTACATCGTCTTTGTGTAGGCCGATATCGAGAGTTTTAATCTCTACGTCGTGCATGTGACCATTTTCGAGGAATTGGTTAAACGGATTGGTACAAGAATTGAAATCGCCATGTGGTTGTTTCATACAAGCGGTAAGTTTTTCGGTACGTTCGGAGACGTCGTTGACTTTTTGTACGAAAGTTGTGAGAGTACCGTCGTCGTTAATCTTGAACCAGCCATAAATTGCCTCGTGTAGGCCGCCGATGTCTAGGACGAGTTGATTGTTGAGATAAACCCAAACGTCGTCGTCACCGGAGAATTCAAACAACTCAGTACCGTTGGCGTCAATTTTGGCTGAAAAACCGAGGTGAGCGGTGAAGTGGAAGTTGTGATTTTTGTCGTCTTTGCCCTGCCATTTTTTATCGCCTAGCGAAGTAGAATTGTCGACTGGGAAGATGTTGTGGCCGCCGTAAGTGTAAGTTTTTGGTCCGGTGCGGCGGAAAGTGACTTCGCCATCGATTTGTTTAGAAAGCCCTGGAACCTCATGGAACCAGCGGTAGAAGTTGTCGGTAGATTTGACAGGGTCGTTGCCGGTAACGTTCATGGTGAAAACGTCGTGATTGGCTACCCAAGCATCGGCGCTACTGACGAAAGCTGGAATTGGCAAGCGATCAGTGCCAAGGTTTTTCTTGACGATTCCCTGCAAGACGCCCTTGGTCCAGTAGCCACAATCTACCCATTCAAATTGACGATTAGGGTCGTCACAACTGTCGATTTTTTGATCCCAGTAGGTGATTGGCACGGTGATGGTCTCAGGATTACCGAGTGAACCAACCGCCCAGGCTGCTGGGATGCCATTTTCGTTAGCAAGGTTCTCTAGTGACATCGCGCGTACCAAAGATGAGACGCCGATGATGGTCAAGACCAAGAACGATGCGCAGGCCACGACACGCGAGACAGAACAGATGCGAGCCTTGATTGCTATTTTTCTTGCTTTATTCATGATTATTACTCTCTTTATACTTAAACTTATTGTATTTTAAATTGAAAATAAGGTCAAGTGTTTTAAAAATAACATAAGTGTGATTAAATGGTGTACTTTTGGAGAATGGTGTGCTATGATTATGAATAGCGATGAGTTTGGCTATACGGGGCTCATGCACAAATTAATAAGAAAGAAGGTGATTACTCTGGGAAGAGTAGAAGAATTAGGTAAGGTGATGCAATCTGAACGGATGTGTCGTATTGCTAAGAATGCCGTGCCGCCGAATTATGATATGATTAAGCGTAAATGCTTATATTATATCGGTTTGGCGACTGGAATGAATATCTTGACACAAGAACCTATTGCAGTTTCTCCTGTGACTGAGGATGAAGTGGCTTGGGTTTACGACATTTTTCGGCAGAGTATGTCCGCGAAGGCGGCTGACGAGGCAGACTTGAAGACGCGTCTATGGCGTCTGGAGGCTATGTGGTCGGTCATGCAAAGAGATATGTTGGCTAATCGTGGTTTTTACGAGTTTGTCAAGGAAAACGGTCTCGACTCTGATTTTATGTTGCAATTTTACTTCGATATACCTAATCGTGTGCGTCCCGGCGACCAGCTGCCGGAGGGACTTGTGTCGGATTCATCTCATTTGATGGACACTGCATATGGATGGTATATATGTGGGAATGGCACCTACCGGGAGATTCCGGTGAGCGATCAGGCGGCGCGTCAGGTGGTATATGAAGCGACTTGGGGTGGGATACGCTTCCGTGGTGCTAATACCTGCTATGAAAGATTGCAGCTCGGCGATGGAGCATTGATTGCTTCACTCTGTGCCGGAACATCTCCGGAGAGCCGATTCTTTGATTGGCAAAATCGTGGGGTGAAGCAGCGGTTGGTAGCATATGATGAGAATCTGCAGCTACAGAAAGCATTGCCGGTAGTTTTTCCGAAACCTTTATCTGAGTATGGTATTGAAAGGTTTTATTTCGATGAAATGAAACAGGGCTTCAAGAATCCTGATTTGTATCGCGCGTGTGATATGACTTTGATTCAGGGTGGCTTGTCTTATAACTTTGACCATACGCAGGAAGTATTTGAAGGCATGAAAAACATTACGCGTCCGGGTGGATGTATTTGCGGCGAAGTTCAGGTCGGCGAAATTGGCCTTTTGAACTGCAGTAAAACCCTTGGATGGGAAGAAACTCGACGCAAGATGCAGCCCGATCAGGATGTGCCTAGTGCACAGAAACGTATCGAAGAATGCGCACATGCGGCCGGCTTGAAGGTAGATATTATGATGGATGACTATTCATCTGGATTCAACTATGTGCCTACGACCGTGTGGTTCAAGTTAATTGTGTAATTCGGAGAACAGAAACTGGTTCTGTGAAATCCTCGGCTGAGTGGACTCGTGATTCTTACCTTAGTAACTTAAGGAACCTTGGCACTTGCCGGGGTTTCTTTTTTGTTTAATGAAGAAAAAGATTGACGAGTTTTTTGTACTTATGCTACAATTTAGTTAATTATAGGAGGTTTATGAGTTTAATATCAATTTTGCTGATTGCAACGGCGATTTTGGTGGTACTGACCGGGTTAGTATCACTGGTCGGTGCATCGAAAATCGACAAGAGCAGAATGGCGTGGTTCTTCGTGGCTACGTTAGGCTTGTCGGCGTGGTCTTTGTCGATTGCTGGATTTTTGGGTATGCCAGCGACGGCACATGAGACTACTGCTACTATTTTTATTTATGGTATATATTTGAGTGCGCTCGTTGCAGTGCCAGCGCTGTTAGGATATAGTGCTTGGAAATATACATTTGGTAAAATCTTGACCATTTTGTATATTTTGGGTGGTTTTATATTAGCGGCTTGTTTGATACATGACCAAGGTATATTGTACGATGCCTTAACTATGAGCGAAGCAAGTGGAAACTCTATCCATATTGTTAATGGTTGGTTCTACTATACGTATGTGATTTATTTCTGTACCTGCTTTACAATTTATCTTGGCATATTGTTTTATCGGGCCAAACACACCAAGAACAAGCGAGTGCGTTCTGGTGATATGATTTTACTAATTGGGATGGTGATTTCTTCTGGATTTACCGGACTCTTTGACCTTATCTTGCCATTCTTTGGTAAATATGACTCTATTTGGGTTGGGCCTCTAGTTCTCTCGATTGTGATGGTGATATTCTTTTACTCAATTGTGAAATACCGCATTATTACGGTTGAAGCTCGTTGGATGCGTTTGATGGCGTACGTAGTAGTGATGTCCGTTGGTGTAATCATCTACATGTTGATTTTTTACCTCATCTTCACGGCGCTATTTAAGATTCCAAATCCGTCAGCTTCTGTGCTCGTCTTGAACTTCATCATGATTGTAATTGTGTTACTACTGATGCCGGTAATTAATGAGCTTATCGCTTCAATTCGTTCAATGATTTCTTCGGGACAAGTTGATATTGCTTATGTAATTAAAAAGCTTAATAAACTAGCAACTCGCAACGTGGATTTGCGCGACCTTGCTGCTTTCTTGGCTGACCATTTGCACTTCTCCTATATCGGTTTTATTATTAACGGTAAACTCTATGGCTCTAAGCCTTTAGCGATGTCGAGTGATGAGATCGCTTCGGTTTCTCGTATGAAAAGTGCTTCACATGATGGGGTCTGGCAGGAACCAAACAAGACAGTTTCTAAGACTCTTGACGAATTAGGCCTGAAAGCGGTTGCAGAATTACGGAATGCAAAAGGTAAAACATTTGGTCAGTTGATTGTCGGCAAGCCTTTGGGCAAGAATAGTTTTGAGCGCCGTGATTTGATTCAGCTTGAGATGATTATCAATTTGGTGGCGACCGTGATTGACTCGGAGAAACATATTAGGGCTTAATTGATAGGTTAGGTGTAGAATATGACGGCTGCGAGATTAATGCATCAAACTAAAATGACGATTCTCTTGTCGCTTAATGCGGTGGCAATCTTGATTGTTGGTGTGATGATTTTTTCGGCAATCAATTTGAACGGCGGAATTGAATTCCAGGTAGTTGCTGAGCGTAGTGATGTGATTGATGATGCGCTAGAATCGGTGGACCTCTTGGCGCCAGAGATTGATTCTCTCGATGCGCCAGTGACTGTGGTTTCTGGTGGGCATACTGCGACGATTCCTTCTGGGGGTGGCAGTAGCAACGGTGGGTATGTTTCGACCGGCAGTTCTACTAGGAGTTCGGGAGGTATTGGCAATGGTGCTGTGGCGTCGGGTGAATTATGGAATGAAGACGCAATTACGATTTTCCAGACAGCAGATTTTGATATTTGTGTTGGCGGAGGACTAAGCGGTTTGGGTGATATGTACTGGCAGAGTAGTAACCCAAATGTGATTGCTGGGTTCTATAATAGCGCTCGGACTTGGTTAGGCTATAATTCGGCGACTTGTCGCTATCCAAGTATCGTCGGTACTGGTACGACGACGATTACCGCTGGTACTTATGATGGTAAACGCCATGACAAATTAACTGTGACGGTAATTGCTCCGCCAGTAGAACAATGGAAACGAGATGTTCTAGCGCTAGTTAACGAAGAACGCCGTAAGAATGGTCTTTCGGCTCTAGCGTGGGGTACGACTTGTGAACAAGCAGCAAATGTCCGTGCGCGAGAGATTATGTCGGTCTATTCTCATACGCGACCAGATGGAAGTGCGTTTAGTACGGCCTGTCCAATTCCAACCGCAACCGGTGGTAAATCTGGTGAAAACTTGGCCGCTGGCAATGCAGCAGTTTCTCCGGAGACGGTAGTGGCAACTTGGATGGCGTCAGAGGCGCACCGGCAGAATATTCTTGATCCAGACTTTAAGTATGTGTCGGTCGGATTTGTCTTTGATCCGGGGTCGACGTATAAGACGTATTGGTCCCAATACTTCACTACATACTAAGGGCTCGTTCTTTTCGCGCACTACTTTGTCAGAGGCTGTACTGCTCCGTCGACGTACCATTAAGTACGTCTCCGTCCGCGGTGCGCCTCTTCCTCGTATTGCATCGAAAATAACTTCGCCCAAAATCTATGTACGGAAAATGTTGCGCGAACATTGTAACAAATCAGCCACTACGTGCAGCTTAATATGGCCGTTATTGCTTAAATTGTCGTGTAGTTTGAGCAGATTTGGTAGTTTGGTGAGGAATTTTTCGTTGTTGGTTTTGAAATACGATTTGTAGAGGATTTCGATGGCGGTGCTAACGACAGCAAGAGCCTGTTCGCGTGGTTTCGGTTTGGCGGTAGTGAGCTGATTGGCGATACTTGGCAGGTCTAGCACATCGGTGGTGATGAGTATTTTGGCAAGCTCCATAATTTCTGGGTCGGCCTGAGGCGCTTGATTGATGGAATTCTGGATTCTTTGGTAAAAAATCTGCGCACGAGAACGGATAGTCGGCAACAATTTCAAAGGCTCATCTGTAAATAACACAAAATGATAATTTTTGCCTGGTTCTTCAAAAGTTTTGAGAAAAGCGTTCTGGGCGGCTTCGTTCATCGCATCGGCCGGAGCTATCACTAAGAATTGTTCGCTGGTCGAGATATTATTAGTTTGTGCGATAAAATTACGCAGGTTTTCGACAGAAATAAGCGTGGTGGTTTTGTCTTCGTCAGGACCAAGCAGAAGTGAACGCGGAAATAGTCGGTTAATCCGGTCTGGCGCGAAATGACTTCTTGGTACGACAAAAATCGCACAACTGACGCGGTGAGCAATTTCTGGTATATTATCTAGTTCATCAAAAAACATTAAATTCCTCTGGAACTTCAGCGACAAAAGTTTTGCGGATACCACCATTTTGACCAGGAATTGTGATTTCTAGTTTCCTGGCATGCAAATAAAGGCGCGGTGCAGTACGTTTGTGAAAGTCTAATTGATTACCGCGTTCCCAATTGCCATATACTACGTCACCGACAATTGGCGTGCCGAGATATTTTAGATGAACGCGTAGCTGATGTGTGCGGCCAGTACGCGGTTTCAGCTCCAAGAGACTGAGTTGATTATTACTAGTGATGACTTGATAATAAGTCTCGGAGGCTTTGCCGTTTTGATCAACTTGAAAAGTGGTTGGCCGTTTGAGGTTGCGGCTAATTGGTAAGTTAATTAGAGCTTCGGGATGTTCTGGATGACCTTCTACAAGAGCAACGTAAGTTTTGTGAGTTTTGCGATCCTGAAATTGTTTGCGAAGCATTTTTTGAGTAGAAGCATTTTTGGCTAAAATTACCACGCCACTCGTGTCGCGGTCCAGACGATGGACGAGTAAACCAAAATCCTCCAGCGTACTTTCTGGACAGAATTCGCCTTTAGCCATGCTAAGCAGTCCGGCAGGTTTGTTCAGGACAGTTACGTTATCATCCTCGTAAATTATTGGTGGTCGTTCGGTAGTTACCTTAGTATTTGGTGCGTCGAGAATAATCTCTACGTCTTTTTCGAATTTTTGGTTTGGCTTTTCGGCCACTACTCCATTTACAGTAACACGGCCCATTGAAACGAATTTTTGTAAGGTTGAACGGTTATATTGGGGATACTTTTCGACTAATAAATGATCTAGCCTAAATTTAGGCGTAGCAACTTGTTCTTCGATTACGCGGTCACCATTAATAACTCTTGAGAGTTCTGGTTTGCTGAATTTTTTGCCAGTAACAATCATCGAAGTCCAATTAACTCCTGAACGCGATGTAGCTTACGATTGGCGACTTCGTTAGCGTAAGTTTCACCTTGCTCAAGCAGGGTGAGGACGGTATTGTCGTCGACTTCTTGAAGCTTGGCTTGGAAGCTTTCTAGGAAAGTACTGACACTTGCGGCAACTTTTTGTTTAAGGTCGCCATAATGTGTCTCGCCAGCATAAGTGCTAATCACATCTTGGAGTGGCACGTCGTTTACTAAGCTCTCAATCTGGAGAAGGTTGCTAATGCCTGGCTGGTTAAACATATCATATTGAATTTTGCCAACTGAATCGGTGGTGGCGCTCATGATTTTTTTGGCGGCAGCTGCTGGGTCATCATTAATCATGATCTTAGCCTTTTCGTTGGCGGTTGATTTGCTCATTTTCTTCTCTGGATTAACTAGGTCACGAATCCGAATTCCACCATCGGTCTGCATAAATTTGGCTTGCTCACTCGGCTCGACTGGCAAGGTAAAAACTTCGCCATATTTAGCATTAAATTTTGCACCCAGACGACGAGTGAGTTCGAGATGCTGGAATTGATCCTCGCCAACTGGAATATATTCAGCATCGTAGAGCAAAATATCGGCAGCCATGAGGACTGGGTAATCAAAAATTCCCACGCCGACGCTCTTTTTGCCTTCGCTTTTATCTTTGTATTGAGTCATGCGATTAAGATCGCCCATACTGGCGATACAATTAAGAATCCAACAGAGTTCAGAGTGTGCCGGAACGCGTGATTGGCGATAAAAATGCACATTTTGGTTAATAACTAGACCGGCAGCGAGGTAATTTTTGAGTGAAGCAATCAGATTAGTCTGTAAATTACCATCGATGTCGTCGATGATAGAGTGAAGGTCAGGAACGAAAATATTGATTTGGTTATTTTGAGAATGAGCATTGGCAAGACGTACCATTGGCAGCAGCGCACCAAGAAAATTCCCAAGCGTTAACTCGCTATTAACGCGGAGACCAGTTAAAATTGTTGAATTCTGTGTTTTCATATTATATATTATACCACATCAGATGGGTCTGGAATATGTTTAATCCGTTTCGTCGAATAAACCGCAGTCTTGCGCTTGGCATTTTTCGATTGGGCTTTCCATCTCGATGGTAACATGACTAAGATTATGGCTTAGTAAATATTCTCTCACGGCGTTTTTGGCTTGAACTTCGTTCTGTTGATAGACTACATGTACAGTAGCATAGTTACGCTCATTATCTAATGCCCAAATATGTAAATGATGCACGTTTTTGACGTGTGGTAGGTTGAGTAGCCCTTGTTTGAGCTTTTTTATGGAAATATCGTGTGGAGTTTTTTCGAGAAAAATTTCTAGGATTTCTAAACAATTGCTCACGGCTTCCTTAAGAATAAAAATTGCCACAGCGATAGAAAGAATTGGGTCAAGCAGATGCCAATTAGTAAACCGCATAACGATTGCGCCAATTAATACAACTACCCAACCTAAGACATCTTCTAGCATATGAAGGTTAACTGATTTTTGATTGAGTGAATGGCTGCCGTGTGTAAACCAAGCAGCTAAAAAATTTACGACGACGCCTATCAGCGCAAGCAAAATCATGCCATCATAGTGTATTTCGACTGGCTGAAAAAGACGTGTCACAGCGTTAAGAATTACGAAGCTTGAACCAAAAATTAAAATTATAGTAGTAATGAGACCACCAATTAAAGAGTAGCGTAGATAACCATAAGTATAGTTAGCGTCAGGTGCCTTTTGGCTACGTTTTTCAAGTAGATAGGCAATACCAATACTGAGCGCATCACCGATGTCATGAATTGAATCAGAAACGATAGCTACGCTGCCCGTCAAGGTGCCGCCGATAAACTCATAGATTGAAAAACCTAGATTGAGGATAAATGCGACGAGGATATTCTTGGCACTCTTCGTGGTGTGCTGATGCGTATGCGTGTGGCGTGTTGCATGTGAGTTTGAGTGGTCTTTAGTCATTTTGGCTCCTTTCTTGGTGTTTAACATGTGTGAAACTAAGTGCGAACAATTTTCGGACGTTCTTGTGCTTTAATAAAATGTGCTATATAGCTATATATGTTTTATGATTTCTTACTAGACTTTGTCCCCTTTGTGGACTTTGTTGCGGTTGTTTTGATGCTGCTCTTTGCGGCCGTGCTTTTAGCTGGTTTTTGGGCTTCTGTAGGCTTTTTTGCTGACATTTTATTGGACATTTTGGCACGGTTCGCTTTATTGGTGGTCATGTTAGCCATCTCGATTGTTGCATATTTGCGTGTAGAGAAGCAAGCGGAGAATGAACCGGCAAAAATCAGGAGAACCACCATTACGAAACCTTGCGACAGGATGGCTTCAGTGAAGAAATCTTCAAAGATAGTGGCGGCAGCATCCTTAATTAAACCAGTGTTAGGTACAAAAGCGACGGCGCCGAGTGGATCGAGATAGAGTGAACCAGAATCGAGGATGTCATCTTTCGGAATGACTGGAGGTGTTGGCAAATCCGGTGTATCTGGAGTGGTCGGGTCGCTTGGTTCGGTTGGATCAGTTGGCTCGTCAGGGATGACTGGAGTATCTGGCTCTGGATTAGGTTCTGGATCTGGGTCGGGGTTAGGGTCAGGATTAGGATTAGGGTCAGGATCAACTGGGCCGACTGGTGCTTTGTAGGTGACTTGATCATGGTCGTAAGTTACACCAGCTTGTCCAGCAAGTGAGGTGTAATAACTGATTACGCTCGCCATGTTGCCATCAAGATCCGCGCTTTCGCCAAAATAGCGGAAATAAAGTGTGTCGCCAGTGGTTCCTGACGGAGCAAGCCGTAGCGGGGTTGATAGTTTGAAACCGTCCATGGTGTTGTCTGGAGCAGAAATTTCTACTGGTTGCCAAGAATCTTTATCTTCTGGATTGGCAGTATAGTAGAGCGTGGTAGCAGATAATGGTAAGAAACCCGTGCTAGTATCGCCGGCGTCCGTGGAATCTTCTATATAGGCCGCAATGCGTTCAATGTCCAGTGGGTGCTCAGGGTCTCGATTGGTAATACTAGAATTAAAGCCGATGAGGTTGCTATTACTGTCGCCGATGCGCCCCATGTTCTCGGCTTGGAGGTGACTATCGGCAGAAATTGGCCAATTCATGTTATTAACGGTAATTTTGGTGTTTGAACCATCCGTACTACGTTCGGCGTAGAAGAAATCTAGGTTAACAACATCGTCAGGTTTTAGCCCAAAATCGAGATTCTCAGTCGTGACGTTGTGGAAATTATTTCGAATAATGGTATTGTAATTGGTGACACAGGATTGACTGGCGTAAACATTGTCACGGATGCGCATACACTCAACCCAGTTACCATGACGAATGCTCAAATCATTCACTTTTTCGATGTAGGTAGTCACGGTGCCATCAGTGTTAATCTTGAACCAACCAGAAATCGGCCCATGCAAACCGCCAATATCGAGGACTAAGCGATTATTAAGAAATACCCAGACATCGTCGTCTCCTGAGAACTCAAAAAGTTCTTTGCCACTAGCATCGACTTTAATCGAGAAACCAAGGTGTGCGGTGAAGTTAAAATTATGGAGATTCCCTCGCCAGTCCTTAAGTTTAACATCGGCTGCGTCGAGTCCAGCGACGTCATCAATTGGATAAATATCTTGCCCACCATAGGTATAAGTGCCTTTGGACGTGCGGTTAAAAGTTACGGTGCGCCCATCAACATATTTAGATGAACCTGGTACTTCATGGAACCACCGATAAAAATTATCGGTGGGTTGTACTGGGTCGTGACCAATCACGTTAATGGATAGAGCGTCATGTAAAGCTTCCCAAGATGAATCATTATCCGAAAAAGCTGGAATTGGTCGCCGGTCGGTACCCAAGTATGGCTTAACCATGCCGGTGAGTACGCCGTGCGAGCGATATTGATTGCATTTGGTCCATTCGAATTGACGATTAGGATTATCGCAGGCGTCAGCTTTTTGATCCCAATAGGAAATTGGTAGCGTAATGGAATCTGGCTCGCCGAGTGAGGCGGCTTGCCAAACGGCTGGAATGCCGTTTTCGTTAGCGATGTTTTCGAGCGACATGGCACGAACGACCGAAGAAATACCAATAATAGTGAGTAGTAAGAAAGAAACGCAAGTCGTGACACGTGTAATGGCAAAAACTCGGTGTTTCATGATTTTTTGCTTAACCTTTTTTGATACCATAGATATGCTCCTGTTGCATGCTTATGCATATATAATATATGTTATCGATGTTAAGGTCAAGCAGAATAAAGATATCAAACAAAAATATCTCTCGCAAATATATAGCAAGAGATATTTCTAGTGTTTTCAAGTCATGGTGGAGTATACGAGACTCAAACTCGTGACCTCTTCGCTGCCAGCGAAGCGCTCTAATCAACTGAGCTAATACCCCATAAGAGAATAATAACACAAGTTGTACTCATGGGCAAGGTTTATTTTCGAACAAAATTTTCTAATTTGTCGGTTTGCTAAGTATTTGACTTGCGATTTTTGCGGTGAAAAGATAAAATAAACTTAAGCAGGTACAAAATATGCAAAGTCAGACTAAAAAGCAGACAAAAAGTATCAGTAAGCAGAAATTGCACGAAGATAGTGATAGGCAAGTTGAACCTTTTGCACACGGCATGAGCTTTCGCAAAATGTTTTTTATTTTTCTGATTGGCTCGATTATTGGTTCGATCTACGAAGAAGCGCTTTTTATGATTACTACTTGGTTTGAGACGGGCGCGCCAGAGTTTGCTTTGCGGCGTGGCGTGATTTATGGACCGTTCAACGTGATTTATGGTTTTGGCGCGGTAATCATGTGCTTGGTCTTGGTTGCTAAACCGCGTTCTAATCTCAAGATTTTCTTGATGTCAGCGGTGTTGGGCGGTCTGGTGGAATATTCCCTTAGCTTAGGTCAAGAATTGGTGACGCATACGGTTTCGTGGAATTATGCTGACAAATTTTTGAACATTGGTGGCCGCACAACTATTCCCTACATGGTGGTTTGGGGTCTTTTGGGGCTGATTTTTGTAAAATATGTCTATCCGTTTTTCTCAGATTTGATTGAAAAAATCCCACCTAAACCAGGTGAAATGATTTTTCGGGTGATGCTAGTCTTTATGGTGTTGGACATGGCGATTTCTTGGACGGCGGTAATTCGGCAGACTTTGCGACATAATCATGTGCCACCATTTACGCCGATTGGTGAATTCTATGACAATTATTATAATGATGAATTTTTGAAACATTATTATCCTAACATGGAGCATCATGATTTAGAAAATGATTGAGCTAATCTTGTGGATTTCATTAGGCCTGGGGGTAGTAGTATTTTTGAGTGGTCTGACACTTTGGGCGATTTCGTATTTTTGCCTAGGGCATGATAATCTGAAACTCGTAGAGCGCAAAACAGACGATTTGCGTCCGGCAGTGTTAATTCCGGCACGGTTTGAGAGCAATGTAATTGCTGGGATTTTGTCAGATTTGAAAAAGCAAAGTTTTCCGTTAAAAATGGCGGATGTTTATGTAATCGTCGAATCCGAAGATGACCCTACGGTTGAGATTTGTGAAAAACACGGTGCGAGCTGTATCGTGAGGCAGAATTTATCAGCTAGAACTGCGCGCAAAGGTTTTGCTTTAGATGAAGCGGTCAAAGCGATTTTGGCCGATCAGAAACATTACGATTTGTATTTTATTTTTGATGCGGATAATCGAGTGGACGAGCATTTTATCGAAAAGATGATTCTAGCTTATCAAGCTGGCTACCAGATGGCGACTAGTTATCGTAACGCGGCAAATGCTGGGGAAAGCGTGGTGGCTACCGCTGCGGCACTGACTTTTTCGATGTTAAACACCGTAGAGAACCGTCGTCGAGTTAAGTTTGGTTGGAATATTGTTTTTTCTGGTACGGGTTGTTTTGTAGCTGGTGAGTTAGTGGAAAAATGGCATGGCTGGCCATTTCGCTCGCTCACAGAAGATTACGAAATGTCACTTTATGCCATACTGCGAGGTGTTAAGACGACTTATTTTGACGAAGCAGAGTTTTTTGATGAGCAGCCGGAGACTTTTCGACAATCTTTTACTCAGCGCCTGCGTTGGTTAAAAGGCTATTTTTCGGTGCGCAAGAAATATATTCCGCTGATTAAACATAAGAAGAACCATGCTAAAAATCTTGGTAGCGTGCGACGAGAGATTATTGGCATGTGGCCATTTATTTTGATTGCGGTTGGCGCGATTTGGAGTGTTATCATGATAATTATTCTTGGAATTGTGCAGATTGGCGTGTGGAAAGCTCTCTTGATTGTAGCAAGTGTCGTTGGTGTGGTTTATCTAGTAATGATGTTTGTGACGATCAAATTACTTACTCTAGAAAAGTATCAGTTAAATTTCTGGCAGAAGCTAAAAGTAGCACTATACAACCCAATTTATTTGGTGTCTTACGTTCCCTGTGCGATAGTAGTGATTTTTAAACGCAATATTGCTTGGGATAGAATTAAGCACGGAGAATAATGCTCAAGAGGGTTCTAGACGCCTTGTTTTAGTCTCAGAATCACTCCGTCTCGTTTGGCTTGAAGCCAAATTTCTTCTGTTTCTGTCCTTCTGCGGTGTCGCAGTAAATATTGAAACGTTGTTCGGATAACTCTAGTGCGAGCGACCAGATGGTCTCGTCGTTATAAACATAGTGCGAATTGCGTAGAATGCGCCAAATATCGGTGAACTGGAAATTAGGCAGTTGATTTTTTACTAGATAATTGGTCTCGGCAAACCTAATGAATGAATTGGTTTTGAGCGTCTGCCTGGCTTGGTCTTGAGGGGTGAGTCTAGGACTGAGGCAGTGATTAGTATGAACTGCTAGTTTGCCCAAATGGGTGTGCTGCTCAAGATTAATTTGCTTAGTTCTGCCACGAGTAGAGCTAATCGGAAGTTTTTCGGTGGTAGTAAGTTCGAGATTTTCGGGGCGGATAATTTCATATGATTTGGCTGCATGCTCGACGATGGCGATGTCGCCTTTGGCATCGGCGATGAGGAAATTTTTGGGTTCGGCACAAGGAACTTTGGCAAAAATATTGAGTGCTTGGCGCGTAGTACGACACTTTTCGG
Source organism: uncultured Candidatus Saccharibacteria bacterium (assembly GCA_964397215.1). Taxonomy (GTDB): domain Bacteria; phylum Patescibacteriota; class Saccharimonadia; order Saccharimonadales; family Saccharimonadaceae; genus Nanosyncoccus. The sequence goes on from CAYNHE010000001.1 coordinate 18,679, forward strand.
CAATGAGGCGGAGAAAATGCGAGGGACAGAGTCCGTAATTCCACTGTTTAATGTTAGCAAAAGTAATTCCGATGTATAGGCCGTGCTCGTTAACGGTATCTTCAGTGTACATTTTTCGGTTATTCTTGCTGGTATGTCGATCCCAGACTGCCTCGTCCGAAAAAGCGAAATAGCGGTATGAGCCAGAAAGATCGAATTCATATTGTTCGAAGAAATTTCGGGCGTTAGACAACCAATCATAATTGCGGCCGACATAAGTTTTGCCGTTTTCGTTTAAGGCGAAGATAGTACAACCATGTTCTCGTGGCTTAACTAATTTATCGCTACTCTCAGCCTTTTTGTCTGTTGAATCGAGACTAGTATCGTCTAAGTTCTTGTGCGTTGCAGCGCGCCTCTGCCAAGTTTTAACAAAACTGGCCAAATCTTCGTACAACAAGAAACTGGGATCAAGGCCAATCACTTCGGCTGCGGCAGTGCGCTCTATGATGAGTTCTGGATAATATTTTTCATAAATTTTAAGTTGAGTCTCAAGTAGCTCTTCGTCAATTTGACGACAAAAATCATGATGAAACTCTCGGAGTCGATTGCCGTAAAACTCTCCTAATTCTTTCCTGGTGCCACGAAACTTAATCATAAGTATATTATAGCACAGAAAAGCTGGAGAATTATGCGGTTTTTGCGGTAGCTTTTTCGGCTTGTTTAGCTTTAAGACCTTCGTAGGTGAGATCGATAATTTCTTTGAGTTTTTCGCTGTTGTCGAGATCTTTAATTAAGTAGAGTTTTTTCTTGGCTTCTGGATAGGGCTCAATCTTAGGTAAACGATAAGACTTGGTGGCTGGAACTTTTTTAAGTAAGAGCTGTCCGTCATAGAAACCACCAATCAGTAAACCGTCACGGTAGAGAAGGTATTCGCCCATCATCAGTCTAGTGGTGAACTCGCCGATTTTTGAAACTTTTCCTAAGAGTTCATCGCGCTGTTCTTTTGTGGTTGGCATTTAATTTTATTCTTTCTGTTGCTTAATATCTGGCAACTTAAATTCATATTTCTGCTTATTTTTCAACCAATCTGGCAAGGGAGTAAACTTAATCTCCGGAGCAAAATTGATGTCATCATTACTTACATTATAGTACACCTTATAGATTTCGTCAACACTTCCGAAGTGAGCGTCGGCAAAGTCAAAACCCAGTTTCTCCGCTACGTTTCTAACATTATCAACACTAGTTCCCTCGATTTCGACAAAAGCTGGCAACCACGGCCAGGTGTCGATATCGATTTCGGCTCCATCTAGCGTCCAAGATTCGCGATAAGTCTCTTGCTGCGCTTTAGGTTTGATGCCCAGAGCGGTAATAAAAGCGACTGCGCGGTCATAGTCGTCGACAATGAGATTAACTTCGTGCGTGCCATCAATCCTAGAAGCATCGGAAACGTTTTTGTAAGTTACGGTAATATGATCGCCCTCATCGCGTACGCGGGCAAACACATTACGAGCTAAATCGAAGATGGTTTTCTTCATCTTGAGTTCTGGTCGCACCAGCGTGGCGCCGTTCTCGCGGAGGCGTTTTCGCAAATCCTTTTTGTCGATATTGATAAATTTGGCTTCTAATTCTAATTCCATCTTACTCCTTAATTTTTACGCCAACGGCTGGCTCATTCGGGCAATTCTCTAAAATTTTTGCTATGGCTTGATGCTCGGCTTCGGTTACCCAGAGACCATACTTATATTTGACTGAAACTTGTCTAGCGACATATTGGCAGCGGAAGGCTTTGTTGGGCGGTAGCCAAGTAGCGGCATCGCCATCGGATTTTTGCTGGTTAGCACTTGAATCGGCGGCGAGCAAATTTAATGGGTCGGTCGCCATGGCATATCTCGTATCGGCATCCATGTATTGTGCACCCTTTTGCCAAGCATCAGAGAGGGCTACTACGTGGTCGATTTGAATCTTCTTGCTGAATTCGGCTTTTTCGGAAAAAACTAAGTGCGTTCCAGTGTATGGTTCGTCGAATTCGCCGGCGACCACGTCGCATTGATTATCTCCTAGCACCGCGCTATCTCCAACTTCACGTTTAATAATGCGTTGTCTAAGACTGCAACCGTCGATAATCGGCCAACTACCGTAGAATTTATCACGACTATAATCAGTTTTAGGTGCGCGACCTTTAATCTCAAGCAATTTTAAGACTTCCGTTGCTAACGAATCGCTGGTTTCAACTCCAGTAGCCTTGATTACAGTGCTGTTACTGGTTGTTTCGGCTTCGGCTGGCGCGTAAAAAGCTTCGTAACTCGCCGGATTGGCGATAATAATCCCGATTAATACGACTAATGCGCCAAGCATCCCGATGACTCTTCTGGTGCGAAATTTTGCCTTAGCCATTTATTTATTGATCTCCCGGTAAATTTCGGCGTGAATTTCTTCGGGGGTCTTCATCTCGGTGCCGCGATTCTTGCCACAGTTGATGAGTTTCCAGTTGCAATGCTTAGCGACGAACATGGCGTTGTCATAAACCTTTTGCATAAAATCCAAATCGCGTTCATGAATGTCATGTTCAATTCCTTCATTACTGACTCGTGTCACACGCATTTTAGTTACTAATTTGAGCGGAGCATAGAGAAAAATTACTAAATCAGGTCGGCCAATGCCAAGTTTGTTGTATTCGAAGTCCTCGATATAATCGAGAAAAGCGCGTTTCTCTTTTTCGTTTTCGATGAGCGCAGACTGGTAGATGAGGCTAGAAGTGGTGTAGCGATCGAGCAAAATTGTCTTGCCTCGATTAAATTCAGCCTTAAGTTTAATCTGCCAAGTGACTGCGCGGTCGTGTGCGTAGAGGCTATTGATAAAATATGGCGATAAATCTTCTGGTTTACCATACTCGCCGGCTAAATACATTTCGACTGGTTTCCCTTGGTAGGCGTAATAGGTGGGAAAATGGTGAGTAACGATTTTATGACCATCGTTTTTTAGGTGGGTGCTGAGTAGTTTGAACTGAGTTGTCTTCCCGATACCGTCGCTAGCGCCTTCAATGACGATTAGACGACCTTGGGATTTTGTTTTTTGCTCCGTCGATGAGGGCTTCTGCATGTTTACCTCCTGTGCTATCTGTAATTATTGTAGCATAAATCGGGCAAGATTTGTTTTTTTTCGCCGGCTTGTGCTATAATGAAAAGTAGATAATTTAACATAAACATTAAAATAAGATAACACTATGGTTTTACTTAATATTACACTACTTGTGGTAGGATTTTTCCTACTGATTAAGGGCGCGGATATTTTCGTCGATGGAGCATCTAGCACGGCATCGAATTTTCGGGTGCCAAAAATTCTAATTGGTCTCACAATTGTAGCATTTGGTACTAGTGCGCCGGAGTTTGCGGTGTCAGTCTCGGCGTTAGCTAGCGGTAGTACAGATATGGTCCTTGGTAACGTGATTGGTAGCTGTATTTTGAATATTCTGTTAATTCTTGGCGTGGCAGCGGTAATTATGCCAATCAAAATTAGTGATGATACAGTGAAAAAGGAGCTGCCGCTTTGTATGTTGATTTCGGTGCTTCTAGTTGTGCTTTTTCTCGATAGAAGTCTGGCTGGTGGCAGCGTGAATGAAATTACTCGTGAAGACGCCATTGTAATTCTATTATTCTTCTTGGTGTTCATCTATTATCTTGTAACTCTAGCTAGGCGAAACCATAAGCAGGTTAATGCTTCCAAGTCATCAAAGAAACTTACCAAGGTTAGCAAAACTGCAAAATCGACTAAGTCAGCTAGAGCTAGTAAGGCGGCTCAGGTTGCCCAGAAAACTCCTTCAATCGCCGCCGAAGAAAAGCCGAAGTTCACGCTTGGTAAATCGCTACTATTTGTATTGCTTGGTCTAGTAGGGATTGTCATTGGTAGTGAATTGGTGGTAGATAATGCGACTTCAATCGCTGAAACAGTCGGCTGGAGTGAACGCGTAATTGCGTTGACGGTGGTTGCGTTTGGTACATCTCTGCCGGAGTTGGTTACGACAATTGTTGCCGCGAGGAAGGGTGAACCAGATCTCGCTGTGGGTAACGTGATTGGCAGTAACGTCTTTAATATTTGTGTAGTACTAGGTATCCCGGTGGCGATTTTTGGTGCGATTACGCCAGGTAGTTTCGAGACAATTGATCTGGTGATGCTAGTTGCCTCGGCAGTGTTACTGTTTATCTTTGCCAAAACAACACGTCGCATTACGCGACTTGAGGGCGTAATGATGCTCCTGCTGTTCGCGACGTATTTAGCTTTCTTGCTGGTGCCAAGTTTTGCCTAGAATTAATCTTCGAGGATTTCTGCGGTGAGAATTAATCGATGTGTAGCGTCTTGATTAGGCAAATTCTCGCCAGCGCAAGTCATAATGACAAGAGTTGGGGTTTCGCTTGGCGCAAGTATGTCATACATATTGATTTGGGCTTTTTCGAGAATTTCACGTTTATCAATACGGTATTTTGCACCATCGTAGTCAACAACATCACCTACCTCGGCTCGATCCAGCTTGCGAAATACGGTCGAAGAATGGCCGATGATGAAAAATTTGTTCTCAGCACTAGCATAACTACCGGCGATATTGGCTGGAGCAATCAGTTCTTGATTAGTTAATTCTAGCGTGGAAACTGGTGTTTCGAGTCCAATGCTAGGCACTACGAGCGTTGGTAGTCCTTCGGTATTGATTGACGAAGCTGGTTGCATACCAATGAATATATAAATTGGCAGCATAACAGCAAAAAATCCGGTAGTAAAAACCCGTATCGCTCTTCTCGACCAACGAAACGGATTAAGATTATGCCAGTCCCATGTGTGCTTTAGGCTAAAATTACGCTTGTGGCTATTATCCGTATAATCAATGCGAATATTCTCGCCGAATCCACTAAAATAATCCGTTTCGCGCTGAGTTGTCTCTTTGGCGAGCGCCATCGGTGCCATGATTCTTTCGCACGAAAAATGCATTTTATGTTTAGCAATCCAGTAGAATGGATTGTATTTCCACACTTTACCCATATTGACCTCCAATACTTATGCTTATTATAGCACAAGTATTATGAATGTGGAGAAAAACCTAAAGATTATTTAATTGGAATTTAGAAGCCAAGAATTAAAGTTACGCCTAGCACAATACAGGCGAGGACGACGCGGTAGCGACCGAAGCTCTGCAAAGCCCCCGGTTTTTTAAGATAATCAAGCAAAAATTTGAGCGCAAACATACCGACAATAAAGGCTATGACGTTGCTAAGTAATAATAAATTAAGATTATTGAAGAAATATGCTCGACCGCTATCGGATAAGAACATTTTGAGACAAACGCCACACATGATTGGAATTGACGCCAAGAACGAATATTCAGCTGAGGATTCGGAATCTAGCCCCACTAGACGCCCAGCTACAATTGTCGTGCCTGACCTTGAAGTGCCTGGAATTAGCGCAAAAGTTTGCATAAGGCCGATAATTAGAGCGCGTTTTGGTGTAAGAGTATTCTCATTCTTGAGTGAGCTAAGATGTGGTAGATGGTCGATAGCCCACATCAGGATGCCCACAATCCCCATAGCGATTGCTAAGGTAATAATCGAGTTAAAGAACGGAGCGTTTTCGATTACATCCGATAGCAAGAGTCCTGCGAGTCCGGCTGGCACTGAAGTAATAACGATATTAAGAGCCAGTTTATAATTATGCTCTTCAAAAACATTCCGGATAATCCTGACGATGCGTTTACGAAAATAGAATAGCAGCGCTAGCAAAGTACCCAGGTTAATAAATTCTAGAAAAAGATGAAAATTATCTGTGGTAGGGATATTGAATATAATCTGGGTGAGTTCGAGGTGACCCGATGAGGAGACCGGAATGAACTCAGTAATTCCCTGCACGAAACCCAGTAGTATTGCTTGCCAAATTTCCATAAGCCCATTGTAGCACAAAAATGATTTTTGCCCAAGTCGGTTTGGACTATTTCACTTCTTTCATTAAAGTTTTGCTGAGCTTCTTGATGAGCGGTTTGACTTCTTCTAGATCAAGGAAATAGCCAGCAATCAAGTAGGCGATGAGTGAACCAGCGGCGATGACGCAGAATTTAGGAAAAGTGATAAAAATCGAATCGTCGCTCGCCATTAGCGGGAAAAATTTAGTCAGTGAGTAGGCTACGCAAGCGGTGATGCCGGTAGCAAAGAGCATTTTGCCGATGTTTTTCCAAAAAGTTTTCTCAAAAAGTCGATAGCCCGAACGTCTTTGCAGTAGAATTAGCAGGATAATAACTTCAATGGTAGCGCCGACAGACTGCGACCAGCCTAGTCCTTCTGGTCCACAGCCAATCAGGCTCAAGACGACGGCTAATCCGATGCTGAGTCCGATTGCGACGATTGAGACAATCATTGGCGTTTTAGTGTCTTGGTGGGCATAGAAACCGCGCGCCGCAATGTGAAAAATCGAGTGGGCAAAAATTAGTACGCAGAGTGCGGCTAGAATTGAAGCAATGAGCGGATCACCACCATTTTTGATAAAGCTCACCACATAGCCGCGCGCGAAGAAAGCAATTACTGCAACTGGCAGCGCAATCCAAATAATTGTCGAGAGTGCAGAGCGAAAAGTTTTGTTGAATTTTTCTTCTTCTCCGGCGCCGACTTCTTCGGTTAACTTAGGAAAGAAAGCCGTAGAAATCGCTACTCCAATTAAGTTAACTGGCATACAAGACAAGTTGTAGGCTTGGTTGTAGCTTCTGAGCGCGCCGGCGCCCATGCGGCTTGATAGGTTGGTCATGGCGATGGTTTCGACGTAATCGATGCCTTGGTCAAGACTACGGGAAGGCAGTAATTTAAGCACGCTCCTAAAACCGCGATTTTTCCAACTAATTTTGAACTTATAATCAAAACCGAGTCCCAGTACACCAGTTAAGCTCACGATTAGCTGTAGAACTGCGCCGAGTACCACGCCAAGCGCGACACCCATGATTCCACCGTCAAAGATTTGTATGCCAAAAATATTAATGCCACCGGTGAACCACAAAATCCCAATCAGAATTCCAATATTATATAATGCCGGGGCTGCCGCATGAAAAACAAAACGCCCTAATGCCTGCTGGATACTAGAAAGAATCGTGCTCACGCTAAACAAAAACGGATTAATCGCGATCACGCGCATCATGTTAATAGCGAGAATCGTGCCGGATTCGTCAAGGCCAGGGCCAACTACGTAGCGCACGAGTGGATCGGCAAAAACCATGATTAAAATACTAGCGACGAGCGTGAGCAGAGCCATGAGGTTAAGTAAGCTTGAGCTGAGCTCCCAGGCGGATTTTCTCTCGCCTTTGGACAAGCGCTCGTTAAAAACTGGGATAAAACTGACTGCCAAGGCCCCCGACGTGAGAATGAAAAAGAGAAAATCCGGAATAGTGAAGGCTGCCGTGTAAGCGTCAATGCCTGTTGGATAGGTATCGAGGTAGAGAGAGTTCAGAATGCGGTCGCGGATGATACCGAGTAGAGCTGAGAGTAAGGTTGAACTAGCCAAGACCACTGCAGCAAAACGTACTGGTAATTTGGTATTTGCTTTGGCAACAACATCCTTAATTCCGGTTTTTTTAGCCATTAAATCTCCATTTATATTTCTGCGCGTCCACCCATGTATGGTCTGAGAGCCTCTGGAATGAACATTTTACCATTTTCTTGGGCGAAGTTCTCAATCATCACTACTAGCGTGCGAGCTAGGCTGATGGCGGTACCATTCAGGGTGTGGACGATTTCAATTTTACCATCGTTCCTTCTCACGCGAATGTTGAGGCTGCGTGCCTGAAAATCCGTACAGTTACTACAGCTAGTTAACTCTTGGTATTTCTGGTTGGCTGGACTCCAATATTCGATGTCGTACTTCTTAGCGGCTGGCGCACCGAGGTCTCCGGCAGCAATATTGATGACATGATATGGGATGCCAAGCTCTTGCCAAATTTCTTCTTCGACGGCACGGATTTTTTCGTGAATTTCTTTGGACTGTTCTGGCAAGCAGAAAACATACATTTCCAACTTATTGAATTGGTGTACCCGGAACAAGCCTCTGGTGTATTTGCCATAGGCGCCGGCTTCTTTACGGAAACATGGACTTAGTCCAGCGTACATGAGTGGCAAATCTTTTTCGTCGAGAATTTCATCCATGTGATAGCCGGTGAGGGGCATTTCGGCGGTAGCAATCATCGCTAAATCTTCGCCTTCGATATAATATTCGTCGCTTTGGTCACTGCTTTTCGGGTTAAAACCGCAGCCTTCCAGAATTTTGCTTGACACCATATCCGGCACCGTTATGAAGGTAAAACCTTTTTCGGTGACTTTTTTAATGCCGTACTGAATCAAAGCCTGTTCTAGCAGAGCCAAATCGCTCTTGAGATAGTAGAATTTGGCGCCGGCGACTTTGGCTCCGCGCTCAAAATCTAGCCAGCCACGTTCGGTAGCGTAATCGACGTGATCGACGCCAGAGGTCTTATGCTCGCCCCACTGGGCGACTTCTAGGCTGCATTCCTCGCCACCTAGTGGTACGTCGTCAAAAATAATATTTGGCACTTGCTTGATGCGATTCTCTAAATCTTTTTCGATGGTGGCCAGGCTTGGCTCGGTGTCTTGCAATTCTTGCTTAACTGCTTTGGCCTGTTCGACTAACTCTGGATTGACGCCGCCCTTCATCTGAGCTGAAAGGTCATTGCGCTTCTGTCGCAGAGCGTCAACTTTTTGTAGCAAATCTTTGCGCTCGTCGTCTAAGGAGATAATTTCGGAGACATTAACTGTGTAGCCCTTTTCTTGGGCAGATTTTTCAACTAAAGTTTGATTTTTCCGAATAAAATTAATATCTAACATAATATTAGTATAGCACAAAATCAGTCAGTAACTCGCTTTTACCACCATTTTTATGCAACTTTTTGCTTACTAAGTCTCGTCCTTATTTCCGGTATTAGCGACTAGTATTAGCATCCGCCGCCACCGCCCCCTCCACCTCCGCCGCCGGAGAAGCCACCGCCTCCACCACCGGAGAAGCTAGAGCTGCTGCCGCTTGAACTTGAATAACTATATCCGGAATCAACGGATGTTTTGGTGCTGCTGGTGACCGAACTAAGCATGCTGCTAAATAGTAGTGCGTCAAAACCGCTGTTTGATGTATACCAAGTCGGTGCAGTAACATCGGACAATTCGTAATAATGTCCCATTTCCTTGCTCCAGGATTTTTCTAGTCCAAAAACGATGGCATATGGCAAAAGTTTCTCGTAAAGTTTCACGATTCCCTCGTTGCTGGTATCAACGCCTTCAACGCTCTGCAGGAATTTTAGACGGTCGGCTTCGGCCATTTTAATATAAAGCTTGAGTCCGTCCATATAACGTGAGTATTCTAGGCCAAGTTTTGTGCGTTTATTGTATGGTTCGTTGAGGCTGCCCACGCCACAACACAGAACAAAGACTAAGATACATAAGAAGCCGTTAACAATCATCAGCGCATTGCCACCAACTAGGACTGTGTAACTTGTTTCAAAATCGCTAAGAATTGCCAGCGCACATATGCCGACGATAAACCAAAGTGCCCCAAACACCGCCAGCATGCCCCCATCCTTTTTAACGTCTTTTTCGAAAAGTCCCTTGGATTTGAGAGCTTTTTCGACGAAGTTTCCGAAACGCTGTGCGAGTTTCAGTAGTTTGCTGGTGCCAGTATGTTTAACGATATTGATTTCGTCGCCAGCGCGCACGTCAACCTCTTTCCCTGACAATACTTGCAGGGCGTTAATTTCCCAGGTTGTGAGATCTTTGGTATTCTTGACGTGAACTTTCCACTCTTCTTTTCGTTTGCTATCTGGAAGTTTAACTAGCTCAACCTTGCCCTGTACGGCCATTTCAATCAGTGTCGCAACCATGGCTGTGCTGTCGCTAGTGTTTGACATGTAATTTTCGGACATTTCGGCTACCGAGAAGCCTTTGGCCGGCTGATATTCTGGTTTAATGAAATAATCCCGATAAAACTTACGCTTGTCGCTAACTTTGCTGCGATTATAGATGATTAGCGCGATAACAATGGCTAGAATTGCTAACTGCACAATAAGGGCAATAATGTAGCGATAATCCTTGGTCGGCTCTGGTATGGTAAAAGTATTCGGCTCAAAATCCACCGCAAAAGTTAAGTTCTCGCCAATGCCTAAATCTTTTGCGATGAATTCGTATCCTTCACCGGTGCGACGGATTTCGCAACGACTTTGGCCGGTTGCGCCAAAGCTCCCCACGTAGCAAGAAGTTTTATCATCAAATAGTTTGGCAAAATCTTCATCCTCGATGTGCAACCTGGCGGTGACTTTGTCAAATCTCTGCGACCAGTCGTTACCGTTAGTATCCCAGTAGAGCTCCTGAAAATCCGCAAACTCCGTAATCACATTGCGAAACTCATATTCTAACTCGTAATATTGCGTACCATGTACGTAAGCGTTAGGCTCTTTGATCGTCACCTTAAAATACCCATCGTCAGCCGAAACATCATAAGGCTCTTCAGGCATGCCGTTATGCTTGATGCGGATTTTTAGTTCACTATCGCTCTCCATGGTGAGATTCTGGCCGTCTTGATTAGTGAACGGAATCACACGGATGATGCCGTGATTCTGGTCGTAACTAGGAAATTCGGCAACAAACTGTTCGATCACTCTGAGACGGCTGGTGCCATCTTCGGCTTGATATAAATAATAATCCGCGCTAAAATCGGAAAACTTAAAATTATTTACGTTTTGCGAGACATAATTATCTCGGCTAGCAATAGCGTCATGCGACGTTGCGACTACGTTCTTTACGTTGGCGCCGCCAAATTGCCCCAAAATCACTCCAAAAACCACCAAAATTCCGCCAATTAAGCGCATTTTTCGCAAAAACCATTGACTTTTGTCCTGAAGTGTGCTATAATGAAAAGATAGGGTATGATTTTTCTTGTAAAATTTGGACATTTTAACTTGTTAACTCTTTCTTGATTGAATTAAAGTTACGCTTAATAATGTTGATAGACTTTTGGAGTTTAATTCCCTCACTTTCGGGGAGGTCGAGATTGATGCGTCGGATAATGCCGGTTCGCCCCACTACCGCCGGAAAACCATAATAACTATCACTGCAATCGTCATAGTTAGAAACCGCTAGAATCCGATGTTCGTCACCGAGAATGCAGTTGATAATCTGAACCGTGCAAGCGCCGATGCCGTAATGAGTGGCGCCTTTTTTCTCAATGATTTGGTAAGCGGTGTTTTTAACATAATCACTAATTGTAGCGCGCCGGTGCTGACTGAGCAAATCAAATAAGCGTGCTCCGCCTACGGTAGCGGTTGACCAGAGGGTAAGTTCACTGTCACCATGTTCGCCCACTTGATAAGCGTGAACGGATTTAGGATGGACATCGAGGGTGTGAGCGATTTCGTGCCGGAGTCTGGCAGAGTCAAGCACAGTGCCGCTACCAATGACTTGGTCAGGACTGAGGCTAGAAACTTCTAATGCTACCTGCGTTAGCACGTCGACTGGGTTAGCTACCACGAGAAAAATGCCTTTGAACCCACTTGCCATAATATCTGTGACAATATCACGCGTGATGAGGACGTTTTTCTTCAATAAATCAGTGCGCGTCTCGCCTGGCTTCTGGTTAGCGCCGGCGGTCAGCACACAAATGTCGCAATCTCGCGCAGTAGAGTAATCAGTGCTACTGGTAATTTTAAGATAACTCGGCGCAACGGCAAGGGCGTCAGACAAATCCATCTTTTCACCTTCGGCGTCGGCAGAATTAAGATCGGTCAGCACTAGTTCATTCACGGCGGTACGTTGGTTAATTAATGCAAAAGCAATGCTCGCGCCAACATTCCCAGTTCCCACAATCATGACTTTCCCACTCATATATTTCGATTATAGCATAAAAAGTTTTAATCAAGTAAAAATTTATGATAGACAACTAAATTTTTTGCACATATAATTACTACATGGGATTAAACAAAGAACAACGCGAAGCAGTTGAATATCTGGAAGGGCCGTTATTAGTCTTGGCAGGGCCAGGTACCGGCAAGACGCAACTTTTGTCGGCTAAGGTGGAATATATTTTGCAGCACGAGCAGACTAATCCGGAGAATATTCTTTGTGTGACCTACACGGAATCGGGAGCGGCCAACATGCGTGATCGTTTGAGTTCGATGATTGGGATTGCGGCGAGTGACGTGAATATTTTTACTTATCATGCGCTGGGCTCGCAGATTATTGAGAAATATAAGAATTACGCCACTAATTTTGACCGGAATCTGGATGCGCCAATTGATAATGTCAAGCAGTACAAGATTCTTCGCGAGATTCAGGCAAAACTTCCCTTTAACGACATTCTTAAGACTGCTGACCTGAGTGATATTTCTGGTACGATTGCGCAGGCTAAGGCGGCGCGACTTTTGCCAAACGATTTGCGTCAGGTGGCCGAGCAGAACAAGCAAGACGGTGAAAAAATCGCTGAGAAACTCACCCCGATTTATCAGACTCAGTGGCCGCGCAAATTTGACGAGCGCGTGGCGATGGTTTACCAACCGATTCTGGACATTTTCTTGGAATTTTCTGATCCGCAACCGATTGTGGGTAATGTTGAGCGCGTGGCGAATGTGATGGTGCGTGAGTTTAACGACGTTTTGCAAGCCGAGATAGCTAAGGCTAAGCCGAGCGTTTCTCCACCTAAGAAATGGCTGGACCGTTTCATTGAGAGTGCGGACGGTACGAATTATCGTTTGCACGACTATGTGGCCAACCAGAAGTTACTCTCGCTCGCTAATATTATGCAACAGTACGATGACCGTTTGGCGGAGGAAGGGCTGTTTGACTTTGCCGATATGATTGAGGAGGCGATTCGGATTCTCAAGACTGATGACGGCTTCCGAGCGACTTTGACCGAGCGCTATAACTATATTCTGCTCGACGAATTCCAGGATACTAACCCGTCGCAGTTTGAAATCATTAAGCTTTTGACCGATTATGAAAAACCGGTGGTGATGGCGGTGGGCGATGACGACCAGGCGATTTGTGAGTTTCAGGGGGCGAATGCGTCTAACCTGCTGGATTTTCAGAATTATTATAATGCTAAAGTTATTACGCTCGTGGATAATTATCGGAGTATCGGGCGGATTCTCGACTTTTCGCACCAAGTGGCTATACAGATTAACGAAAGTTTTGCCAAGAAACGCAATGTGCTGAAGAAGCTGCGTTCGATGTTGGATATTTTTCGGAAAGAAGCTGGCGAAAAGGTCGCGAGCAAAATCGCGCGGCACGAATTCACCACCTCGACCGATGAATATTATTGGGTGGCGGAACGGATTAATGATTTGATTCAGCGTGGGGTCAAGCCAAGCGAAATCGCCGTCATCGCTCCTCAGCATAAATTTATTGGACCGATGTTGCCTTACCTCAAAGCGCACAAAATCGACGTAGCTTATGAGCGCCGAGAGAACTTGCTGGAGGACGAAAAAATCCACCAAATCGTCACCATTGCGCAGTTCGTCCATGATTTGGCCGCAGAACGACAGCCGGGGGCGCGGCTACTGGAAATTTTGTCGTTTGATTTTTGGCAGGTGGATGCGCTGGCGGTACTCACCGCAGTGCACCGTTCGCGTGAGGAGCGTAAATCTACCTTGGAATATCTTTCGACTAGCGATAATCCTCAGCTGCAATCCATTGCGAAATTTCTCGCTGATCTCGCCATGCAGAGTTTCAACGCGCCGCTGGAACGTTTCTTCGACTATCTGCTCGGCAGACTGGAGCTAAACGGCTACACCTCGCCATTTCTGAGTTTCTGTGAGACTAAATTGACTCAGGCTGAGCTCTTTGAGTTTTACGAAAATCTTAAATCGCTTAAAACCACGGTGCTTAACCACACCGCTAATCCGCGTCCGAAACTGGCCGATTTTGTCCTAACGATTCAAGATTACGAAGACGCCGAAACGCCAATAATGAAAACCAGCCTCTACACTGACTCTGAATCTTCGGTGCAGCTGATGTCAGTGCATAAGAGTAAGGGTTTGGAGTTTCGCTACGTTTTTATGGTGTCGGTAGATGATGCCGCGTGGGGTAAGAGTACCGGTAACCGCAATAAGCTGGTCTTGCCACTCAACTTGCAACAAATTCGTCACACTGGCGGTACGGACGACGAAAAGTTACGTTTGCTCTTTGTGGCGATTACGAGGGCAAAAGATTTCCTAGTTATGACTAATGCCAAGCATGATTTTAACGGCAAGAATCAGGCGCGACTGAAATATTTGGGAGAAGTGCGAAGCGAAAAAGACGAGCAAGCGCTTTCACCGTTTTTGATTGGTGATGAGGGGGTCATCCAGACACATTACGATGATTTTGATACGAATACGCGTCTCCTGACCGAGACTAAGGCTTGGTCAGGAGCTTATCAAGTGCTGACGCCGAGTATTGAGAATTTGTTTCAGCAACGCGTGCAAAATTATCGGCTGAATGCGACTGATTTGACCGATTTTATCGATCTGATGTATGCTGGGGCGGATGCAGTTTTCCAAAAATGCGTGATGCAAACTCTCGATGAGCCGATGACCGCGCAGATGGCGTATGGTACCGTGATTCACTCAGTGTTAGAGGAGGTGACCAAAGCTAAAATTTCTGACGAAGAAGCCGAGCAGTTATTTATCGCAAAAGCCGTCGAGCTGCCGCTTGATGAGAACGAAATTGCCGAACTGACCGAGAAAGGTCGCTATAGCCTCAAAGTGGTATTGGCGCAATTTGGCCCAATCTTACGGAATGACCAGGCACGCGCTGAGGTGAATTTGTCGTCCGAACATTTGCACCTCGAAGATGCGCCGATTACTGGTAAAATCGACCACCTTGAAATCAATGAAAATGACAAAACCATCGATATTTACGATTACAAAACCGGTAAATTCCACGATGGAGCTTGGACTAGCCACGCGACGTTATATAAGTATATGTTACAGCTGTTGTTCTATAAGGTGCTCCTTAATTTGTCGCCAACTTATCGCAAGTATCAAGTGACGCGCGGACATATCCTGTTTGTGACGCCGGACGCTGAGGGCGAGGTGCACGAAAAGCAACTTAACTTTACCGACCAGGACGACGCGATGATTCGGCTACTCATGAAAGCAGTTTATCACGAAATTGTGTCGCTAGATTTCATCAAAAATCCGGCCGTAAATATCTTGGCCGATCCGGAAAAATATAAGATTAAAGACGTGCGCGAATTTGTCCAGAAACTCTGCGAGATGTATGAATAATTTTATTGACTTCTAATTCTATCTGTGGTATAATAGAGGGATAGGGATGTGATTCCCTTTGTGCAATATGCTTTTACCGTAAAATTCGACGAAAGGGGGTGGAATGGTTGAGTATATTGACTGGAACTGGTCCGGGAGTTTATCAGGGTTATGGTGAATCATGTTTGACCGAGGCGGATGCCGCGTTAAGTGGAATTCGTGACTCTGGCTCGGTAACCGATATACATGTTCCCTACAGTGGAACTCCGCGTGAGGCCGCTCAGAAGGCGATCGACAACAACGACGCCGAGACTTTGGCGTATTTACAGAAGAATTATCGTTTCTAATTTGGAATTAATCAAAAATATCAAGTTGGACATAATCTGCAAATCAACCCAAATGATGTCGCGACGTTGTGATAAAAGCCTTGTAACTTGCAATTACCCTGCGAATGTGCAGGGTAATTTCATTCTTTACATATCTGAAAAATTTGTTATAATTGGGTAAGTTATGAGTAAAAATGTATCACAACCGTCACAACCAGAGGATTATCGACCAGTTGTTTTCATGGATGAAGCAGCCAAGTTCTCTTTCTTGACTCGTTCTACCGCTAAAAGCGAGGAGACAATCAAGTGGGAAGACGGCAACGAGTATCCATTGATTAAGGTGCAGATTTCTTCGGCTTCTCACCCATTCTTCACTGGCGAAGAGAAGATTATCGACACCGAAGGTCGTGTTGACCGCTTCAAGGCTCGTGCTGAACGCGCTGCTAAACTACGCGCTTCACTCGGTAACAAAGCCAAGAAGGCTCAGAAAGAAGCCGAGAAGAAAGCTGAAAAGTCTGAGGAGAAATAATCCAACTAAAAGTCCTACCCACAAGGTGGGGCTTTTTGATGTTTGGGTACTCTGCGCCCTCTTTATAAATCATTCAACATGTCGTTGCAGAATAAGGTTCACTTGACAGAGGTGAGATTTTTTGCTAAAATCGTCTTATATTATTAAATAATGAAGCACCTAGGGGAGATTTCCTGTTTAATATTCCCTAGCGAAGCGAAAGGAAATATATCAAAATGACTGTAGAAGTCGATATGAAGACCTTGCTCGAATCTGGAGCACATTTTGGTCACAAAACTAGTCGTTGGCATCCTAAGATGGCGCCTTACATTCACAGCAAGCGTCAGGGTGGCCACATTATCAACCTTGAGAAGACGGTCGAAGCGCTTGATCAGGCTCTGCCAGAACTAACCAAAATTGCGGCTAGCGGTAAGAAGATTCTGTTCGTCGGCACCAAGAAGCAGCTTAAAGATATCACTAAGGCAGCCGCTGAGAGTGTTGACATGCCATATGTGACGGTACGCTGGGTTGGCGGTATTCTAACTAACGTTGAGACCGTGAATAAACAAATCAAGAAGTTGAAAGATCTTGAGCGCCGGATGGCTTCGGGCGAACTTGAGGCTCGTTACAATAAACTTGAGGTACAGCGTTTCCAAGAAGAAATCGACCTCTTGAACGAACGCTACGGTGGCGTAAAAGAAATGAGCGAGCAACCAGCTGCAGTGATTGTTCTCGACGCTATGCAGGACAAGAACGCAGTAAAAGAAGCAAAAACCCTGAAGATTCCGGTATTTGCGATTTGCGACACTAACGTCGACCCAACCAATATCGATTACGTTATTCCTGCTAACGACGACGCAATCAAGGCAGTCCAGCTGATTCTCGACTACATGGTTGCCGCTATTAAAGAAGGCAAAGCAAAAACTGAATAAAATAATCAACTAAAAGGAGGCAAAATGAGCGAAGAACTAAAAGAAAAAGCCGGCGAAGTCAAGGCTGTTTCGATTGAATTGATTAAAAAACTAAAAGAACTTTCGGGTGTCGGTCTAACTGATGCCAAGAAAGCACTTGTTGAGGCTAAAGGCGATTTCGACAAGGCTCTCGAAGAAATGCGCAAAAAAGGCATGACCAAAGCCGAAAAGCGTGGCGATCGCGAGACTCGCGAAGGCGTAGTCGACAGCTACATCCACGATGGTCGTCTTGGTGCGATTATTGAGGTGAACTGCGAGACTAGTTTCGTAGCAAAGACTGAAGAATTTAAGGATTTGGCTCACAAGTTGGCTATGCAAGTTGCTTCGATGAACCCACTCTATGTCGATATGGAGAGTGTTCCAGCTGATGTGCTTGATGCCAAGAAGGCAGAGCTCGAAGCTGACTTTAAAGGTCCAGAAAAAATGAAAGATCAAATCATTTCTGGCCAAATCAAGAAGTATTTTGCTGATAAAGTTTTGATGTTGCAACCATACATTCTCGACGATTCGATGTCGGTTGAACAATTTATCAAGGAACATATCGCAAAAACTGGTGAAAATATCTCAGTTCGTCAGTTCAAGCGTATTGAACTTGGTGTAACCGAATAAAGCAAGAAAATTACACAGGAAGTGCTTCCTTAGGGAGGCACTTTTTGGGTGATTGGGCGGAAGTATGTTATACTTGAAGTAAGATAAACGAGAGGAAGTTAGATATGTTTGACGATAGTGAATATAAGCAGGCGATGGAGGCGGCGATTCAGCGTTTCCAGGACGCTATGAAAAAGGTGCGCACCGGTCGCGCTCACCCAGACATGTTAGCAAATGTCAAAGTTGAGGCTTATGGTCAGTTCATGCCGCTCAATCAGGTAGCCAATATTAACGCTCAAGGTGCCACGATGCTCCTGGTGCAGCCTTTTGACCCGGCCAATATTCAGGCTATTTCTAAAGCAATTCGTGACGATCAGGCTTTAGGGCTCAATCCATCCGATGATGGCCATGTAGTACGAGTGCCAGTGCCAGCTCTGACCGAAGAACGTCGTAAAGAAATCGTCAAGCAAGCCAGCTCGGAGGTAGAAAAAGCCAAAGTTGCAGTGCGTAATGTTCGTGAAGACGCGCGCAAAGAGTTAAAATCCGCTGAACTGCCAGAAGACGTGGTAAAAAAGGCTGAAAAGAGCGTCGATGAACTGACGAAAAGGTTTTCTGACAAAATCGATGAACTTTTCAAAGAAAAAACCGCCGAAATCATGGCAATCTAAATTTTGTCTTAAACTTAGCAAAACACTCACTTATTCGTGAGTGTTTTGTGCTATAATGAGGTTATGAATATAGTATTTGGGATTATTATCGGTCTAGTAGTTTTGATGGCGCTGGTAGTGGCGCATGAGTTTGGGCATTTTATCATGTGTCGTCGTAATGGCGTCGATGTAAAAGAGTTCGGCATTGGTTTTCCGCCGCGAGCAGTGGCTTGGCGTCGTAATCCAGCCTGGAAAAAAGGCAACGGTGAGAAAAAATGGCTAAAATTACCCAAATCCGAATGGAATAAGCCACAGGATACTCTGATTTTTAGTATTAATTATCTACCGATTGGTGGGTTTTGCTCGATGGATGGCGAATCGGATGCCGATACGCGCAAAGGAACTTTTGGGGCGGCAAGCTTCTGGGCTAAGACCAAAATCCTCTTTGGTGGTGTGATGATGAACTGGTTGGTGGCTTTTGTACTACTAACTATTCTAGCGGTTTTTGGCATGCCGCAGTTTATCGAGAATCAGTTTTACTTAGGTAATGATGCGAAGATTGAGGGCGGTGGCGTCACGGTAACTGAAGTGATGGAAGAGTCGCCGGCGGCGCGCGCTGGTTTACAGACTGGCGACCGGATTGTCCGAGTTGGCGATAGTGACGTGATTTACCCAACTGATGTAACCAATTTTGGCAATGCCCATGCTGGTGAGACGGTTAATTATACGGTGGAACGTGAGGGGAGCGAGATGACCGTTGAAGCCGACTTAAATGAGGCTGGTGCAGATTATATATTAGGCGTAGCGATGGCTTATGGTCAGAGTTATATTCGTTCGACTTGGTCGGCACCGATTGTGGGTGCTGGGTTAACTTTGCAATTAACTGGTGAGACTTTTCGTGGACTAGGTAATATGGTCTGGGGATTTGTATCGGGCGTGTTCAGTCAGTTTAGTGCGGATTCGACCGTACGTGAGAATGGTCAAGCGGCGATTTCGGCGGCTGGTGACTCAGTGAGCGGTCCGGTTGGTATTATTGGCGTGATTTTCCCGGCTTTTGCGGAGAGCGGATTGGCTAATTTGACTTTCTTGGCGGCTTTGATCTCGGTTTCTCTAGCCTGTATGAACGTTATTCCGATTCCAGCGCTTGACGGTGGTCGTTGGTTAATGATTGCAATTTATCGGATTCGTGGCAAGAAACTAGAGAAAGAAACCGAAGAAAAAATCGTTTCACGAGCGTTCATGGTATTAATGATTCTGATTGTGCTAATTACTATTCTAGATATAACGAGGTTGTTTTAGTGGGCGCTAAGTTCAAGTTGAATAAAAAGACGGTGGGCATGATTGTTTTTGAGCTGGTTTTTGCAGTACTCGCGACCGTGGCCAGTCAATATGTGGTAGGTTTTCCGATGATTTGGCTGCTTGGTGATAATTTCGGTCAGCCAATTTGGACATTAGTATATTATATTCTCTCCTATGCGTTGGCGCTTTGGATGATTTTTTGGCTGGCGCCGAAACTTTGGCAACAGGCTGCACATAATGACAAAATGGCCACCAATAAGACTGAACTTGGTGTCGATAAGTGGCCGACTTTCGTTGATTTAGGTCTCGCGCCGGTTGGTTATGTGGCTTATTTGATTCTAGCGCGGATTTTGACATCGATAATGGGGATTATGCCATGGTTCAATGCGGACGAGCCACAAGATGTCGGGTTTTCTTACTTAGGGAGTTTTGCCGATAAAATCATTGCCTTTATGGCGATTGTGGTGATTGCGCCACTAGCCGAAGAACTGATTATGCGCGGCTGGCTGTATGGCAAAGTACGCAACAAGTTGAAAATGCTACCAGCCATGTTGCTAATTAGTGTGCTATTTGGGCTGCTGCATGGTCAGTGGAATGCTGGAGTAGCGACTTTTACGCTGTCGATGATTCTTTGTAGTATGCGTGAAATGACCGGTTCGATTTGGAGCGGCGTGCTACTGCATATGTTATCGAATGGTATCGCGTTTTATCTGCTGTATTCGTTGTAAAAGGGTTACTGTGATGTAATTGCACCCTCGTGGTGCCCTTTTTGTGATATAATATATATTATGAAACTAACTCAGACTTTTTTTAAAACTCTCCGGAACGCTCCAAAAGAAGAAACGGCGCGTGGTGCCGGCTATCTTAGTCAGGCTGGTTACGTGCATAAGGAACTAGCTGGAATTTATGATTATTTGCCTTTGGGCCTACGTGTACTTGAGAACATCAAGAAAATCATTCGCGAAGAATTGAACGCGATTGGCTGCGAAGAAGTATTGATGTCAACTCTGCAGAACCCGGTTCTCTGGGAAAAAACCGATCGTTGGGACATCAAGAAAATGGACGTCTGGTTCAAGACAGAACTTGCAGCTGGTGGCGAACTAGGTCTCGCGCCTACGCACGAAGAGCCTTTTACCGAAATGATGAAGACTTTTATCAATAGTTACAAGGATTTGCCGGTTTACGCTTACCAATTCCAGACTAAATTCCGTAACGAGTTGCGCGCCAAATCTGGCATCATGCGTACACGTGAATTCTTAATGAAGGATTTGTATAGTTTCTCGACAGACGAGGCGTCGCATGACGAATTTTATCACAAAGTCGAGCTCGCTTACAAGCGCATTTATGAGCGGCTGGGGCTGGGTGATTGCACTTATCAGACTTTTGCGAGTGGTGGCGTTTTCTCTAAATACAGCCACGAGTTCCAGACGGTTATTGAAGTTGGTGAAGATATGATTTGGCATAATGCCGACTGGAGCATCGTCTTGAACGAAGAAGTCGTGAATGACGAGACCCTGGCGAGTTTCAACGTGAAACGCGAAGAGCTGCAGAGCACTAGGGCGGCGGAAGTTGGTAATATTTTCACTCTGAAAGACAAATATTCAGCGCCGCTCGGACTAGAATTTACCGACCAAGACAACCAAAAACACCCAGTTTTCATGGGTTGCTATGGCATTGGCGTCTCTCGTGTGATGGGGGTGATTGCGGAGAAATTTGCCGACGACAAGGGCCTAGTCTGGCCGACCGAAGTTGCACCATTCCGCTATCATATGGTGGGAATTGGCGATGAAGGAATGGAAAAGGCCGCGGAATTCTACCGTGGACACGAGGACGAGATTCTGTTTGACGACCGTGATCTCCGCCCAGGTGAAAAATTCGCCGACGCTGAGCTAATTGGTATTCCAACGCGCATTGTAATTAGCGATCGCAGTTTGCAAAATGGCGAAATCGAGGTTGCTGACCGTGCTACCGGTGAAAAACGCATGGTTAAACTAGACGGGTGGAGTTGGTAGGACTGGTTTCTGCCGAAAGATTGCTGATAACTCTTGATATTTCTTATTACCTTAATATTTCCTGCCAAAAAGTTTAAAAATCATAGACAATATCGTTACTTCGTGTTAAACTGTTGATAGTTATGAAAAAGACTGTAAATCTCACAACAGCTGGAAAAGCTGAACTAGAACAAGAATTGGCTAATCTAATTGCGCAACGCCCAGCGATTGCCGAGCGGATTGCGACGGCGCGAGCTTTTGGCGATTTGTCCGAGAATCAAGAGTATACTGACGCTCGGTCCGAACAGAAGAACGTCGAGAACCGTATCATGGAGATTCAGGAGATTCTCAAGGATGCTGTCCTGATTAAGCCTAAGCGTACCGCTAACATTACGATCGGTTCGACAGTGATTATTAAAATGAATGGTAAAGAATTTACTTATTCTATCGTTGGTCCGGTCGAGGCAAATCCGCTCGAAGGCAAGATTTCTCACGAATCGCCGATTGGCAAAGAGCTCATGGGCCGCAAAGTTGGCGATAAATTCGATTTCAATGGCAAAAAAGTCGAAATCAAAAGCCTTGGATAATTATTTTGTTAATATAGGTTAAAAAATCCCCCGGTGAGCATAACTCTCCGGGGGTTCTTGTTGGGCTTGTTTGGAACTTTCCTATGCAGCATTAGGTGTCACTAGACGCCACGTTCCCCTCGGCAACTTTATCCTTGGAGAAAATGAACATTCCAGCAACTTCCTTGGCGCCGATGTCTTTCATCGCATGGTAAATATTTACCAAAGCACTGCGATTGATTTCGAACTCGGTGGCCGCGTAGTTGTCAGTTATCATAACGATCGAGCTCTGGTAATAAACCAGCTCATCGGTTGGCTGAGAGGAGTCAATCAGAGATTTAATCTCGTCAAGCTTCATCCTTTTGCAGACCGTGTAGGAGTCGGTATTCTCGGTTACCTGATCGTTGACAAAAACCGTCTCGTCAAAGGTGGTTGAGAATCCATCGCCTTCGCCAGCCACAATTTGCTCGACCACTTCCAGTGAAATAGAGTGTGTCATGATTAAGCCGCTTTCCGGCATACAAATATATCGGAGCAAGTGAGATGATTCGTTGTTCTTTTTCATCTCGTTAAGCATAGTCTGCGCCTGATCGGGCGTGACCTTAGCCAGACAGGTATAAACCCCGTCTGACTGCTTGTCAAATGCCCCATACTGGTTAGCCGGCAGGTCAAAGGCGGAACCCGGTTCAGCTGCCACAGCAGTTACTACGATACCATCGTCGGTATCGTTATCGTCGGAGGAATCCTCCTTGGTTGCTGCTTCGGTATCGGCATCTTCCTGCTCAGCAGACTTGTCAGTCGCCGCGGACTCTAATCCTGTGCCAGCCTGGTTGTTGTCCTGACCATCGTTCTGGTCAGCTGCCGGCGCTTCCTCTGCTTTGTCCGTCTCTTCGTCGATTGTCTCTTCCGGAATCGGTTCGACCATCGGCGTGGGTTCCGTCCATTCCTCATCTTTAGCAAACATCGGGCCAACTACTTTCCAGAAAAAGAAGACAGCTCCCACGAACATCGCCAAGATAACGACTATGGCAATAGCTATTCCAATAACCTTGCCAGCACTTTTCTTAGGTCGCGCAAATCTCGGGTCGCCGGAATCGTCGTCTTCCACGATTTCGCCCTCTACTACAGGTGTCGGCTCTTCAAATCCATCACCTTCACCGTTAGCCTGCTGCCAAGCGTTATAAGCACCTGATGAGTTAGCGCCAACATTCTGGTCGCGATTATTATGGTCACGAATTTTCTTGACATTATTATAAATCCGCTGCAGCTCTTCAACGTTAAGCGTAATGAGGTTGCCGTAAATCACGTCCTGACGCATTTCATACTTCGCGTCAGCGAAACTGAACTCAGGATTGTCTTCGCAGATTTTTCTGAATACAGCCGGTATTTTGTCTGGAGACTCGCAGACTAAGCATTTCACCGACACATTGCCATCTTCATCGCCGATATAATCAGCGACGGTATATTGGGTGTCGAGCAAATACTCGCAGTAGGCCTTGACGTGGCTCGCCGAGGCCTTTCCGAGCACATCGAGGTTGTCCCATTTAGTAGGGGTCATATCCTCAATCCTCTCGATAATGAACTCGGCCATCGAGTTAGACATGTTCTGAACTTCATAGAATCTGCTCTGAACCATGAAGCTCATATCCGCCGCCACGGTTGCGCGAAAATCTTCGTAACTGATCTCCTCTTTTGTCTGTGCTGACTGTTCCTGCGTCCCGTTTTCCTCATCCTCGTTACCGAAGAAGTCGTTAAGGAAATCGTCGACGTCAAGGTTAAGGTCAACTTCGCCCGATTTATCGGGCTTATTGTCCTGATTCTGAGAGCCCTGATCCGAACCGGAATCCTGCCGGCCGTTCTGATTCTGCTCATTCTGGCCTGAATTTTGGCTCCCCTCGTTCTGATTCTGGTCGTCCTGCGCCTGATTCTGACTTGCGTTGTCGGTGTTCGTTGCCGGTGTTACCGGGTTAGCACTCGACTGGGGCTTAGGTAACCTTGCCAGTACCATCTCGGTTTCCTCGATGGTCGGCTGGACAAAAGCCTGCGCAATCTTCAGAGATTCGAGCATAGAAATACCATATTCGTCTCTCAGAGAACTTGCCAAGTCAAACCCAGTGGCTTCGTCCGACTTCAGGCAGACTGTTCTTGCGAGGTCCAAGAGACCTTCGCGAAACTCTTCCGGTGTAGGCGAGTTGATTTCTAACTCCTCGCATATGAGCGTCAGCTCCGCACTACTAATTAAATTCTTTCTTCCTTTCATTTCATTTCCCTCCATATCGTCTTCTGTATCTTCTGGTTTTGCCGTCATGACGGGGTCTGCCGCCAAGATGTCATCCTCCCCGATGACAGTTGCGCTTGTATTGGGCTGAATCGGTTTTTGCTCCGGCTGGTTCGCAGGAGACATCGATTCGGCCGTCTGTTGACCGCTGTTTGACGTGCCCGGACGCCAATTCATAGTGCCGAAATTGGGGTACATTTGTCCCCAGCCATTCTTATACATCATAATTTTCCTCCCTCCTGCGTTTTACGCGAAAATGTGTCTCTGAATGGTTGTCCAACTGTCCGAACATAAAGTTCGGTATAGGTCTTTTTTGATTTTTCATCTTTTCCCTCCATAAAAATCAAAATTTTTCTCGTTAATCTATATAAAACAGTTTTCACTGGAAACAAAATGTGTTACTGTTCCAAACAAACTGTTAAGGTTCAATAGGGTAGAAACAATTCCCACCCCTATTCTCATTGTATCACACCAGAGGTAATTTGTCAACCCCCTTTTGTTTACATTTAGGGTAAACTGGCGAAGTTTCCCTACCTTTTTCCGCTAAAATATGTTAAAATTAAGGTATTATGACTACTTTAAATGATTATCGAGACGAGCGTTTGCGCAAATTAGCGGAGATTCGGGGGCTGAGGATTAATCCTTACCCGGCAAAATCGCATCGAAATGTCAAAATTAACGAGATTTTGGAGCATTTTGATGAGCGACAGGGGCAAAAAGTGACGGTGGCTGGGCGAATTACGGCGATTCGGAGCTTCGGTAAGATTGCGTTCGTGAAGATTCGGGATTTTTTTGGTGAAATTCAGATTTTTTTGCAAAAAGAAGACGAGCAGGAGGGTTTATTTAACATTAAACGCCTGAAATTGCTCGATACAGGTGATTTTGTCGAAGCGACTGGCACGGTCGAGAAGAGCTCGACTGGGGAGATTTCGGTTTTTGCTAATCAATTACGACTGCTAACTAAGGCGTTGAGACCACTGCCGGGCTTCGATGGGCTAAAAAATAAGGAGGAGCGTTATCGCCGACGCTACGTCGATATGAACGTGAATCCAGAGGTGCGCGAGCGTTTGGTGCGTCGTTCCAAATTCTGGCAGGCGACTAGGGATTTTATGAATAGCCGTGGTTTTGTCGAGGTGAACGTTCCGGTGCTGGAACATACGACTGGTGGGGCGGATGCCACGCCGTTTGTTACACACATGGATGCGCTGGATGAGGATTTTTATCTAAGAATTAGTCATGAATTGCCGCTGAAACGCCTGTTGGGTGGTGGTTTTGATAAAGTTTATGATATTGGACCACGTTTTCGCAATGAGGGGATTGATGATGAACATCTGCCGGAACATATCGCGTTTGAGAGTTATGCCGCGTTCGAGGATTATGAGGACGGCATGGATCTCTATGAAGAAATGATTAAATACGTCGCGAAGGAGACTTGGGGGACGCTGCAGTTTAACGTGGGCGGTTTCGAGGTGAATCTTGACCAAAAATGGCCGCGCGTAAAATACGCCGACCTGCTGATGGAAAAGTTCGGCATTGACGTGTTTAAGCCTGATCGAGCTAAGATGATTGAGATTTTGAAGAAGGAGGGGGTCGAAATTGATGACAAAGTCGCCGATGCGAGGTTGATTGATAACCTCTGGAAGTTGATTCGCAAGACTTCGGCTGGACCGTATTGGCTGGTCGAAGAGCCGCTGAGCTTGAGTCCGCTAGCCAAGGTGAGTGACGAAAATCCGCTCGTGACGCAGCGTTTTCACCCGATTATTGCTGGTACCGAAATGGGTAATGGTTATTCTGAGTTGAACGATCCGCTAGACCAGTTGGCGCGATTTCAAGAACAACAAGCGATGCGTGACAACGGGGATTCTGAAGCGCAAATGCTCGATATGGATTTCGTTGAAATGCTTGAATATGGTATGCCGCCGGCTTGTGGTTGGGGTAATAGCGAACGGAATTTCTGGCTACTCGAAGGCGTGAGCGGCCGTGAGGCGGTGCCATTCCCGTTGATTAAGAGCAAGGAATAAAATGGAGAAGAGAAGCGCGGTCCGCGTAGCGCTGTTCGACCAGAATGGCGCGGTCGCGATTATTAAGGTTGCAAAACTCCACTATTATAAAATTCCCGGTGGTGGCGTCGAGGTTGGCGAGTCAAATTATGACGCCGCAATACGCGAAACCCTGGAAGAGACTGGCTGCAATTGCAAAATTATTGCGGAACTGGGCAGAATCGAGACGGACATTGCTGGTTGGAATATACATGATGTTTCGGATGGTTTTGCAGCGCTGATGGTGGGTGAGCGTGGTACACCAAGTTATGATGAATGGGAAAAGGAGCGCGGATTTAGCATAGAGTGGTTCAACGACCTCTCGGAAGCCATTGCGATGATTAGTAGCAACGAAGTTGAAGATCCTGACGCACGATTATTGCAGGAGCGAGATTTGGAATTTCTGAAGCGTGCAGTAAAAGTAGTCGAGTCCACGCATCAATAAGCAAGACTAATGTTGGTGTGGTCGCTGCGCACGGTTCTTCATACTCCTGCAAACAGCGGAGAGAGAAACCGTGATAACGAGAATTCGGGCCGTTTGACGGATAAACGCCGGACCCATGAAAATCAAAGCGAAATGTACCTTCTGACGTAGCACCACTGCTTGACCAAGCAATGCCGGAAAAACCTGCTCCCCAAAAGAAACCGATTTTCAAATTAGTGTTACCGCTGCGCATGTAATTGAAACTAAATATGTTCTAAAAGCGCAAAAAACTATTAAAAATTGCCAAAAAATGCAAATTTTCTTATTTTTTTACGAACCTCGAAAAATTTAATTTTCCGAGGTTTACGACGCATCGCTTGTAGGTTACCATTTGCAGTGTGTTAGGTGATAAAAAATCGATTTTTATCACCTGCTAGTTCGTAAGTAACAGAGGTGGAGTAGAAAATCTAGGTGATAAATTTTTAATTTTTCTCACCTAAAGAAATTATGAAAAATCCGTATTTTTGACAAGATTTGGATCAAATTCCATGAAAAAGCATCTCGTGCGCAGCGGCTACACCTACATGGGCCTCGGTTTCTTGAGGTTCGCAGGCATCAGTGGCCTCTATTGGTCGCGTAGCGGCGTTGCCTCTACTACTGCGTACTACCTCCACTTCAATGCCTCTGGGGTGTACCCGTCGAACGGCCCGGCCAATCGTTACTACGGTTTCCCTCTCCGCTGTTTGCAGGAGTATGAACTTTGCTTGAGCGATTTACTTTCGTTTAGTTAGCACAATCAGATTCTCGATATGTGGCGTGCGTGGGAAGAAATTGAAGGGTTGGATGAATTCTATTTGGTATTTTTCTTGGAGCATAGTAACGTCGCGTGCCTGTGTGATAGGATTGCACGAGAGGTAAATGATGCGCTCTGGCATGACTGCTAATAATTTTTCGATTAAGTCCTGATGGCACCCAGCGCGTGGCGGATCAAGAATCACGGTCTGGTCAGGCGCGATAAAATCAAGCGCCTCTTCAGATTTGGCAAGAACTGGGCGAGGGGTGGAGGCAACGCCATATGTTGCTTCTGGGGAGCTCTCGGAGCTTACGACCGGCGATTCAAGATTCCGAGAGAAACAAATGCTTGCATTTGCTTCCGAGGAATTGCAGAAGCGCGAGACGGCGAAGCCGGCGATGAGCGTAGGGCGCTTCGCGCCTGTAAAGACAGGTTGCGAAGACGCCCGGTCCTCAAAAGTAATACGCGATGCCATTTTTATCCCTTGTACATTCCTTTCCAACTCTTGATAGGCGGATTTATCACACTCGACCAGTGTTAATTCGTGGTCGCGAGCAATGGAAAGTCCGATGGTGCCGACGCCGGCATACAAATCAAGAACTTTACCAGGGAGCACCCATTTTTGCATTTCGCGTAGCGCAAGTTCGTAGACTGGCAAGTTAATTTGAAAGAAGCCATTAGGTGAATAACTGTAAGCTTGACCGAGAATCGTGTCGGTCAGATTGGCAAAAGTTGGGTGTTTCTGACCATTAACGAAGAGGCCGCCGCTAGTTTCACCAGCTTGGTTCGCTCGGAGGAGTAAACTTTGGTATTTGCGAGCGTCTTCGTGACGGTCGTTCAGGTCTTTAACAATTTCTTTAGCGCGAGCTAGGATTTCTGGACGTTCGATGCTTGACTCGCTGATCGGAATTTTACGATGGGAGCCACGCGCGTGGAAAGCCAGATGGATTCGCTGGTCATCATGGTCAAAATATAGCGCATATTCCATTTTATTACGATAATGATAATCTTGACCGTCCGTTACGACTGATTGCACTGTGAGACTGCCTAGTGCGAGATGCTGCTGGCGCAAAATTTCGACTACTAGCGCACGTTTGGTGGTGAGTTCGCAGTCGTAGGTCATGATTTGCCAAGGAGAAGTGGCGAGAAAAGCTTCGTCGCGCGGTTTAATGCGTTCCGGAGCAGGATTTTCGATTTCTAGAGCAATGCCTTCGAGATAAGTGCTTTTATCCTTGGTGATTTCGAATTTGGTGACGGTTTCACCGGGCAACGCATTCCAGAGCATGGCTTTCTTGCCGTTTGCGAGTGTGCCGAGCGCCTGTCCGCCGGGGATGATTTTAGCGATTTCGACAGAGTCGGTGGAGATTTTGGGCGCGCGAGGCTGATGAGATTTATTCCGCATATTGCCAAACCTGTCCGTTTGCGGTATCTAGCACTGCGATACCACGTTTAAGAAGTTCTGCGCGTAGTTTGTCAGATTTTGCATAATCTTTTTGCTCGCGTGCGAGACGACGTTGCTCAAGTAGTGTTTTAGCATCATCATCAATATCCTTGGCCGCATTGATTAATCCTAGCCCGAACAGTTGATCGATTTTTTGCCAGCAGGCGTAGCTTAAATCGTCGTCTTGGTCAATAATTGCAAACGCCGCTGCCGAATTTAGATTATCATTCACTTCAGCCAGCACATTGTCGAAACAATCTTCGGTTCCCTCTTGGTTTTGCCAGTGGCGGACGATTTGGTTTATCCAGCCCAGGCGGCGAGTTTTGGCTGCGGCGAGACTAGCAAAGCTAAAATCGCGTTCAGTACGATAATTCCCTTGCAGCACCCACATTTTGTAGTCGAGCGGCGAAAAGCCTTTCTCAGCCAGTTGGTCTAGAGTCCAGCCATTGCCGAGGCTTTTAGAAATTTTTTCGCCGTCCACCGTCAAATGGTGGCAATGCAACCAATAATTGGCGAGTTTTTTGCCGTAAGCGGCTTCACTCTGCGCGATTTCGTTAGTGTGATGCACCGGTACGTGGTCAACGCCTCCGGTGTGAATATCGATTGGTTCCCCCAGTTCAGCATGAATAATACTGGAACATTCCAGATGCCAGCCCGGATAGCCCGGACGGCCCAGAAAATCCCAACGCATGGCGTGATCTTCGCCAGGTTTGATAAATTTCCAGACGGCAAAATCAGAAACATGTTTTTTCTCAGCGTTAAAATCGACGCGCTTGCCAGCTTCGAGTCCAGCTAGATCCAATTTGGCAAAATCCGCATAGGTCGCAAATTTACTCGTGTCAAAATACAGGCCGTCAGTGGTTTCGTAGAGATACCCCTTTTCTAGCAAAGTTGTCACGAGTGCCTCATCTTGGGCGATATAATCAGTCGCGCGCGCGATAATATCTGGTTCGACGAGATTAAGTGCGGCGATGCCTTTTATAAACTCGTTGCTGTAATAATCGGCGATTTGCCAGACGGTTTTGCCCTCGCGCTTGGCGCCTTTTTCGAGTTTATCCTCGCCTTCGTCACCATCGCTCGTTAGATGGCCAACGTCGGTGAGATTTAGCACTCTTTTTACTCCATAGCCGTTGGTTTTGAGAGTTCGCACCAGCAAATCCCAGTATACGTAGGCGGCATAGTTGCCGATGTGTGGCATGGAATAAACCGTTGGGCCGCAAGTATAAATTTTTACTTCGGCCGGGTTAATAGGCTTAAATTCTTCAAGTTTGCGCGTGAGTGTGTTATATAGTTTCATGATCAATCTCCCGTAAAGTTTTCTTAAGTTCGATGAGGATTTTGGTGCGCTTATGTGAAGAAACGTCATGATGCCCCATCACGCTAGCAAAACGCACGTGCGTATTATGATCGGCAACGCGCTTGAGGTTAGAATACATCACTAGCGGATCAAAATGCCCATGAATCAGCAAAGTTGGCGTTTTAATGTTGGTAAAAGTCTGGTAGTTTTTGCGATTCAGGATAATCTGGTCCATCGACTTGCCAAAAGCCGGCGTGCGCAAATATTTTGACCGAAAACTGCTAAAACGTTGGATGAAATTAGCCAAGACTTCGACCGCTGGTTCTTCGGCAGCGATTTTTTGCAATGAACTGTAGGATTTAGTGTAGGCCTTGTCGGGCAGTTTGGCCAGCTCAGCATTCATCAACACCGGTGGAGAAACCAGAATGAGTCGACAAATGTCAAATTTAGTCGGGAAATTCACCGCAAAATCCGCCGCAATCAGCGCCCCCATCGAATGACCAATGAGGACTACGGGAGTTTTAATCCGGAATTTTTTCATAGTGCTTTCGAGCGCCTGCTCGTAATCGTGGTAGTCATAATCCAGCCAATCACTTTGCAAAGATTTACCAAAACCTAGCAAATCCAGCGCATAGAAACTAATTTCGTCCAGTTCGGGATTGCGGCTAAATTGGCGCATAGTAATCCGCCAGGTTTCTGAAGTAGCAGAGGTGCCGTGGAGAAAAATCACGGTGAGGCGAGGATTTTTGACTTTGCGCACGAAAAGTGGTTTCATCACAATCGGTCGATGTAGCATCTTGTGCCAAACGTAGGTTGTCAGGTTATAGAGTCCATTGCTTGACCAGGTCACGATGCTTGTTCCTTGAGTTTATCTGCGAAACCTTTGGGGAAACTAATTTTGTTGCCAGCGGTGCTAGGTTTGATTTCTGGTTCTGCGCTAGTGGTGGCTTTGGCGGCGAGTTTTGGCACGATTTTAATCAAATCTCGCACAACTTCGTCATAACTGGTATCGTAAGTGCGGAAACCGGCCGCATAAGGGTGACCACCACCACCAAAATATCCGCTGATTTGGTCAGCAATCGGAATGGAAGTGCGGACTTTGCCGGTGACTTTACCGTCAGGATAAGTTTTGACTGCAACTGCGATTTCGACACCGGAGACTAGTCGCAGCTCTTCGAGAATTAGCACATTAGGATTATATTCGTCAGAGTAAGCCTGGATGTCTTCGAACGGAATGTGAATCGTGGCGAGTTTACCATCGAGATGATATTCGACGCGCTTAATTAAATCTGCCTTGTAATCGAGAATGCGCGGAGATTTTTTCATGAATTCACGCCGACGTTCATCGAGTTCAGAAGGGTTGACGCCGAGTTCAATGAGTTCCGCCATAGTGCGCATCGTGTCAGCCGTCACACTAGCGCTGACTAAACCAAGCGTATCGCTCGCGATGGCATAATAAATTGCTTCCGCGGCGGCCAGTGGGATGGGTAGCTTCTCGGCTTTGGCGACTTGATAAATCAAATCCGCACAAGCTGGCATTACTTCGATAATTGATTCGTGTGGAAAGTCCAAATCATCAGGGGTCTCATGATGATCGAAAACAAAAACCGGTTTAGTATAAAGCGCGTTTTTAATCGCATCGTTTTCTAATAATTTTGACAAGAGGACGCTAGCCGCTGTATCCACGATAATATAAGCATCTGCATCAAAGTCAAAATCAATCGAAACTCGCGACCATTCTTTGAAATAATGCAAATACTTGGGGATTTCTACTGGACAATAGAGCGAATTCTCGGTGTTCTGCAGAATGTAGTCGAGTGCAATGGCACTACCGAGTGAATCACCGTCTGGGTTCTCAGCTTGGATGATTGAAATGCGGTTTTTGCCATGCAAAAAATCAGAAAATTTATCGTACATATTATATATTATATGCCAAAGAGAAGAAAAAGGCAAATTGGATTATACCAGTAGTAAGTCTTTAAAAGCGTTAACACGTCTTCCTCGAACCGGGCATCACTGTTTCTTCTTTTTGGTATTTTTCTTAGGGGTACGCTGAGATGGCGTTTGAGTTGGAAAAGCCTTGTAGTGGCGTTGTTTAAGCTTGCTTTTTTCGCCAAGAATTTCCCGAATGCGCTCGGAGATTTCTTCAGTCGCGTCACGTTTGGCTGTGTCAACGGTGACTTTATACACTGTGATAAGATAGAGCGAAAATCCAACGTCGATTAATAACGCCATGAAAAGGACGATAGCCAAAATCTCCCAAATCCTAATTGGCAGAAGATCGAGAAGCCAAAAGAGAGTTGGGTTAACGAATTTAAGAATCAGCACGCCGGCTACGCCAAAACACAGCACCGAGCCAATACAAATCCGTCCATTGAGATTAAAGGGTTGCTCGGTGTAATCCCACCAACGAACATGAAACGCGATTTCCATCCACCAGCTAGTTAAATATTCCAGCAAAGCGCCACCAATCATGGAGACGCAGACGATTTCGATGATGCCATCCGAACGACTACAAAGAAACGAAAGTAACAGCGCGCCAGTGCCATAAACTGGGCAAATTGGCCCGATGAGAAAGCCACGATTGATTAATTTCTTGCGATTCATGAGATTTACCAACACTTCTATCACCCAACCAGCAAAAGAGTAGAAGATAAAAATCAGAAACCAAGTTGCCAGAAAGTGAGGGATGGTGGATTGCATAGGGTTATTATATCATGAAAATTATGCTGAATGAAAATGCTTTTTATAAAACTGGTTTCTTATAAAACATATTCTAGTAATTGGCAGTATTACTTTTGAGGACCGGGCGTCTTCGCAACCTGTCTTCACAGGTGCGAAGACGCCCTGCGCTCATCGACGGCTGCGCCGTCTCGCGATTCTGCAATTCCTCGGAAGCAAATGCAAGCATTTGTTTCTCTCGGAATCTTGAACCGCCGGTCGTAAGCTCCGAGAGCTCCCCAGAAGCAACACTGCCAGTTACTAGGACATGCTTCACATTAATCTTGAAAAGGCACTCTAGACAACAGCATACTTAAACTAGAATAAAGTTTGAATTATATTAATAACTCAAGCGCAGTTTGCATTTTCTAAAATACTAAACAATTAAGCGAAGTCCATACTTTTTTGAGACTAAAGACTTGGCCTAAGCGGCGACAACGCGGTCTCAAAAAGTATGGACGAGCGCTCCTACTCCTGCAAACAGCGGAGAGAGAAACCGTAGAAACGAGCGCGTGGTTCAAGCGATAAAGATGTTGATCCAGCACCAAGTGCAACAAAGTAAGCGCTATCATCGTCAGTGCTATTACGAGACCAGTAATATCCGTTAATTCCTACGATTCTCAAGATGCCGCTAAACATGTCCGTATGGCCGCTGCGCACAATTCGTTCTACTCTTGCAAACAGCGGAGAGAGAAACCAAGGTAACGATAGGCTTGATTACTTGATACTTCAACATCTATATCACTGAATGAAAAACGGTATGCATTATAAGAATCAGCGCCAGTACGCGTCCAATAAGGCCCAGCCATGCCAACATATCCTAGAAAACCGTTACCTATGTGAGGTCGGCCGCTGCGCACGAGTGCTTTTTTGGCCCAACCATCGCTTGCTGAAGTGTGCGCGGTTTTTCGATTTCTGCGCGTAGATTTTTGATGATTAACAGAGGTAGAACCGGAAAAAGTGTGTGCGGTTTTGCAAAAAGCGCGCGTAGAATCAGCTACTTCGTGCGCAGCGGTAACATCTATCTAGGATACGGTCTCTTGAGGGCCGCAGACATCTACGCGTTTTACTGGTCATGCAGCGGCGGTATCTCCACTACCGTTTATAACCTCCACTTCATGGCTTCAGGAGTGTTCTCATCGCATGGCCCAGACTATCGTTACAACGGTTTCTCTCTCCGCTGTTTGCAGGAGTAGGAGCGCTTGCCCCTAATTTTCTGAAATATAAGACTTGGCCAAGCGGCCCGGAGCGATTTCAGAAAATTAGAGGTTGCGCTTAGTTTTGTGTTATAATAACCATATGAATTTTGTGATAATTGGGTTAATTTTGGCGAATTTGGTACTTTTGGTTTTGCTTGTGCTTAGAAAACCAGTAGCGCGAACCGATACACGCGCTCTTGAGGAACGTTTAATCAGGATTGAAGGTGAGTTAGACAAGTTGACTCCTAAGATTGACACGGCTTTTCGCGATAATCGCAAGGAGATTGCTGATAATTTGCAGAACATTCAGCGCACGGTGGATACGCGCGTGCGGAGTTTGCAGGACGACAATTCCAAGAAACTCGAAGAAATGCGCCAGACGGTGGATGAGAAGTTGCAGGCTTCGGTCGAGAAACGTTTTAACGAGAGTTTTAAGAACATTTCTACGCAGCTTACGCAAGTTTATACCGGCCTCGGCGAGATGAAAGCCCTCGCGAGCGATGTCGGCGGACTAAAAAAGGTGATGGAAGGCGTGAAAACCCGTGGAATTTATGGTGAAGTGCAGCTCGGTAATTTGATTGAAGATTGTCTGAGCAAGGGGCAATATGTCGAAAATGTCATCACCAAACAAGGGAGCACGGACCGGGTGGAATTTGCGATTCGGATGCCAGGCAAGGACACAGCCGAAGTTTTCTTGCCGATTGATTCAAAATTTCCCATCGAGAATTATGCACGCCTCATCGAGGCCTATGATAAGGGTGACAAGGCGCAAATTTTGCATTTTAGAAAAGCCCTAGAGGTTGATGTCAAGACGCAGGCCAAGAAAATTTCCACCAAATATCTCGATCCGCCAGCCACCACTGATTTTGGTGTGATGTTCGTGCCGACCGAGAGTTTGTACGCAGAAATTTTGCGCGTGCCAGGGCTCTCCGAAGAAGTGCGGCAGAAGTTTAACGTGACGATTTGTTCGCCGAGTACTCTGCCAGTGATTTTGTCGGGGCTTACCATGGGCTTTCGAAGCGTGGCGATTGAGCAGCGTTCGGCAGAAGTTTGGCAGACGCTTGGTAGCGTCAAGGCGCAGTTTAGTAAGTTTGGCGATTTGCTTGGCGCCGTTAAGAAAAAATTACAAGAAACCACTAACAAAATTTCTGATGCCGAGGTGACTTCGCGGAGTATCGAGCGCAAATTGCGTGATGTCGAAGTTTTGCCAGAGACCGAATCGAAACCAACCCTCAGCAGCCAGACATCAGCCCTAAGTGATCAAATTTCTGTTGAAGTCGAGTAGACTAACAGTTAAAAGACGCCCTAGCGGTTGCCAGGGCGTCTTAACGATTACTTTGAAATTATTTTTTGCCAGATTTATCGTCCTTTTTTCTAAAGTAACGCTCGATTCTGGCATTTTCGCGGACTTCTTTGGCTAACCGATAGAAGCTGTAAGCCGCTGCAAGGAGCAAAACCATGATAACAACCATCATGAACGTGCTGGGCTTCTTACTCTTTTCTTCGGCCGGTTCATAGGAAGTGTCCGTGGTTTTATCCTCGTAGCTCCCGGTGAACTCGGTATCGCCGATTAATTCGTCAAACTCTTCCTTAGACTCGGCGTAGACCACCTTTTTGGACGGGTTTTCGCTTAGAGTTTCAAGCAGAGTCATGGCAAAATAACCAGCATCCGATCCACCCTGAATACCGAAGTTTTCCGGCCAATCCATGGTTAAGGTCACTCGCATTTCACCCTCGTAAGTTTTCATACCGAATTCCAAATCGGAGAAAAACGTTACGTCATCAGTGTGAGCGCCACGCGTACAAGCCATCGTCTTGTCAACCGGGCGCAGCCAAATTTCCTGATTGCAGACCATCTCCACCCGACAAACTCGATTGCCACCAGCGTCATTATCAGACTGCAAATAGGCGTAGAGATAATTCTGCTCACCGGCGCGCATGTGATCGGGAAAATCAAGGAACAGCTTAAGCCCAGAAATCGCCTCGCCGTCCTCAGCTGCGGTGTTTACCAGATACTCCGTCAGCCAATATTTCCAATCAGGCTTGAGAATAATTTTGGCCACCGAATCACCGGCTGTTAAACTAGCGTCCGCCGGAGCCATCCGGGCAAACTGACGATGATCACCCCAATTGGGGTCGCCAACGTAGGACGCCAGCATGGGCTGCTCGGTAGTTTTACCAAACTCCGCGGTCGGGAACTCGACCAAATCAGCCGGATTACTATAAATCTCCTCAATTGGCAGAGTATCATCATAGTAATCGTAGGCTTTTTCTACAATCTTCTCAGCCTCAGTGCTGTCCGCGGTTTTCTCGACCCTGTCGTCTTCTATAACTGTTGTTCCTTCACCGGTTTCCCAGTTTTCCTCGACTACCGCTTCGTTACTTTTTTCAGCGGTTTTCGATTCGGATTCTGCAGCATAGACAACAGGTTGTTCTGCGGCACGGGCAACGACAGAAGATGGTTCTGCCGCCAAACTGACCGTCACCGCCAGCGCAAAAAGGTTTAAAAACATTTTTTTCATTTCTTTCCCTCCTTATTTATATGAAAATTATGTTTTTGCAGAAAAATGGGCAATAATTTCAACTTTTATCTCTTAAAGGTCTAGATTACCCCCATTTCTTACGTATATACTTCCATTATAGCAAATTTTTGCTATTTTGTCAATAGTAATTCGGAGTTTCTTGAGGTGATTGGGTCGCTTAGGGTCTTTATTTTGAACATAAGCCTTGGTCAAGTGGCGCGGAGCTTGTAGTTTATTTATCCCAGTCAAAGCCTTCGCCAAAATGCCCATAACGTGCAGTGGCTTCGTAAATTGGTCGTTTCAGCTGCAAAAACTCGATGATTCCCTGCGGCGTCAGGTTGTAGCCGGTGATTTGCTCTGGTTTGCCATCGATAACGACCGTGCGCTCAAGGGGCTCAGCGTAGCCAATGGCGTAGGCGAGGCGAACAAAAACTTCTTTTGCCTGGCGCTTTTTGAGGTAGTCAACTGCGATGCGATGCGCCATGTAGGCGGCCGAGCGGTCAACTTTGGATGGGTCTTTGCCCGAAAAACAGCCGCCACCAATCGGAATGCGTGGGCCGTAATTATCAACAATTAGTTTGCGTCCGGTAAGACCAGTGTCCGCGTCAAAACCACCTTGTTGCCAATCTCCAGCTGGATTGACATGGAGAGTAATCGATGGTTTAGTCGGAAGAGGTTGCAAGTTTTCTTGCTTAATAAAATCTTGCACTAGCCGCTCCAACTCGTCGTGGTCAACGTTCTGAAAACTCGCCACGATAGAATCTACTAAGTACGGTTGTGACTCTTCAAAAGTTCCGTCCGTCGTCGGCTGATAGAGTAATGTAACCTGAGTTTTGCCATCGTAGGGATGTCGGTCAAAAATATACTGGTTGAGGCGTCGCGCAAGAACAACCTCTATCGGAAGTAGCTCAGGGGTTTCGTTACAAGCATAACCAATCATAATTCCTTGATCGCCAGCACCGCCAGTATCGACGCCCTGAGCGATTTCGGGGCTTTGGCGGACAATGTTCTGTCTGACTTCAAGATTATCACCTGCGATTCGATGGACGATGCCAGGAATGTCAATGTCGTGTTTGGTAGAAGTTACCTCACCCACAACAAAAACTTGGCCATGGCCACCACAAGTTTCGACTGCGACGCGAGCATCAGGGTCGGCCGCAAGATAGGCGTCAAGAATTGCGTCGGATATTTGGTCGCAGAGTTTATCGGGGTGACGAGGCGAAACGCTCTCTGCAGTGCGAAAAGTTGTGTAGTGTTCCATGGAACTAGTATAGCATAAACTTGAAGCTAAGATGTGAACATAAATATCTATAAACTGCAGTATAGACTATTTTAAAACCGCTCCAGGCTGAAAGCGCAAGAGCGTAAGGAAAAAAGTCCCTGACGGGACCTTTTCCTTACCTCGTACTTTGTCTTACTTAGTATTGCGCTTCTCGATGATTTCGGCAGCAACATTAGGTGGTACTTCTTCGTAAGCGAAGAGCTCCATCGTACTGGCTGCGCGACCCTGAGACATCGAACGGAGATCAGAAGTGTAGCCAAACAAATTCCCAAGTGGACAGAACGCCTTGATAAGTTTAGCGCCTCCATTGAGATCTTCCATCGCGTCGATGCGACCACGGCGAGAGTTAATGTCGCCAATCACGTCACCCATGAACTCTTCTGGAGTGGTGATTTCGAGTTTCATGATAGGCTCAAGCAACACTGGTTTAGCCTTCTTGATACCTTCGCGTGTAGCAAGGCTACCGGCGAGTTTGAAGGCGAGTTCGTTAGAGTCGACATCGTGATAACTACCATCATAGAGTGTAGCTTTAACATCGACTACTGGATAACCAGCAATCACACCGCCAGCGAGAGTTTCTTCGATACCCTTCTGAACTGGTTTGCGGAATTCTTGAGGAACCACGCCACCCTTAATCTGGTCGATAAACTCGAAGCCTTTGCCCGGCTCGTTCGGCTCAAATTTAACCCAAACGTCACCGTATTGGCCGCTACCACCAGATTGCTTGATGTGTTTACCTTGAGCCTCGGCAGTGCCACGGATGGTTTCACGGTAGGCCACCTGAGGTGCGCCGGTGTTAGCCTCGACGCCATGCTCTTTATTGAGACGGTCGATAGCGATTTCGAGGTGCAACTCACCCATACCAGAGATAATCGTCTGGCCGGTTTCTTCATCGGTATGTACGCGGAGAGTTGGGTCTTCTTCGACAAGTTTCTGAAGACCGAGACCCATTTTCTCCTGGTCGGATTTAGTCTTAGGCTCGATTGCAATCGAAACTGGAGGATCTGGGAAAGTAATATCTTCAAGGTGAATTGGATGGGCAGGGTCACAAATCGTCGTACCAGTAGTAACATTCTTCATGCCAACCACGGCAGCGATGTCACCAGCAGCAATCTCGGAGATTTCTTCGCGCTTATCAGCGAACATACGCACAATACGACCGATACGTTCCTTATCACCGGTAGTGGCGTTAAGAACGGTGTCGCCAGATTTCATTTTGCCAGCGTAAACGCGGATGAAGATTAATTTACCCACAAATGGGTCCGTCGCAATCTTGAAAGCAAGCGCGGTAAGTGGTTCGCTATCGCTAGCTTTGCGTACAACTTCGTTGCCGGTCTTAGGATCGACGCCTACGGTCTGACCCTGATCACGATCTAGTGGGGATGGCAGATAATCAGTCACGAGGTCAAGAACCTTCTCCACAATCACGCCACGACCATCACCACCGGTCACGAGGAAGAAGTCGCCATCCAGCACGCGCTTACGGAGAGCGGCCTTAAGTTCGGTCTCGGAAATAGCTTCTTCACCCTGGTTGAAGAATTTTTCCATCAGAGCTTCGTCGGCCTGAACCGCCTCTTCGACGAGGATGGAACGAGCGTTCTTGGCCTTCTCAAGCATGTCAGCTGGGATTTCGCCCACGGTCAATTCGTGGTCAGCGTAATCTTTATAAGTGTAAGCCTTCATGTCAATGAGGTCGACGACACCACAAATATCTTTTTCAAAACCGATTGGCAAGTGAATCGCCACGGCGTTCTTAGAAAGACGCTTATGGATACTATCAAGTGATTTGTAGAAATCGCCACCAATCTGGTTAATTTTGTTCACGAAACAGATGCGAGGCACACCATATTTAGTCGCCTGACGCCAAACCGTCTCTGATTGGGCTTCTACGCCCATCTTACCGTCGAACACCACTACAGCGCCGTCCAGCACGCGCAAACTACGCTCCACCTCTGCGGTAAAGTCGATGTGACCCGGAGTGTCGATGATGTTAATCTTGTGATTTTTCCAATAAACCGTCACGGCAGCTGAGGTAATCGTGATACCACGTTCCTTCTCCTGCTCCATCCAGTCAGTCGTAGCACCACCAGTGCCGCCTTTAACTAGGTCGATTTTGTGTTTAAGTCCGGTACGATAGAGGATTGCCTCAGAGGTCGTAGTCTTACCGGCGTCAATATGCGCAATAATACCAATATTGCGGAATTTTGCTAAATCTTTGACTTCGCTTGCCATATTTTCCCTTTATAATTATTATTTTGCCCCTGCCAACTGAGGGGCGCACTATGATTTATTGTAACAGATTCTGTAGAATTTTTGTAGTATTGACTTTTGACAAATTATTTGATATAATAGAGAGATAAGGGTCTACTTTTGTTCTTTTATTATCTGATAGCAAAATAAAAGCAGCAGGTGGACATTCTTTTTACAATCTCAGGGGTCACGCAAGCGCTATTTAGCTGGGTTGGCGGAATAATTCTTGAGAAATCAAGCACGAAGGAGGGATAATCTGATGAAAGCTGGAGCCGTTAAACGGTTCTTGGCCAGTGCGGCAATTATGTGCGCAGCGGTACTGGCGTTGGTAACGTTAATTTTAATCTTAATGTCTAAGTCGCCAGCGATCTACTTAGACTAAGAAACGGAGGGTAAAATGTTAGGAAAAATTGTAAAAGTTGGCACAACGTTTGTCAAGGATGTTTGTATGTTGGTAGGCGGAACAGTGATCGTCGGAATTGGTTGTATCATTGCTGAGGATCTGATCCAGAAGCGAGACAAGAGCAACAAGGAAAAGGCTACTGCGCGCAAGGATAGCAACGTATCTACCGCCGAGGATCCGGCTTGGAAAGAGGTGGATGAGTCTGAGTTCGATGATGAGGTCGGCGATGAATACGGTGGCGAAGACAATCTCAACGGAAATTCGGACGAGCCTATCGAGGCGAGTCATGATTTCGAGCAGCCGCTTACGGAAACATCGCCTGAAGGATCGGATGGTGCGCACCAGACCACGAAGCAGTCTGACCAGCCTACTGCCGAACAGACCGACAAAAAGGCATCTGGGCAGACTGAAGGAGCAGCTAAGCCTGTAGACGAGAAAGCCAGCGAAGAATAGACTCGGTAGCCTTATAATGTTAGTTGGTAGTTGGCCTGACTTGGTTTGATCGGGGTTTTATTTGTTATCGAATTTTGGCACTGAGAGAATGAACTCGGTGCCAATTTTTATTATTGTAAAGTTAAACATCTTTGAGTAATCCAGACATGTTCAGCACAGTTTACCTCCTAATAAACTACTTGTGCTTTTGAAATTAATTTGCTAAAATAAAGGTACGTAAAATTGTTAGAAAAAGTTACGATGATTTATTGCTCTCTACTTAGGTAGTGAGCAATAATGGGTTTAATGCGCCATTCGACGCATATGAGCCAGAGTAAAAATCTCATCATTCCATCTCCTTTCCCACCACACTCTACAATTTAACGAACAGAGGTCTAGACCACTCTATTTCTCAGTATACCCTATTTTTGCGAGGTCGCAGAATCGAAATGTCGAGTTACTTAATAGAGTGTTAAGTAACTGGCAATTTCGTATTTTTTACCCCTGTTAAATTATTACGAGAATTTTTGGCACGATTTCGCTCATGTAAAACCAGAAAAATCACTTGCATTATCAAAATTCATGCTATAATTAGATTGCAATAGTTCAGTAAAAATAAGCAATCATGTTTATTTTGTTTGTAATATAAAATTCACATATCAAGTGCAGAATGGGTGTCATGAGAAATTCAGGAAGCACTTGATGGAAGTCATGATTGTCTTGCTGGACTATTGCACTCGTGGCGCCCATTTTTGTTGCGCTGCCAAGTCTCTAACTTCTGGCCGGATGTATATGAGAAAACTACTAGGGTTAGGCTCTAGGTTGGTTTGGATTTATTGTACCTCGAAAACGCGGTTTCGGTATTTTGCTAGTAGGATATAATACCGAGATACTGGTTGTCCTCAGTATAAGACGTGTTCTCTTAAATCCATAAGCCTAGACCTAATCCAGTAGTGATAGATATCAATATACTTAAACCATGGAGTAAGTTCATATGCTTAGAAGAAATATTAACTTTAATCTGATAGGATATATCAGTGTAGGGATACTTGGTGTCGTGGCGATAGCGGCATGTTTACCCACCACCACTAGCCGCGCTTCCGCCGCTCCCCTCACTACCACGGCTGGGGTCGCCATTACGGCTAATAGTATGGCTACGGTAGCCATTAGCGTTGACGAACAAGTAACTATCGATATTACACCCACCTCAAGCCGTAATGGCGACTTCATGAGTGGTGTAAGTAATGTGCATGTCTCTACTAATAATACGTCTGGCTATAGTCTATATATGTCAGCCGTGAATGAGACTGGTAATTTGGAACCTATTACTACTAATGCTGATAGTAAAGCCATTACTAACCTTTCTGTAGATACTCTTGGCACTAACTTCACTGGCAATACTTGGGGTTATAACTTAAGTAAAGTAACTAGCGCTAATACTATTAGTAGCAATGAGGGTAGGAGTGTAGAAGAGAGTGTAGAAGAGAGTGTAGAAGAGAATGTAGGAGGAGAAAGTGCAGGAAGAGCTAGTAGCA
Source organism: uncultured Candidatus Saccharibacteria bacterium (assembly GCA_964397215.1). GTDB lineage: Bacteria > Patescibacteriota > Saccharimonadia > Saccharimonadales > Saccharimonadaceae > Nanosyncoccus. Next base: position 61,420 of record CAYNHE010000001.1, read on the forward strand.
GCTCTGCTGCTACTAGTCTCACCTATTCTGCGGTTCCGACTAATGCTACTACGGCTATTTATACCACTGACTCAGCTAACCTAGAGAATAGTGATGACTACTACTTAACCTTTGGTGTAAACATTGATAATACTCTTCCAGCTGGTACTTATACTAACTCTGTCCTAGTCTCTGCGGTAGCTAATCCTATTACTATATCAGAACTATCTCAGCTTACCTACATGCAAGACATGACTAGTAGTATTTGTACTAATACTATGGAACATGCCACCAAACAACTAGTTGATACTCGTGATGGTAAGAAATACTGGGTAGCGAAACTTAAGGATGGGAATTGTTGGATGACACAGAACCTAGCCTTGGATTTATCGAAAGAAAAGACTTTGACGAGTAGCGATACGGACCTAGAGTTTGTGCCAAAAAATGATGACGGAAGTGATTATGAGTTTACGCCAGAAAGTGACACCAATGAATATGCCTCGTTTAGTGAGGCCCAAAGCGTAAAAGACGCCTCATGGAATTTTGGAAATCTTATCATGGGCACCCCGACTTTTAGAAAACAATGTATGCCGTATGCGATGTCTATAAGTCAGATTATTGAAAACTGCGCGTCGGTGGGAGTTTATGATGTATCTGGTGATTGGAAAGCGACTTACCAGTCCAAACCCGGCACATTGACTCTGTTAAACGGTCAAACTTATCCAACAGATTTCGCTTCAAATATTAGCCCTAATGATGCATATATTATATCTGTTGACCCAAATAATAAAACCTACGACGCACACTATCTTTTTGGTAGCACCTATTTCTTCCAGGCTGCTGCAGCCGGTACTAATACAAAAGTGACTGAGGCCATGAGTGCAGTATCTGGTAGTATCTGTCCGAAGGGCTGGCAATTACCAAATTCGGGACGATATACTGCAGAGATTGCCGGTAGTGACACGAGTTTAATAGAAAAACCTTTAGACAGAGAAAAAAGTTTTTATCGATTACTACTTGCTTATGGTTATCCAGAGAATACACAGTATGAAGTTATTAGTAACGGCGGACAAACCAACATGTTATACGGAGCAAATCAGAATATTAACGCTGATCCATTTTATTTCTTCGCCCCTGGCTCTATTAATTTTGTTCGTGGCGTAGTGGGTATCGGCTCGCATATCTATTTTACATCGGCAACCGCTCTAAACACTATGAACAGGTTAGCGTTCTATAGTGGAATTAAAAATTTTGCGCAAGGAGAATTCGTCATTAAACCTGCTAACGGAGATGGTGGTTTATATAGCATGCCAGTCCGTTGCCTTGCTCGCTAAATCAGACATTCTAACCGTTTTATGCTCCGCACCTTGTGACGGAGCATTTTTTACTCTAGCAAATTCCGCTTGTCCTTACTGAGGAGGTAGAGTCGATCTTTGGCGCGAGTGAGAGCGACGTAGATTAATCTCTGTTGGTCGGATTTTTCGGTAGCGCGCGAATCGCCTAGATGTGGGAAAAGTTCGGCGTGTGGATGCGCGCCAAACAGCAAACTTCGGTCGAATTCGAGCAGCAACACTATCTCAGCCTCTAGACCTTTAGACTTGTGCATGGTCATAGTGCGCACTTTTGCCGCAAAATCTGCCAGACTGAGCACGCAATTTTCACTACAAACTAGCCCAAGCGCCTGATGAAATGCCTCTAGTCCAATCCCCAGAAAAGTGGTAAAATTGTGGCGATGAAGCAACATAATCGAAGCCCCAGAGTGGATTTTGACAAGTTTATAACAGGTTTTTAGCAGCTGCGCCGCCTCAAGCGGAACGTCCAATAATTTAAGCTGGGTAGCCGTCGCGAGCGCGCGGACGAAACGCCCATCGATGCGCCCATCTTCAAAAATATCTTTGGCGTTAAAACGCGTCCGGGTGTAATTCAGCCATTTTACCCGGCCCTTTTGGTGACTAAACGGTCGCGCCGCTAGCGCATTTTTATCATAATGGCTAAGCATAAACGTATTAGCGGTTTCGACCACGGCAATATTGCTCCGGTAATTGGTCGCGATCGGGAGCTTAATCTGATCTTCGGGAAAATACTGCGCAAAATCGAGAAAATAGCTCGCATCGGAACCGGCAAATCGGTTAATCATCTGCCAGTCGTCGCCCACCACGAAAAGATGCGCAGCTGGGGCGCGGACACGAATCGCCGTCACCAGCTGCCAGAACAAGAACGAAAAATCTTGATATTCGTCCACGATGAGGTAGCGCAGATTTTCGACGAAAGGATTAGCCTCTGCAGCGAGTTGCTTGGCAGCTCGGTTCATCAAAATATTAAAATCTATCAGCGGTGGCTTAAGCGAATCCAGATACCGCCGATACACCAGAAATCCTAGCCGTTCAGCACCAGTGTAGTCAGTGTCTATTTTTTTGGCAGAATCCTGGTTTATAGACCGCTGGCTCTGCTCGGCGCCACTGCAGTTCATCTTTGGCGGCCCGTCGGGATATTTTTGGCCGGCGCGGACGATGAACGAGGAGATAATCTTCAGTAATTCATCATAGCGCTCGCGGTTGAGACGAGTACGAGGGCTGTTTGTGACAAGAACCTCATCTAGGGCACGTTGGATGTAGTTTTGTTGAGTTATTTCATCGATGAGGGTGAAATTTTCGCCGTGATTTTTTAATAAATCGTAGGCAAATTTGTGAAAAGTTGAGGCGATTTTTGATGAAGAATCGCGTTTTAGGCCATTTTCTGGCCTTTCTGGCAAGTTTTGGCTCAAACTAGGGTGGTACGGCTCTCGTTGTTCAGAATAGCCATGAGCGTCTTCTGGTGAGGTTTCAGGGGTATTTAGGCTAGTTTTCTGACTTTTTACGTATTCTACGAGCGGAATTCCATCGATTTGCATGGCCTGGACACGCTCGTTGACTTCGGCAGCAGCGGTGCGGTTAAACATGAAAACCTGAATTTCGTCAAAATTATAGCCACATTTTGCGACGAGATAGGCAATTTTGGCAACGATAACGCGAGTTTTACCAGAACCGGCGCGAGCGACCACCTGAGTGTTCTTGTGTAAGTCAATGACCGCGGCCAACTGCTCGTCGTCGAGCGTGTAGGCCGAGCCGTTTAGCGTCACATGCTCAGAAAACCACACTCTCGCCTCATCAAGGCCAACGAGCTGCCGTACAAACGCCTCCTTTTCGGACCGGATATCGTCGCAGCCCGTCGTTACGGGTGCGCCGCATCCTACGCTCATCGCCGGCTTCGCCGTCTCGCGCTTCTGCAATTCCTCGGAAGCAAATGTAAGCATTTGTTTCTCTCGGAATCTTGAATCGCCGGTCGTAACCTCCGAGAGTTCCTCATAGGAGCCCTTTGCACGGCAGCCCTCGCCCTTGCTTGAGTTTACTGTAATTTCTGCTTTAAAATCTCCTGTACACTTGACGGATTAGCCTTGCCGTGGGATTCTTTCATTACTTGGCCGACCAAGAAACCTAGCACCTTTTCTTGTCCGTTGCGGTAATCCTCTTGTGCCTGCTTGGTTTCTGGCTTGGCTAGCACCGTATCAACAATCGCTTCAAGGGCGCCGAGATCGTTCTCTTGCACAACGCCTAGCTCTTTGGCGATGGTGACGGTATCTTTATAATGCATTTCTGGGTCGAAAAATTTAAGAAAAACTTCTTTAGCGCCGGTGCTTGAGAGTTCGTTCTTCGCCACCATGCCGGTGAGGTCAATTAGCTGCTGATTACTTGGCAACTCGTCGTTTAGCAGACTAGCATTTTCCTCGGCTAACAACACCGAGCTAAACCAGTTCGCAACCCTCTTAATACCGCCGTCATCCAGCTCTGTTAGTTCTCCAAGCTTTTTCATCAGCACTGGATAGTCCAGCAATACCTCGATGGTATCGTCGGTCAATGTTCCGGCAAATTTATCCCGATATTCTGCTGGTTTCACTCCGAGTAATTCTCTCTGCCTGGTGACAAACTCCTCGCTAAGCCTTAGTGGAGGCAAATCTGGCTCTGGCATGTAGCGATAGTCGGCAGCGACTTCTTTACTGCGCTGGCCGGTAGTCTCGCCGGTGGCATCATTCCAACCGCGAGTTTCCTGAACGACTGGCTCGCCTTTCTCCAGCAATTTCACCTGTCGTTTAATCTCATATTCCACCGCGCGTTCTACACTGCGGAAACTATTGAGATTCTTCACTTCAGCGCGTTTGCCAAGTTCTTTGCTTCCCTCTTCGGCTACGCTAATATTTACGTCGAAACGCATGTTGCCGTTATAGAGATCACCAAGCGTCACGCCAGCGTAAGTCATGGCGCGCCAGAGTTCTTTGGTGTACATACGGGCGTCTTCGGCGCTGTGCATGTCGGGATCAGAGACAATCTCGACTAGTGGCGTACCGGCGCGGTTCAAATCTACCAGGCTATAAGTTCCCTCATGGCTCAATTTACCAGCATCTTCCTCAAGATGAGCATGCTCAATATTTACAACGTACCCATTAGGCAAGTCAATATGACCGCGTCCGATAATCGGCTGATACATCTGGGTAATCTGGTAGCCTTTAGGTAAATCTGGATAATAATAATGCTTACGGTCAAAACGGCTGTTTAGATTAATCTCCGCATTCAGCGCCAGACCAGCTCTCACGGCGAGCTCTACCGCCCCCTCGTTCAGCCTCGGCAACATGCCAGGCAAAGCATAATCGACCGGCGACATACAGGAATTAGGCTCTTTGTTCCGAGCGTCGTTGTCAACTTCGGAGAAAAGTTTGGTCTTGGTGGCGAGTTGAACGTGACACTCGATACCGATGGTGGGAATGTATTTTTTACTCATTAAATCGCTCCTAAATCTTTTAGTGCTTGCTTGAAAGCGCCGAGGGCATGTTTAGCCTGCTCGTAACTGATTTCGGCATCGGTGTTGTGCGCCAGTCCATTCCGGAGACGGTGCGCATCCCAAACCGCGCTAGGACGTTCTAGTTTGGCCATCACCTTCTTGAGGCGTTCGCCCATAGTTTTGCCGGAGAGACCCATCTCTACTAAAGCCTTGTCTAGCAGCTTATCACCATTCATCACCGCCACCGTGTAACTCTGAGGGTTATCACGGTCGAGGCCGTTTTCGACTTTGAGCCAGCGAGTCTGGTATTCTTCCTTATTAAAACTATGCTGACGACTGGTCAACATCATGGCGACTAGCATCAGCAAGCCAACCGCAATAATCGCAATAATCAGAAAAACTACTGATGGCATTATACATCCTCCTTAATTTCGCCGTTAATATCTAGGCTCTCATCACCTTCGATAGCAGACTCTCCAGCGACCACTTTGGCAAAATTCAACAAGCCCTTGTCGCTGCGACGTGGGCCAACCAGCTGCAGACCAATATCGAGTCCATCTTCTGTTTTGCCAACCGGAATCGTCAGGCCAGGGATGCCAGCCAAATTCAATGGCACCGACATGACGTCTTCTAGATACATCGAGACCGGATCGTTCACTTTTTCGCCCAGTTTAAATGCTACGTCTGGTCCAACTGGAGTCAACAAATAATCGCACTTCTCAAAAGCCCTCTGATATTCTTCGATAATGAGCGTCCTAGCTTTGGCCGCCTTGAGATAATACGCATCATAAAAGCCTGAACTGAGCACGAAGTTGCCAATCATAATGCGACGCTTGTTCTCTGGCATAAAGCCTTCGTTACGCGTGAGGTCGTAAATTTCACCGAGAGTTTTAGCTTGGCTACTTCTATCGCCATACCTAATTCCGTCATAGCGCGATAAATTGCTCGCCACCTCGGCCGGAGTAATAATATAGTAAGTCGGAAGAGCGTATTTTAGCACTGGCATTTCTAGTTCGACAATCTCATGACCGCGCTCGCGTAGTTCTTGAACCTTGCGTGCAAGCGCCACCCGAACGGCCGGAGCGACCTTGTCATTATCAAAATCCTTGATCACGCCAATGCGCTTGACTGGGTCAACGTCGGCATAATCTTCATGATAATAATCTGGCAAAGTTGTCATATCTTTAGGATCTGGACCAGCGCAAACGTCCATCAATAGATCAATGTCGTCAGGATGCTGCGCGAAGAATCCCACACAGTCAAGGCTAGAAGTCATCGCCACCACACCGTAACGACTAATCGTACCATAAGTCGGTTTGAATCCATAAACGCCGTTCAAACTGGCTGGCTGACGAATCGAGCCACCAGTGTCAGTGCCAGTAGCAAACTGCACAATGTCTAGCGCCACTGCCACCGCCGAGCCGCCACTACTACCGCCGGCGACACGGGTTAAATCCTTGCTGTTCTTGGTCGGGCCGAAATAGCTGTTTTCCGTACTCGAACCGTGTGCAAAAGCGTCCAGATTAGTCCGTCCGACACAAATCGCCCCTTCATTCTCGAGTTTAGTCACGGTAGTTGACTCAATTGGACTGGCAAAATTTTCCAAAATCTTAGCCGAAGCCGTGGTCCAGCCTTGGCGGCTTAAAAAGTTATCTTTTAGAGCATAAGGCACCCCTGCTAGACGCCCTACATTCTCTCCATTAGCAATCCTCGCGTCGATTTCTTCAGCTTGCTTGATAGCATCATCGTTAATCCAGGTAAAAACGTTATACTCACCTTGGTAGGCGTGAGCCTTCTGCAGCGCATCCTGCACCAAATTAACTGCACTTAATTCTCTACTTGCTACTCTCATAGAACCCTCGGTACTTTAATTTGATTATCTTGGACTTCGGTAGTCAAAGCCAAAAGCTGCTCACGGTCAGCATCCTGAGGGAGGATTTCGTCGGGACGCCAAATGTTTTCCATTTCAAAAACCTGATAAGTCGGCTCCACACCGTCAGTATCCAACTCGTCGAGCTGAGAAATATAAGCCAAAATTCCGCCTAGATCCGTCTCAAGGCTTGCGCTCTGCTCTGGAGTCAGCGCAAAATTCGATAACTTCGCCAGATGCGAAATTGTTTCCTGATTAACTTCCATAGTTATATTATACTACAAGTCCGGAGGTTGAGGTGAAATATCTGTAAAAACGTGGACCTCGCCTTTTAGCAAAGTCCACGTTCATGTTCGGCCTTAGAAATTACTCTTCTGTAGCTGTCTCTTCAGCTGATTTCATATCGGTGTTTTCAGCTTTTTCCTCGTCTTCTACTTCTTCAGCGACGGCGAGCGGAGTGATACCAGTACCAACTGGAATCTTGCGACCGATAATCACGTTTTCCTTGAGACCATTCAAGTGGTCAACACGGCCATTAATAGCAGCGTTAATCAACACGCGAGTGGTATCTTGGAAGGAAGCTGCTGACAAGAACGAGTCTGACCAGATACTGACCTTGGTAATACCAAGTAACAAGCTTTCGTAAGTGGCCGGCTCTCGGCCTTCTGCTTCGAGCTTTTGGTTCTCGGCAATGATAGCTGCCTTCGATACGATGTCGCCTGAGACGAAACTCGAATCTCCAGCTTCATCAATCATCACGCGGCTGAACATCTGGCGAACGATGATTTCGAGGTGTTTCGCTGAAATCTCGTGACCTTGCGCTGCGTAGACCGCAATCACGTCGTTCATAATGTAACGAGCAGTAGCTTCAGCGCCCTTGTACTTCAGGAGGTCTTGCAAGTTCAAAGAACCAGTTGTTAGGCGATCGCCAGCTTCGAGCTTGTCACCACTCTTGACGACGAGTTCGGCGTCATTCGGGATTTCAAACCTGATGGCACTGCCGGCTTCGGCTACGATGATAATCGCGCCTTCGACCAACTGAGCATTACCGTTGACTGGCGACATAAGCGGAGATTTGCCTTTGCCGCGATCGGCGATAATGTCGTCGGCTTTAACATTGGCACCGTCTTTAATCAGAGCATTGCGGCCCTCAAGTGGGATACGGGTAGTTTCGCCAACTTCTGGAGTGATTTGGACAATATATTTATTACCCTCTTCCCAGACTTCAGCAACACCGCCAATAGTAGTAATGTAAGCCTGACCTTTAGGTGAGCGAGCTTCGAGCAACTCTTCCACACGAGGAAGACCGCGAGCGATTGCACCAGAACCAGCCACACCAGAACCATGTTTAGTATCGAGCGTAAGCTGGGTACCTGGTTCACCAAGTGACTGCGCCGCAATCACACCGACTGGCTGATGAGCCTCGACTAGTTCACGAGTACTCATATCAACACCATAAGCCTTGCGTGGAACGCCGCTGATGGCAGTCGTAGTGAGGACGGATTGAATCTTGACGCTGTCGACTTTGTCGTCGTTTTCGATTTGTTCAGCAATTTCTTGCGTGATGAGTTGATCAGCATCGACGTAACCTGGTACTGGTTCAGCCGTATAACGACCAGCGAGACGCTGCGCAAAACTAATACCAGTATGTTCGGATTCGCTACGATAAACTGCGTAACCTGGGTCAGCCGCTTCTTCATCAGTAGTAAAGACATCCTGAGCCACGTCAACCAAACGACGAGTGAGGTAGCCAGAGTCAGCCGTACGAAGTGCCGTAGACACCTGACCTTGACGAGCACCTCGCGTAGCAATGAAGGATTCGAGGGTGTTGAGGCCTTTCTTGTAACTACTCTTGACTGGAAGCTCGATTTCATTGTTGTTAATGTCCACCATGATACCAATCTCGGCAGAAGCAAGCTTAATGTTAGAAACCGAACCACGAGCACCGGAGTTCACCATCACGGCAATATCGGTGTCCATCGAAGCGAGTTTGCTCTTAAGGAAGTCAGAAATCTTCTTGTCGATATCACGCCAGTTGGCCACAGTGAGGTTATAACGCTCTTCTTCAGTGACCAAACCTTGGTCAAATTGTTCCTGAATAAGTGCGGTTTTAGCGTCACCTTCGGCGATGAAATCGTCAATTTCTGGATAAGTTGGGTAGTCATCCTTAGCGGTCGACACCGAAGCAATCGTCTCATATTCGAAGGCCAAGTTCTTAACCTTGTCGGCGGTTTCGACCATAGCTTCAGCTCCGTAGAGATCGAAGATGTCGGCCATAACACGCTTCAACTGCTTAGAGTTTTGTACGGCGTTAGTGTAAGGATATTCCTTTGGCAGAACTTCGTTAAAGATAACTCTACCTAGTGTGGTATTTCTAATTTCGCCCTTGGCAAATACCCGGATTGGCGTTTGCAGAGCAATCAAACCTTGGTCATAAGCCATTTCAGCCTCATAAACCGAGCTAAATGGTTTCACCACGTCACTTTCCGTGCCAGGTTTATCATAGGTGAGGTAATAAATACCCAGCACCACGTCCTGATAGATAGCCAAAACTGGCGCACCATCGGCTGGCTTCAACAAGTTATGACCAGCAGACATCAGTTCACCAGCTTCGCGCTGAGCGGCGTCAGAAAGTGGTAGGTGAACCGCCATTTGGTCACCATCGTAGTCGGCGTTGAAACCAGAGGCTACGAGTGGGTGAAGCTGAATAGCTTTACCATCGATGAGTTTTGGCTGGAAAGCCTGCACTGACAAACGGTGAAGGGACGGAGCACGGTTCAAGAGTACCCATTTACCCTTAATACATTCATCAAGACCATCCCAGACAATTGACTCGCCGGCTTCAATCATACGTGAAGCAGAACGGATGTTAGCCGCATGTTCGTTATTAATCAACCAAGAAATTACGAATGGCTTAAAGAGTTCAAGTGCCATTTGCTTAGGCAAACCACATTCGTTGAGTTTAAGTTCTGGACCGACTACAATTACTGAACGGCCAGAGTAGTCAACACGCTTACCAAGCAAGTTTTGGCGGAAGCGACCCTGCTTACCTTTAAGCAAGTCCGAAATACTCTTGAGCTTGCGGCGGCCGTTCTGAGCGTTAGCACTGCGACTGCCATGCACTGCTGAGTTGTCAATCAGAGCGTCAACAGCTTCCTGCAACATGCGCATTTCGTTGTGACAAATCACGGCTGGCGCATTGAGCTCAACCAATTTCTTAAGGCGGTTATTGCGGTTAATTACTCTGCGGTACAAGTCGTTCAAGTCGCTTGTTGCGAAACGACCACCAGGCAAAGAAATCATTGGGCGCAAATCTGGTGGAATCACTGGAACTACGGTCAGAACCAAGTCATCCGGCTTAATACCAGCACTATGCATGCCTTCGAGAACTTTGAGACGCTTCATGATGCGCTTCTGCTTCTGGCCTTTGGCCTCGTCAGCTTCGGCTCGTAGTTCTTCAATCATGGTTGGCAAGTCAATCTCATCCAAGAGCTGTTTGATAGCAGTGGCGCCCATTTCGACTTCGATAAGTTCATCGTAGTCGTCTGGAAGATTACGGTATTCTTGCTCACTGATGACTGCACCTTTGGTCATTTTCTCAAGGGCGCTCTTGCGTGCGAGATAATCGGCTTCGAGTTCTTCGCTTTCTTTAGCCTGCTCATCAGCCAAAGCTTTGAGGTTAGCATTTTCATCCTTTGCTAGTTCCTCGTAGCGGAGTTTAATTGCTTCACGAGCAGCTACAGTATTAGCCTCAAGATCAGCTAGGCGTTGAGCGATTTCCTCATCTTTAGCGCTGACGATGAGATACGAAGCAAAGTAAACCACTTTTTCGATGTTTTTTACCGTCAGGTTCAGGAGTACGCTGAGAGCACTTGGCGTGCCTCGCATAAACCAGATGTGCGCAACTGGTGCTGCCAAGGTAATGTGGCCCATGCGTTCGCGACGCGAAATACTCTTAGTGACGAGATTACCTTCTTTGTCAACGGCGGCTTCTTTTGAGCGGACGCCTTTGAGTTTTGAGTCGTGCGGATTGATGTCTTTGACCGGACCGAAAATCCTTTCGCAGAACAAACCGTCACGTTCTGGTTTTTGAGTACGATAGTTAATCGTCTCTGGCTTCAGAACTTCGCCATAACTCCAGTTCAAGATGTCTTCTTTACTGGCCACGCTAAGTCGAATTGAGTCAAAATCGTTAGCGCTAATAAAATTATCCATCCAAGCCATATTATTGCTCCTCTCCGAGGTCGTCGTTACTATCGTCTTCATCGTAGTCGACTTCGTCGATACGATCATCGGCGTTTTCGGTGTCGAGGTCACTCTCGGCTTCGTCACCGTACTCTTCTTCAACCTCTGTTACCCCCAATTCTTCTAGTTCCTGCTTGGCTTCTTCGTCTAATTCCATACGGAGATCAGCGAACTCTTGACCACCGTGTTTAGCATAGATGAGGCGGTCGTCATGTTCTTTTTCGATTTCCTTAGAAGTCTTTTCGATTACATCGCTAGCGTCGGCTGATTTGCCATGATCAAGCAAGTCAACTTTGAGCGCGAGACCTTGGAACTCTTTTACAAGGACGTTGAAACCTTCTGGTAGTTTAGGACCTTCAATTGGTTCCTGTTTAATGATAGATTCGTAAGCCTTGGCACGGCCATAAACATCGTCAGATTTAATGGTAAGCATTTCCTGCAAGGCAGTAGCTGCACCATAAGCTTCGAGTGCCCACACCTCCATTTCTCCGAAACGCTGACCACCGTTCTGAGCTTTACCACCAAGTGGCTGCTGAGTAACTGCGGTGTATGGACCAGTAGAACGAGCGTGAATCTTGTCTTCGACCATGTGGTGAAGTTTCAGCATGTGCATCACACCAACCGAAGTACGTTCGTCAAATGGTTCACCAGTGAGACCATCGTAGAGTTGGACACGACCATCGCGAGCAAAACCAGCTTTTTCGAGTTGTTCACTAATGACTTCGTCTGGTACACCGTTAAAGGCCGGGGTAGCAACTTCATAACCAAGTGCACGTGCTGCCATACCCAAGTGAATCTCAAATAACTGTCCGAGGTTCATACGGCTTGGCACACCCATTGGGCTAAGCAAAACGTCGATTGGCGTACCGTCTTCCATGAATGGCATATCTTCGACTGGGAGAATGCGTGAAACCACACCCTTGTTACCGTGACGACCGGCGATTTTGTCGCCGACGCTGATTTTGCGCATTTCAGCTACGTAGATCTTGTACTGTTCGATCACGCCAGCCTTAAGTTCGTGGCCTTCCGCCCTTGTGTACTTGCGTACGCCAACGACTTTGCCTACGCTAGCACCGTTCATGCGGACTGAGGTGTCGCGGACATCCTTGGCTTTTTCGCCAAAGATGGCTCGGAGCAAACGCTCTTCACTGCTGAGCTCTTGTTCGCCCTTAGGGGTAATTTTACCAACCAAGATATCACCTGGTACTACTTCGGAACCAACCACGACCACACCGTCGTCATCGAGGTGACGGAGCGAACGTTCTGGCACGTTAGGAATGTCACGAGTGACGATTTCTGGACCGAGTTTAGTCTCACGGACTTCAACGTCGAAATCTTTGATGTTAATCGAAGTGAGTTTATCATCCTCGACTAGTTTCGACGAAATCACGATAGCGTCATCCATGTTATAACCACGCCATGGCATGAAGGCAACGAGCAAATCTTTACCAAGCGCTAGCTCGCCATTAGTGACGCTAGCGCCTTCAATCAAGATGTCGCCCTTGTTGACTTTTTGACCACTGACAACTTTAACGCGCTGATTATAACAACGGTCGTCGTTAGTCTTTTCAAAGTGTTCGAGTTTGTACTCTTTTTCACCACCCTTGTATTTAACAATGACACTGACGCCATCGGCTTTTTTAACTTCGCCTGGGCCTTCAGCTACGACAACTTGTGAAGTGTTAAGAGCAACTTCGTGTTCGATACCGGTACCAACAATTGGCGAGTCGTTCTTAAGTAGAGGAACAGCTTGTTTCTGCATGGCGCAGGCCATGAGTGAGCGGTCGACACGGTTTTTCTCAACGAATGGGATCAAGCTAGCTGAAGTACCGAGAATTTCTTTATGAGCTGCATCAACGTGAGTGACTTTGGATGCTTCTACCTGGCCTGGCTTGCCGTTGATACGAGCAGAGACCCAATCTTCGACGAATTTGCCGTTCTTATCAAGTTTGACCGACGCGTCAGCGATAATCATCTCGTCTTCGGTAGCGGCATCGACATAAACCACTTCGTCAGTAACTTTACCGTTCTTGACGACGCGATATGGAGCTTCGATGAAACCGTATTCGTTAATCCGAGCGTAAGTAGCAAGGTTCAATACAAGACCCACATTACCACCTTCTGGAGTTTCTACCGTACAGATACGACCGTAGTGGGTTGGGTGAGCGTCACGGACGTCAAATCCAGCACGTTCGCGAGTCAAACCACCAGGACCCATGCTAGACAGACGACGCTTGTGTGCCAATTCTGAGAAACCGTTAACTTCGTCCATCAACTGTGAAAGTTGAGAGCTAGCAAAGAATTCTTTTACCGCTGCCACCACTGGACGTGAGTTCAAAAGTTGTGAAGGCGTTACATCTTCTGGCGAAGCCATCGACATACGGTCGAGAATGTTGCGCTGCAAGCGAAGCATACCGAGCCTGAACTGACGTTGAACCAATTCGCCCACCAATTTTACACGACGGTTCGACAATGAGTCGATATCGTCGGCTGGTTCTTGAGTATTGTTGAGACGAATGATCTCACTAATGATAGCTACGAGATCTTTCATCTGGAGCGTGCGGTGCTCAGCATCGTTCGGCGTGTCAAAGCCCAAGCGGCGGTTCAACTTAAAGCGACCCACGCGAGAATAATCATAGCGACGATAGTCGAAGAAAGCGCGTTCAATCATTGATTTAGCGTTCTCAACGGTTGCCAGGTCACCTGGACGGAGACGACGATAAACCTCAAGAAGCGCCGCTGATTGGCCGTTAGCCGTATCCTTGCTTAATGTCTCGTTAATGTAACTGATTGGACCATTGTCGACTGCTTCAAAAGTCTTGCGGATTTCGTCATCTTTAGACATGCCAAGCGCTTTAAGAAAAGTGGTGACTGGGATCTTGCGACGACGGTCAATCTTAACGTTGATACAACCACCAGTAGTGGTCTCAAACTCTAGCCATGCGCCACGGCCAGGAATTACCTTACCGCCGTAGTAGCGCTTGCCGTTGACTTCGTCAGCAGTGAAGAAAACACCGGCCGAGCGAATCAGCTGGCTAACTACAACGCGTTCCGTACCATTAATAATAAAAGTAGCACGGTCGGTCATCCAAGGATAGTCACCGAAGTAAATATCCTGCTCTTTGACTTCGCCGGTTACTTTGTTAGTTAGCTCAACTTGCACGTGCAATGGTGCCGCGTAGGTTGACAAATTATATTTAGCAGTCTTTTCGTCCTCGACTGGCTCTTTGAAATAATAATCTTTGAACCGCATCGACAACTTTTGACCCGTATAGTCGTCGATTGGATTCAACTCGTTGAATACCTCACGTAGGCCAGATTCGACAAAATCCGCCCAACTATCCTTCTGATGAGCAATCAGATCAGGAATCGGTAACGCTTGGTCGCCCTCGGTAAAGAATACCCGACCAGCATTAGTGGTGGTTTTACTCACGTTATCCTCTCTTATTAGTGTTTGATAATCTTTCCCGTCAAAGCGAGAAAAGCCCACGATGCCGCACTGAACGCGCAAAACCGTCTTCATGCAGCTTCTTAGACTTCTAGCGATGAAGATTACTGTTGTGTTTACCCTAAGAACTCGCTAACTTAGGATCTGGCTCCATCTACCAAAAAACACAACTCACTACTTCTTGTGTACATTTTACTAAATGATTTGTCAAAAAGCAAGGATGAAATGAAGATTTTTTAGAGTGGCCTTACCGTGTAAACACTGTTTCACGAGGAACTCTCGGAGGTTACGACCGGCGATTCAAGATTCCGAGAGAAACAAATGCTTACATTTGCTTCCGAGGAATTGCAGAAGCGCGAGACGGCGAAGCCGGCGATGAGCGTAGGATGCGGCGCACCCGTAACGACGGGCTGCGACGATATCCGGTCCGAGAGAGACAGTGTTTATACGGTAAGACTATTCTAAGATTATAGTTCATTGACTTCCCGACATTTCAATGTTACGATATCTTTTGTGGGGAGATGTATTTTAACAAGGGAAAAGAGGTGAATAAGATGTATGATGGATAGAGACGAGTTAGACGAAGTGCTAACCGACATGAAATACGATGCCGCAAAAATGGCGGAGTGTATCCGTGCGCGCCTACAAGCGCCGGAGAACTTGCCCAAGATTGGCACGGATGAGGATTTTGAACGCATGACAGAGGAAGCTGGTCTTGACCAAGAGATTTTGGTTGACATTGATGGCAAAGCTTGGCGACAGCAAATCAACACCCGTCGTCAAGACATTGATCGAGTCAACACTTCAATCAAGCAAATTATGCGTTTTACCAATACGGAGCTTACGAGCGCACTAGTGCGCCGGCAGAGTTTTGTGATTGAGCGTCGTTTGGTTGACAAGAATTGTAAAGCTTATGATTTCCTGCCTCATGACGTTTGGCACCAGTTTGGGTTCTTCTGCAGTAAACGCGACGTGTTTTATGATAGAGAGGAGGCTTGCAAGAAACAGCTAACCGACCAGAAGGGGGCCGATCGAGTTGCGATTCGCTTTGACGATCCGCATTTTATGAGTTATGCTGCGCATTTTGAAGATCAAGTTAATTGCTTGCGTTCACAGTTTAATGGTTACAATCATTTTATGCAATCTGAGACAGCCCAAGATTTAACCGCAATCATTCAGCGTCTGCCGGCGGCGATTAGGACGACTTTTCAACTATATTATATTAAGTTGGAAATCGACATTGATTATGCCAAAAGTCGTCAGATTAGTGATTGGGGAGAAATTGGCCAAGATTACGGCGGCGAAGATTTAGCTGCCAGAACAACCAACCTTGAGGTATATCAAGAATATCCCAGAACCTATTATTATGGGAGTCAACAACGCAAGGTCTACAATTACCTTGATTATTTGAACACCAAAGAATGGGAATACCAAAAATCCCTACGCGAGTCTGGCGGAAAAGACGATTGGGCGCTTAAACAACTTTTTGCGTCGAATAGCGACGAAGATGTTTTGCAGCAGTTTTTCTTGCTGGACCGCTTGATTCAGGATTTTGAATACCACGAGCAATACGATTATGAGAAAACTGACACTTAGGTCTTTGAGACGACATTTTTATTAAGAAGGGGGGTGATAAAATGGCGATTATGGTCACTGGCAAACACGATAATTACATCGTGCGACCGCGGCCACTGCTCGATGTTAATCGACTAGTTAGAGCGCCGGATGCCAAAAACGAAATTTCCGGTCGCGCGCTCGCGTTGCTCGACACTGGCAAAGTGACTTATTATGTCTGCACTAGTAGCGCGACGGTCAATTACTATTTTCTAATGATTGCGAACACTGTCATGGATAATACCGTGGTGGAGGATTTGGTCGCGACGCTCGAAAAATTGCAAAATTTAGTCGCGCATCACAACTACCTTTACCGCGATAGTGGGCGCGTGCTGCCTAAGCCCGAAGGTTTAGGTTTTGACCATCTGTTTCCGCTGGTGGTAGATCACTTTATTTGCGGCGAACAAGGTAATCGGGCTGTGCTGATTTTGGATTTTAGTTTTACTGATCTGAGTTACGCGATTGTGGCAAGTCAATTACCAGAAGAAAACGTCCGTGTCGATCTTAGAACAAGTTGTTGGATTCTAGCTCGACTGCTCAAGCTGACTGGTTTTCTTAACCTTAATCAGCTGACGATGCCGATTGGGTTGGAGTCGATTTTACTGGAGCGCGCCACTCATCGTTTAATGTGGCTGGACTGGACGAGCCTCGCTGAGCATGAGGATAATCTAGACGCTGCAACGCGGCGCTTAGGGCTTAAACAAGTAGCTACAGCGATATTCAGTCTGCTCGGCGCGAGTTTTAACGGTCAAGAGTGGCAGTACCAATTTTTTAGCACCAATGATGAGCAACGCGAGCAAGAGGAAAATTATTTTCGCCTGCTTACGGAACTCATGAACGGCAAATTTGACAATGCCGTAGCCGCACACCAAGTCTTGAATAAGGTGTTTTACGAAATTTGGCCGACTGAATTTTATCCGTTCACGGCCTACACTTACGCAAACAACCGAACTTTGGTTGACGAGCAAAATATGTTATAAGCACCAAAAGTGTTATGAATAAGAAGGAGGGACTTAATATGGACACTAATAACTTAAACCATCAGAACGAAGCTAACAGTAGCAATGATCTGACAGAATTACAGGATTTCTTGCAGGATCTTTGCGGTTTCAGCAACGAAATCACCGAGAAGGTTATCAACGATCTTGGAGCGACTTGCATTGCTGATTTGGAAGGTTTATCGGATGAGGATTTGATGAGCTTTGGCGTTAAAAAGCTGCCGGCGAAGTCAATGATCAGACGACTGAAAGAGAATTTACGCGATATGCTCGGCGATCAGGCTGAACAGACGGCACAGGGTCAGAGCCATCTACCTTTTACCCAGAATACTCCGCAGGGTGACGCACCGGCCGAACCGTTGTCGAGTTTATTACCGGAAGTACAGATTGGCGATGTTTGGCTTAAATCAATTCAGCGTGAGGACGTTCTGGTCCTCGGTACTAATCATCATATCGCGGCGATTGAGTCAGCCATTGCGGATCGGTTTGATCTGTTCTCGGTGCCGGATAAGGTCAGCAAGGCCATGATGGATTACAGTCTGGAGGCCAATATACCGGTTGGTGAAGAATACTACCGGATTCGCAATATCATCACTGAGCGGCAGTATGCTGATTTGTTTAAAGCTATGAATATTAATAATACCGATATCGACATGAACAGCCGCCGTGAGTTGATTCGCAGGATTAACGCGCATCTATTCCCGCTCGTGCCGATTCTGATTAAAGAGCTTAATAACTGGTACGACCGCTGGGCTAAGATGGCTCCGCAACAGATATCGATGGCAATTACCAATATGGCAGGCGCTAATGGTCGCGGACGCCAATTGTCCGTGGCAAGTTTCCCGGAGACTAGCGCGTTAATCAATATGTCTAATACCGTAGTAAAAGCTCTGAACACCTGTTTGGCTGGTAGCGGCGGCGTAGCAGCTCTGGCGATGGCGTTTGAAGCCAACACGATTCGCGACTGTCTGGACAATCCGGAATTACCGAGGTTGGTCGGTGCGCTGAACAAAGATCAAATGTTGATTAAATTAGGTATCGACCTCGATCTGGGCGTAATAAGCATGGAAAAAGCCATTGTGCAGTTTATTATTGCTTTCGCACAGGCCAAAGATTTGACTACGCGACAGAATGCTGGCAGTTATTTTTATGATCTGTGGCAGCTGGGCAATGAAATTACCTGCTGGGATAATTTGACCAGTCGGGAATCCTCACTGACCAAAGCCGACACGGTAGATCAGGATGCCGAAATTTTCGTCGAAGCGAACGACGTCACCGATTCAGAAGAACCGCCAATGCTGGGCGGAAGCGGCGTGATGGGTCAGTTAAACGGTAGTACTACCGCAGTTGGTCCGGAACCTCGGCAACTCACCATGAGTTCACAACAGCATCGCATTTAAACTCCCATCTATGGGAGACTCGGCGCAGACAGTAGTCTGCGCCGCTTTTTATTGCCTAATTGTAGCTGGAGGGGTTTCTGGGGCCATTTCGTTGACTTTGTGATACTTCTGTGGCGTTCGCCGCTTTTTAGTATTGACTTTTTGCCAGATGTGTGATACAATAGAGAGTGAAGGCATCGTGATGCCTTAGGATTTTAATAGTTTCCTTCCCTTTTAACCTATTCTTAGGTGACGCTAGGATGATTAACTAATGATTCATTGGTGGTTGATGTTTTAATCGTCTCAATACTGCGAATTTCTTGATAAGCGAGTTTAGTCGTTCTGGCGTTGCCTAAGATGCAGCAAAAAGAAGGAGGAGGAATATAAGATGGATTTTTTAGAAACAATTTTGGAATTTTTGGAGGATGCTAAGGCCAGTGAGGGTCTGTCAGATCAGGAACGCGGCGCGGAACTCGCGAAACGTTTTGGTAAGTTGTTGGATCGGCTCGAACCGGGTGATTCGCTGCGTTGTCAAATGGCCGCTGAGGCCGTTCGCCGAGAACCCAAGGTACTCGAACCCGATTTTAAGGTCAACCGTAATCACACGTTTACGAACGAGGATCTGACGGATGGGGCTTTTCAGTTTTTGGCAGCCGAAGCCGATTCGCTCGGCATTACCACCATCGTTGACGATGAAATGTTGCTGGTCAAAACTGGGCTTTCCAACCAAATTTTCCCTTATGGTACGGTTTCGTATCCCAAGGTGCTCTCCAGCCTGAAGGACGCGATCAAAATGTCCCGGCTTTATGCAGCGCGCGATTCTAAGTTGAAAGACGCGGTTCAAGCGCTGGCTGATACGAGCCATGATTGGCAAATTGTTCTGGAGCAAAGCTGGTTCGGTTGCGGTAATGATGTAAAAACCTACTCACCACAAGGATGGCAGGATTATAATGTGTTATGTCAGATTTTTACCATTCTGGGTGGACATGTGGCGCCTTATCTCGATGATTACCGGAGTTTCCGGTTGACTTATATCGAGAGTAAGGGGAGCGAAGGTTCAGTCAAGCTTAGCTGGACGCTTCCTTACAGTCTACGCTCGCTGGCAAAATTCCGCGACATTGTTTATCTGATGTTAGCGGTGTTGGATTGTCGAGACAAAGACGACAATCCAGATGACAGCGTAGCGGTAAAATGGCTGAAAAATCGCATGGATACCTACGGCTGGGCGATCGAGTTCTGGGAACATCATCTGTCCGTAACGGCAGGAATCATGCAGTTTGTGCAGTGCGGCGAGGACGTAAGTTATCGTGAGCTGCGAATTTTAACCATGTCGTATACGCTGAGTAGCCTAATGCCGCTGCTTGAACTGATGTGGCAGGTCGAATCTGGCAAAATCAGCCCTTTCCGCGTCCCGGTCGAAGGTCGTTTGGCGCTGGAGGGTGACATTTTACAGGTTGAGAAAATGCCTAACCGTACCTCAGTGGACTGCGAAGTGGTCATGGATGGACGCACCGTTGTGTTTGATTGTACTGGTGCCTAAACCTCGCCTATGAATGTTGGATGGTTTTACTAAGACCTAAGCTTCACCTGCGATAATCAGAACCTAGTCTTTACTATGGTAAAGACTCCGAGTACTCGGAGTCTAGAGGTATCTTGTGCCGTCTCTCATGTTTTAATCGCTAAAGTAATTCAGGCGAGTTAGAGTCGCCACGATTGGCAGAAATGAAAGATTCATCAACTAATTCCCCGGCGCATGGTCGGGGAATTTTTACTACTGGGTGACCGATTGTTGCGCAGCTTACGTTCGTTGGAGATTTTATAAATATCTGGCCAAATTGCTGGGGTTTGCTATTTATCAACCAAAAAACCACCCTCTCAACCTTGGTGGTTTTTTGAACATATAAGCTCTCAACTTATTTTTATTTTGTTGGCCTCGCAGTTAGCCATATGTTCTTTCGAACTGTTTTTAGTATAGCGTACTTATGCGCTAAACACAAGAGGTTTTTTAAATAAAATGTTGTAATTTTTACATGCGGAAATTGGCGTTTTACCTCTGTTTTGTTGTAAATCTTACAACGTTTTATGGATTAGAAAAATAACTACGCCCGCTAGGCTTTCTTCATGTTGTTGTAATTTCTACAACAATCTTCACCAAACAAAAACTCCCGTCCGTGAGGGCGAGAGCCTATTTGAGCCATTCTTGAGCGTTAACTAACCAACTTGTTGGACTGCCTATAAAACGATTAATCCGTCCTAGTGGAGCCAGACCATAATCTCGACTCAGTTTCTTGACCAATTCTGGTTGCAGCTTACGGCAGCCAGAGACTTGATCAAGGTCCACCACGTAGCGCGCTACCGACAATAAATCAGCACAGGCACGCTTAGGTTTGCCGTCGTCCGTGAGCCAGCTGGCCTTTTTGAGACTTCCAACTATCTCATCGTAGGTGGGCTCGTCGGTATTTTCTGACGACTTCGGTGGCGATTCTGTGGGCTGTTGCGTTTGCGTCGCCAGTTCGTCCTTGACCGCCGGCCAGATTTGTTGCTCAAAATGTTCACCATCTCGCACTTGCCACCCTTGATATGTGGTGCCGAGGATTTTTTGGACGGTCACGTAGCGATATTTAAGCTCTGTTTTATCCGTACAGTGACTTTCGCGACAATATTCTTGCCAGCGCCAATCATCAAGATACCACGTCCGGTATTCTGCCCGAAGAGTGTGGGCATTGAGCATGATACAGAAAAGTTCACGAATGCCCCTATCGTAATGAGTGCAGAGTTCATAAACGTAGTTGACCGCTCGCGTTTGATGCAGATTAAGCACCTCTGGACCTAAGTCAAAATATCGTTTACAATACTGCTCCCACCAAGCCTGATTATATGCGAGCAGATTCAGGCCGATTGTTGGTCGCTGAAAAAACAGTTGTTTCAGGTCGCTCAAATGCGCCACCAATTCCACCTGACTCGCTGTAAGATTCTTCTCGTCTATTGATTCGGTCAATTTTACCACCCCCTTTCTGTTTACTTCTTGACCCTATCCTGGCGTTAAAGACGATGAGTTACGGGATAACTAAACACCCGGCTGTTTACTAGTTGCTTTCTTCTGCAGATGCGGCATATTCAGATGGTACATCAATTAGCGCATCGCATTGCCACGCTCCGATTAATATGAGAGCCTGCGTGAAGAGGTCGAGTGCCGCCACAACAACAACGCTGCCCTCAAAAATAATTTGTGGAATCAGGCCGAGCAAAATGTCTTCTTCTCCGCTACCCTGAAGATTTAGAATAACCAACGTCCAGAGTACGATACCGATTGCCGTAGAGCAGATATAGGCGATAAAAGACGAGTGTTCGACTTTTCGTCCGAGATGCGCCGCAAATTTTGCTGTGTGGGTTTTGAGAGTGGCGATTTTACCATCGGGATGGTGGTTTGCCCAGATTCCCCCTAATGGCCTGCCACAGAAACCTCCCACGATAATCGCTCCCACTACACAGAACGCATCCTGTACGAAATGATAGCCCCAGTTATCCAGATCAACCATTGCCACAAAGAATGCTACCACTGTTACAACAAACCGAGCAAGATAAGCTACTATTGCGTACATTGCGAGAGTCTCCAGTTCTTTCTTCTCCCATCTGACTTTGCTGTCTTTCTTTGGTGTTAAAATCATTGTCTCCCTCCATTCTTCAGCCAAAGCTGTATTTTATTAAAGATCGCTTGAGTTACCTACAAAGTATACTACAAGAGAGCCGTCTCTGCAAACATAAGCAGGATTAACTACTTCAAGTCACATTTAATAAATGCACCATTCTGATACTATTAACCCGAAAAACCGCCAGTTTGTGGCCTGGCGGTTTGGTTTTTGGAGTTTTATATTTTAGACTTCGAGGTCGTCAAGGTCAGCGAGTTCAGCACGAGTCTGCTCAGCGAGGTTGCCCTCTTCGTCAGTGACGGTCTCTTCTTCGACGGCTTCAGCCTTAGCGGCCGGACGACGAGTTGGACGCTCACCACCGTCTTCGTCA
This sequence comes from uncultured Candidatus Saccharibacteria bacterium, assembly GCA_964397215.1. Classification (GTDB taxonomy): domain Bacteria; phylum Patescibacteriota; class Saccharimonadia; order Saccharimonadales; family Saccharimonadaceae; genus Nanosyncoccus. The sequence continues at coordinate 83,785 of CAYNHE010000001.1, forward strand.
GTGTTCACAACCTTTAGGTTGTAACGGGCACCGTTCTTGGTACCGAGAACCCTGAGCAAAGTACGAATGCTCTGAGCAGTCGCGCCGCGCTTACCAATTACGCGACCGACGTCTTCTGGGTCGACTGACAAGCTGAGCAAAACGCCACGCTCGTCAATCTCGCGATCGACAACTACTTTGTCTGGATTGTTGACAAGTGTTTTAACGATGTATTCTACAAATTGTTGGTCAATGGTTGCCATATGATCTCCAGTTATTGTTAATATAGAACAATTATAGCACATTTTTAGGTTTGTCAAAAGAAAACATAAAAGTTATTTCGGGTCGAGATGCGCCGATTCGCTCATGAACGCCGGCGCCGAACGCTCCTTTTTATGCGCGTCGAGCTGCGTTGATTTGCGCTTTTGGGCTAGGTCGGCCGTTTTACGCTTTACGCGCTGATTCAGCTAAATTGTGTTTTTTCGAATTAGCCCGTTTACGCCAAAAAGAGCCCGGCTAGGCGGACTCTTCTAGTAGCAAGATTTAAGCTTCAGTGGCTTCGGTAGCCTCGGTAGGCTCAGCCTCAGCGGCTGGCTCTTCCTTAGGCTGGTTCTTGCGAAGTTTGTCGGCGTGTTTTGCCACGGCGTGCTTCGCTGGGGCTTCTTTGTACCAAGCTGGGAGTTTAACGCCTTCCTTCTTGAGCACAAAAGCCACACGAGAACTTGGCTGAGCACCATTCTTAAGGTAGAACTCAACCTTTTCTTTATCTAAGACCACCTTCTTGGTCTCTGGGTTGTAATTGCCGACCTCGGCTACAACACGACCCGAAAGTGGGTGGCGCTGCGCTTCTTGGACGACTATCCGGTACACTGGGGAGTGCACACGGCCATTACGCTGCATACGAATCGCTAGCATATTTCTCCTTAGATTAATATCTGTTTAATTATAGCGCATTTTGAGCGAGAATTCAAGGGGGTTCGGGCGAGTTTCGGGAGACAGTACCCAGCTAAGGATGCCAATTCGTCCAAAAACTCTTGACAAAATGCTCATGATTTGATATAATAGAAGGAGAGGGGCGTATTTTTATAATCTAGCGACATCACAAATCAAGGAGGGATTTTATGGTAAACACATCACAACAACCTACAGAACAGAACACGGGTCTATCGCAGCGAGGCGTGGCCTATTACGTCATTAAATCTCTGCTGTCGGCATCGCGCGCATTCATACATTTAACATGGGCGCTGGTCGACATCATAGCGATAATTTGCGTTTTAGTAGCAGTTTTTAACTACGTGGCTACGGCAAAAATGTCAACAATCTTAGCCGAGGCGAATTACCAAGGTGAGCCGAATTGTCCGATTAATTTGCAGAGTTCGGTGCGCAAAGTAGCGGACGGCGAGGATTCGAGCTTGTTAGGACTCAATCTGACTAGCTCATCCGGCATCGTGACTTTTCCGGGGCACATTACGGATTATGTTCGCTACTCGGCTGGATTATCCGATATGCAGGAAGGTGACGTTATTGAGCTCTTGGTGCGCTTTCATAGCGACAAGAATCAACCGCTATTAATAACACAGACCGGTTGGAGCCTCAATCAGTTCGATTCAAACGCTATTGACGATTCCGTAATGGTGGAACCGATTCCCGGTGAGACGCACTGGCTGGTTTATTCCCGTAATGATGCAGCGGTGACTAACGGACAGAATGAGCTACAGGTGATTCCGAGAGATAGCACGGTAGTCTTGAACAATCAAACCTCGCCAGACATGCAGAAAATCGACGATCTCTGTCTCGTCCAGAGGTTCAGAATCGTCGACGAAGGAAGTTGGCCGGATTTACGCAAGGGCATTCTGCTGTTGAACGGCAGTTGCACAGTGCAAAATCCTCAGGCTGGATTATCGAATTTGCTACTGACAAACGATAATTCAAGGGAGATTAATTCGAACTTCGTCGCGATTTCCACTAAACAAGGTGGGCGGACGAAGTTGAATTTTTCGCACTGGATGCTTATCCTAAGCAGAGCAATATTGCTGGTTTCTCTATCATACTTTTTTCGCCTTGTAATGTTAAACCTGTACGACTGGGTTACGGGCAAAGGTTCTAAGGGTAAATCAAATAAGCAGAAGCAGGCTGGACAAGCAAATTAGGCCTAAAATGATGCATGATGCGCTGGAAACCGTTCGGAGCAATCTGGACGGTTTCTTTTTTGGCGATTTTATGATAAAATAATACGGATGTAGCAATATATCGTATTTTTACATATGGAGGGACAGAGATGAAAAAGAACAAAAGTTCAAACAAATGGACAAACGACCACGGAGCGAAGGTAATACTAGTGGTTGCAGCTTTACTAGCTATTGTCGGTGTTGGCAATCTGCTGATAGAGCGAAAAACGCACAATCCGGTTACTACCGATGAATCAACGTCGGAGGAAAAACAGGCCCCAGGTCTGTATGAGCCGGCCGAGTTTAACGTTGGTGACCAGCTTGCCGAGATTGGCCTGAAGGCTGCTGAGGCAGCATTAGCGGCGTTGCCTGAAAAATCGGCGCTTTATCAGTTGACGGATGGAATCAGTATGGTGGGCATCGAGAATCTTGATTTACCCAAAGAGGCGGAGCTGGTGGTTCTGAGTAGCAATACGGAGGTCAAATATTACATTGGTAATCCGTGGAATCCGGTCAATCTGAAACCGATTTATGGCTGCACCATGACACTCACTGGAGTCAATCCAACGACCAAGCATCGGCGCGAACTGGCAAGTTTCGAAATCCGCTCGGACGGGCGCGACGACGAATTGGGACTGGACTACGAATATTCGGTTCTGCAGCGAGGTTTGTTTGCTAACCACCGCGAATGGTTTTCGAGTGATTTTAGTAAAATGGCTGCGACGCGAACTTATTATCCTAAGGACGACAATTCGGCTGAGGAATTACCGCTCAATCGAGTAGGTTGGCTCACCCAGGAGGGCGAATTCTGCGATGTGACCGACTACCTGAGTGTTACATATGAGAAAGGTTTAAGTTTTCTCGGAACGATTGGTTTCTTGGATACGCACATGATCTACGGCAAAGGTTTTAACGAGGAGGCGGAGACGTTCTGTCTGCTAAGCGAAATTGACGGCGAAATGAAACTCCAGGTGGTACTAGTAGAAGATTTGCTGGAAGCCATGGAACACGGTTGGGTGTTAGACACCTCTAGCACATTCGATAATCGGACTTACAAGTCCGAAACGATGCAAATTTTCCTAAACAATTGGGATAACATCCGCCCGACTAGCGAGTTTATGACACCATCGGAGAATTTCGTCCTACTGGCAGACGTTAATAATACCTCGAATCTGATTGACATTTGCGAAGACGATTCGTTCGTGACATCAAGTTGGTGTGTGCGATCAGAGGACTTTTGCGGCTGGAACGGACTGATTGACGGTTCGGGGAGTTTTGCCGCTTTTATGGTGGCGGAGACGGAAAAATTCGACGAATGCATTAAAAAGGCCGAGCTTCAAGCAGAAGGCAAGGATGATGCAAGCGATGATGAAGAAGTCGAGGAATTTGTGCAAAATGAGACCGACGTAGACCCTGAATCGTCTGAGCAGGATGAGGACTCTGACGGTAACATTGATCAGGATTCTGATGAATCAGAATCCTCGGAGACGTCTCCGACTGAGGTAGTGATTATCAATGCAGAAAAATGTTACGCCGCCAAAGTCGATCTTGGCGTGGAACTTTCGCCGCCGGGAGCGGATTGGACTTATTCGTCAAATTATTGCATTCTCTGTGGCTGGACCAATACTAGCACTATGGGTAGTAGCAAGTAAGTCTGTGGCTTTCGATGAAAATTGTTTGTGTTTATTCTCTAGTGTTGGGGGAGGTTGTACATTAAAATAGGGCGCTTATGGCGCTCTATTTTAATGCTTACTATATCTACTAGCTGGGTCGGTGAGTCTTTAACAATTTTCCCTAATGGGAGTGTGCCGAGGCGACAACATTATCAAGTTTTTTATCCAGCTTGATGCCGAGTTTGAGGTAGCCTTTGACAGCTTCGGCGGCAGCGTTACCTTCGGCTTCTTGCTTGGAGTGGCCTTCGCCACGCCCCTTTAACTGGCCGCCAACATAGACGCCCACAGCAAAAGTTTTATCATGATCTGGACCTTCTTCACCAATCACATGATAGCTTGGGGTGGAACCATCAGCGTGCTGAGCGAGTTCCTGCAAGTAAGATTTAGGATCACGCCAAGTACCTTCTTCGAGGATACGGTCGATTTTTACCAGAATCCACTTAGCGATGAACTCCTTAGCCGTGTCATAACCCTGGTCAAGGTAAATAGCACCAATTACCGCCTCAAAACAATCCGCCAAAATCACGGCGTGGGCACGCGTCGAACCGTGTTTTTCGCCACGTGAAAGGCGAACTAGCGGACCGTAGCCCAATTCTTCGCCTGATTCACCAATGCTTTCGGTACGGACTAGAGCTGAACGCCAAGCCGTCATAATGCCTTCTGGCTCGTCATAATTGCGATAGAGAAAGTCCGACACTACGAGCTCGAGCACGGCATCGCCAAGAAATTCCAGGCGTTCGTTATGGTCTTTGGTGCTGGATTTATGTTCGTTGACATAACTGCGGTGAGTGAGTGCGGTAATCAGTAAATCAATATCGTGAAACTCAAAACCGAGTTTTTCGCGTGCAAAATCTTGGTATTCTGCAATCAAATTTTTATCCATATTGAGTTAACCCTCCTAAATTCCTTGTCTAATTTTATTCTTTGCTACTAGCATCAGTTTTTCGATGTCTTCATACTCAATCGCGTCAAGCGCATCGTTAAACTTAAACCACTTAATTCCCTTCATCCATTGCTCTTTGGTGGGGATTTCGGCAGCGTCCATGGCGCGCACCAGATAAATCTGCGTAGTCATCAATACCAACTTGTCAATGCGGCGGTACTGGAAGTTGATTTTGCCGAGCCACATCAGTACTTGAATGTGAAAGAGCCCGGCTTCTTCACCAATTTCGCGCACTGCGGTCTGTTTAGCGGTTTCGCCGTGCTCGATGTGACCTTTAGGAATCGTCCAGCGACCTTTGGAATCCTGGATTAGGAGGATTTCAATGTCTTTTTGGTCTTTGCTCATGCGAAAGACGATACCTCCAGCGGTCGGTTCGCGCACGACTTCTTGGATGGCTGGTTTTTTAAATACACGAGCGGTCAGTCTAGTAACTGGGTTGGTACCCTCACGCTCTTCTTTGAGTGGCAAAGCCTCAGGGACTTTGCGCTCGGCTGGCAAATTATTTGGGGTAATGCTCGCTGAAGTAGGCGCACTACGCGGCGCTGTCCGAGGCTCCATCGTCGGTCGCAGCGGCTTCTGCTGCTCCGGTTTCTGCTTCTGGGGTCTCTGTGACTTCTGGGGCTTGGGTAGTTTCGACTTGGGCTGCTTGGTCGGTTTCTGAGTGCTGGTGAGCGTCGCTATTTTCAGCGGTCGACGTTTTTTGGGCGTCTGTTTTCTTTTCGCTGGCTTTTTCTTGTTCGCCATGGTTTTCCTCCTTCGGAGCCGCTGTCGTGTCACCGTCAGATTCGTAGAGTTGACGATAAGCGGTTCCTAGAACTCCGTTGATAAAGCGCGATGAATTATCTGCACCAAAAGCCTTGGCCAGTTCCACCGCTTCGTTGATGGCCACCTTAGGCGGCACCGTTTGCGAGTCAAATTGCAATTCATAAAGCCCCATGCGAAGGACGTTGCGATCAATCGCCGCAATCGTCGACAAGGGCCATTCGGGCGCTATGGGTTGCAATTCTTCGTCAAGCTCAGCAAACCTTTCGGAAACATTCCGAGCCAAACGATAGACAAACTCTGTATCACCAAGGGCTTTGGCATATGGCTCGATATTTTTAGCAACAATTACATCGATTTCCGCAGCTGGATCTCCGGCTTGTTTGCGGAATTCGTATTCATACAAACTTTGTAAAACAATGATTCTACCTAAATGACGGTTGCTAGCCATATACCTTCCCTTTTTGTGAAATTATTTTGTTTTTTTGGTTGATTTAGTTGACTTAGTGGTCACCTTAGTGGTGGTCTTCTTGGCGGCTGCGGCTGGCTGGGCTTTTTTAGCGGCTTTGTCAGCTTTAACAGTAGTCTGCTTGGCTGGTTTGACAGTCTTAACCTTGAGGTTAGGAGTCTTCTTAGCAGTCTCAAAAGCCTTGATTGGTGAATAGCGATTCACTGAGCGAGCGAGCTTAAGTCGCAAATGACTCCGGCGAAGGCCGGTCTTGCGTGGGCTGCTCTGTTTCTTAGGTTCAGGCATAATGCTCCTTAATAATTTTAATAAAAGATTCTATCTGTCATTTTAGCACATTTTGGAGACGCTTGCAAGGAGATTTTTGCGTTTCTTGGGGGGCTGCTGAGCTATGTTGATTGAGAAATTGGACTGCATGCTTACGAGTTATATATTAGGAACCATAATGACGAACACGTTAAAAAGCGGCGTCTGTTAGACACCGCTTTAATTTACGACCTAGTTGAATCACCAGATTTACGAAGCTGCAATAATTGCAATGGTTGTCGTGGCCGCAATGGCTGTGATGACTATAGTGATTGCGCCATGGCTATTTGCGAGGTTTATTGGGTTGGAGCGGGACTACGATTTTCCTTTTTCTTTGCCAGAAATAAACACCCAAGAACAAACCGCCCATCAGCAGAATAACTAACCCAGTCACAATCAGAGGACTGACGGTGTCGACCGGTGCAGTTTTAATAAACATCACTAGCGTCACGATGGGCGCGCCTTCGGTAGCTGCGCCGTAACTTAGGTCAATCATCCCGTCACGTATTTGACCTTCTAGCGCCGCTTCTTGGTAGAGCAAATTGCCATCTAACGCGCCGCCACAATTACCAAGTTTTACCTGACAATTACTACTTAGGAGTTCTTGCACAGTAAAAGTATCCTCGGCCGCCGTATGCACTACGTCGCTCAAAATTGCCGCCGCCTCGCTGGTTTGCACGGTTAAATCTCCCCACTCGGAACGTACCCACGCCGCCATATTGAGCGGAGTCCGATCGTTGTCAAAGTGAAAAATCAGCTCACTATGCACATCGTCACTAATCGTCGTCGGAAACTCAACATACACCTTAGCGTCATGCAAAATATCACCATCATGTTCGCCATGCCAAATATAATAGCTATAGATGGTGTACTGCTTGTCTGCTTCTAAGATGTGCTCGTATTGCTCGTTCGGCGCGACGATTTCGCCTTCATCGTTCATGATAATGCAAACAAATCCGGTTTCACCGGCATAAATGCCGAGGTTGTCGAGCGCCTGACCACCCGAAACGTCTTCGCCGAGCACGGGCGGCGTGTCCCGAGTCTTAACCAGATACGTTGCGTCAGCAGCCAACGTAGTCAATGCCTCCGAGCACGAATCCACGGCTAGTACCAGTGCAACCCCCATCAGCATGATGGCTGCACGCTTCATTAGAATGTTAAACTTCATCTTTCCCTCCTTCTTCTCGCACGAAATTTAACCTATAAAAAGAACTAGGCGTATATATTATACCATGAAAACTCTCTGCGTTTCAAAAATCGCAATAAGGACTAGGCGTCTGCTTTACGAAACATCCGCTCTGCGAGGTCTCTACCCCACTACAATATTAATCAATTTGGCGTTCTTTGGCACGATGACTTTACGTATTTCTTTGTCCGCGATAAATTTCTGTACATTGCTATCAGCGACAGCAAGTTCCTTCAACTTCTCCTCATCGCCCAGCATTTCTACCGGCACGCTAAGTTTGGCACGGAGCTTGCCATTCACTTGCACGACAACTTCGACGTTTTCTTCGATTAAGAGGCTATCGTCCCAAGTTGGCCAGACGTCATCAATCTCAGGGGTGCCCTGAAGATGTTCGAGCATTTCGCTAGCGAGGTGTGGAGCAAAAGGTTTCAGCAGCCGCGCCAGAGCGTCAATATCCGCCTCGTTCGCACCGTTCTTGTAAAGTTCATTGACGTACTCCATCAGTGCCGCGACAGCCGTATTGAAACTAGCTCGATGCAAATCTTCGGTGAGCTTCTTGATGGTCTTGTGGCGGATGACTTGGTTAGTCTCAGCACTTGCTTCCTGAGCATTGTTAAAGCAAAGCGTCCAGCAACGATTCAAGAAACGGTAAACCCCACCTACGCCTTCGGTGCTCCAAGCGGCATCCTGATCATATGGTCCGATAAACATTTCGTAAGTGCGCAAAGTATCAGCACCATAACCACTGTCAATCACTTCTAGTGGATCAATTACATTACCCTTACTTTTGCTCATTTTCTTGCCATCAGGAGCGTTGATGTAGCCGTTGTAAAGTAGTTTCTTGATTGGCTCACGGAAAGGCAAAAATCCTTGGTCGGCAAAGAACTTACACCAAAAACGCACGTAGAGCAAGTGCGCCACGGCGTGATCACCACCCACGTAGACATCGGTTGGCGCCCAATATTTAATTGCTGCTGGGTCCCAGGCCGCCGCGTCATCATGTGGACTAGTGTAACGCCAGAGATACCAGCTCGAACAGGCATAACCGTCCAAAGTATCGGTTTCGCGCGTCATTTCTTTACCATCAATGGTAACTTTGAGCCAGTCGGTGGCTTTAGCCAGCGGCGAACGGCCCGAATCGTCTGGTTGATAATCACTAATGTCTGGATGCATTACTGGCAACTGATCCTCTGGGATTGGGTGAGCATTACCGTCTTTGTCGTAAGCAATTGGAATTGGACAACCCCAGTAGCGCTGACGCGAAATCAGCCAATCGCGCATTTTGTAGGTGACTTTTGGCTTGCCGACATCCATTTGATCGAGCCAAGCGACGATTTGTTCACGAGCGTCTTCGCTGCGCGTGCCGTTAAACTGTTCAGAGTTCACTAGTTCACCTTCGCCATGATAACAACGTTCGTCGCCGCTGTAATTCTCTGGTTTTTCGATGACGGTTTTGACTGGCAAATCGAATTTTTCGGCAAACTCAAAATCTCGTTCATCGTGAGCCGGCACGGCCATAATCGCACCAGTACCGTAACCATAAAGCACATAATCAGCCACCCAAACCGGGATTAGCTCGCCGGTGGCCGGATTTTTGACGCAACTACCGGTGAAAACGCCAGTTTTTTCTTTGTTCTCTTGACGTTCGATTTCTGATTTCTTGAGGGATTCTGCACAGTAAGCTGACACTTTGTCGCGTGTGTCGTCGTTCACCAGTTCTTTCACCAGTGGATGCTCTGGTGCCAACACAATAAAAGTAGCACCAAAAATCGTATCGGGGCGCGTCGTAAAAACTACAATCTCGGTCTGTTTGTCATCGACTGCAAAAGCAATCTCGGCGCCTTCGCTACGACCAATCCAATTTTTCTGAGCGGTCTTGATCTTATCTGGCCATTCGACCGCGTCGATGTCGTTCAATAATTCGTCCGCGTAATCGGTGATTTTGAAAAACCACTGTTTCATCTTTTTCTTTTCGACTTCGTGACCGCAACGCCAGCAACAACCACCTTCTACTTGTTCGTTGGCCAGGACGGTTTTATCAACCGGACACCACCACTGATAAGATTCTTTCTGATAGGCGAGACCTTTCTTAAAAAGTTGCAAAAAACACCACTGAGTCCACTTATAATATTCTGGAGAAGATGTATTAATCTCACGACTCCAATCGATGGCGTAGCCGAGTTTCTTGGCCTGCTTGCGAAAATTCGCAATGTTAGTAGCCGTCGCATCCTGAGGTGAAATACCAGTCTTGATGGCATAATTCTCGGCCGGCAATCCAAAAGTATCGTAGCCAAACGGCCTCAAAACATTAATTTCTTGCTGAGCGTAAAAACGCGCCAGCACATCGACGATCGTAAAATTGCGTACGTGACCGACGTGCAAACCAGCGCCGGAGGGGTATGGGAACATTTCGGCGACGTATTTCTTAGGGCGCGAATCGTCCTCAACCGCCTTAAAAGCCTCGGTATCTTCCCAGATTTTTTGCCATTTTTGTTCGATTTTCAGTGGGTCATATCTTTCCATGCTATATATTATAACACAGTGATTTTATAGAGGTAGGCTTGACATTTTATAAAAAGTTTGCTATAATGAGAAGATCGGGCAATAAAAATCCCCACTCTTAGGGGGATTCTTAATTAAAAATACAAAAGTTACTACTTTTTCTCTGCAATTATGTCGCTAGGCGCATCTTGACTACTTCACTACCAAATTAAGGAAATAATCAGTTGCGCCGCTCCGAGGAATAATGTGGCCGTTACCAATGTTGCGATGACTGCGCACAACATTCCCCATTTTTCGTCTCGTTTGAGCAGGGCTTGCCGATAGACATCGCCAACCGGATATTGGCTTTCGCCCGCGAAAAGTTTGTACTTGGGGCAATAAAACCACTCGTAAAAATTGATCGCTGCCGCTATTGCCCAATATAGGATAGTGCGCCACAAAGCAATAGCCGCAAATATCACAACTATTGCTATTAGAGCAAGCGATACCACTAGTAGAATCTTCCCCAAGATTGCTGAGATTGTCTGCCAATCAACCGTCATTAGAATTGCTTTCATTATTCATTCCCTCCTTCATTGAATCAGTCTTGGCACCACATTGGTTTGAAAAATTAAATTGCATCCTCTTCTGATAAATTTTATTTGCAAAATTTGTCTTGTTTTATTATACATTATATGACGTTTTCCGTCAATAATTCGTTTGGGTAGTCTGTTATTTCATGCTATAATTATGCCATGAAAATTTCGCTAGTATTACATAATATTCGCTCTACGTATAACGTGGGTGCGATTTTGCGTACGGCGGAAGGGCTAGGCGCAGATAAAGTGATATTGTCCGGAGTCACGCCGCGCTATGACGACCCTGGAGTTTTGCCGCATTTGCGCGAGAAATTAAACCATCAAATCGCCAAATCCGCACTAGGAGCCGAAAAAATGGTCGCCATCGAATTAGTAGATGACCTAGCCGACTGGCTAAAACAGCAAAAGTCCCAAGATTCCGTCATCGTCGGTCTGGAAAACAACTTGTCAGGTGCCGAATTAGCGCGCCAACTAGTGGCCGGAACCGATCGGGCGGACGCCACGATTGAAGCCTGGCAAAATCGTGATGTAGTATTGGTCTTAGGAGAGGAAGTGAACGGAATCCCGACGGAACTGCGCGAGGCGATGGGCTTTTTCTTAGAATTCCCGATGATGGGATGCAAAGAGTCGTTCAATGTTTCCGTAGCCACTGGGATGGCGCTCTGGGAGTTGGTAAGAAAATCCAGATAGGACGGTGGGGTGAGGTTTAGAAAAATGAGGGCAGCACGAGTATTACGAACAAGAACAGTGCTTCAAAAAATCACTATACCAAGGAGAAAGGCCTGTATAGTGATTTTGCCATCGATAAATATTTTCATAATTCTATTTTACAATAAAATACCCCACGAGTGAGGTATTTTACTTTTGCAGTGGAAAATTATTGCTTGGGGGTTAGCGAGCGAGACAGCGAACCGCGAAACCATCAAATTTAGGCTGAGCATCCGTTACGTAAATCCCAGCCGCTAATACTTGCACTGTCGATGCATAGTTAATTGACGTTGCGCTCGACACGTACCTGCCAGCCCGACCCAATGAATATAAACCTCCCTTACCCATTGGGATCGACCCCGACATAGGAAAATAGAATGGGATACCGGTCATTTTGTAATCGGTAGCATATTTGATATAGGCATTATTATATGCATCAAGGCCTGGTTCGCCATACCCGTATGTTTTTGTCAGTCGATAATAATCATTTGTTTCAGTTGGATAATGGTCTGAACCGCGAGTAGCACTAGCCAGCCTCCAACCATTTGGGCATATGCTAGTCGTAGCAACCGCATAATTAGAAGTTGCTCCTTGCCCTGCAGTAGCTGTATTAAATTGATAATACGAACCAAATAAATAATGTGAATCGTAAGTTTGTTCGGTAGTGTTAATTGCAATTAAGGTATCACTACTTAGATTCGGCGTTGCAGAAAACTTGTTATTTGTAGCATCATAAGTAAAGTTACCTGGCTGAGCTTCAAAGGTAGGCCTCCATGCAGTGTCGGTCACATCAATCATGCCGGCAGCTGCGCATGATTGATTGAAATTATCTATCTGATATAGGGGGTCTTCATTACACGTCTTCTGTGTACGAGGCCTACCTGTAACGAATCTACCGAGATTCCACGACCACTGATTATTGACCGAAGTAGATAAAGCTTCACCATCTAGTTTCACCTCATTCGTACTACTACTTGGCATCCACGTCTCCTCCACATCACTATCCGCTGGTGTAAGTCTAGAGACAAACTTGCCTAGTTTGGCTTCGGTGGTGGAGTCTGGGGCAGTGCCGAGGTTGAGCGCTAGGTTCTGCGTCATCCAACAGTTACCATCAGCTAGTTTGGCTACCCAGTAGGATTTACCGTCAC
>CAYNHE010000002.1:0-73197 GCA_964397215.1 uncultured Candidatus Saccharibacteria bacterium
ACTATTAGCCGTAATGGCGACCCCAGCCGTGGCAGTGAGTGGAGTGGCGGAAACGCGGCTACTAATAGTAGGCAATAAAGCCACTATAGCAAGTAGGATGATTAGTCCTAAGCTAGTATAAGCCAGGGCGTTAAAGTTGATAATTCTATTAACCATATATGGGTTACCTCCAAAGTTAAAACTACTATTGTTTGGTCTTAAGTTAGGGGGATTGGTTTGGTGGAAGTGAACCGGAGGTGAGAGTGAGCTTTGCATGAGGACAATAGCAAAGGGTTTTTGATTACATAAATATCCTACTATCTATATAACTATCGTACTCTCACCTAGAGGTACAAAAACGGCTCACCCCACCAAAACCAATCCCCCCATTTACCCATACAACTGCGCAGAAGGATGGAAGTAGCACGAATACGTCGTTCTTGTTCTATAAGGCTATCCCGCAGAACAAAAATGGCGACCACGTGCAGTCGCTAAACATATCAGCTCACCTTTCGGAAAGTTGGCACATGATCGCCATATATCCCAAAAGGTGTATTAAAAAATAGAACCGATATGTTTAGCATCTCTATTATAACACACTTTTAGAAACCACAAGTAATTTTCCTAAAACTAACCATCCAGACGAAATCATTTAAGCGCAGTTCGTATTTTCTAAAAAATTAAACACGAAGCGCAGCTCCTAATTTTCTGAAATATAAGACTTGGCCAAGCGGCCCGGAGCGATTTTAGAAAATTAGGAGCAAGCGTTCCTACTCCTGCAAACAGCGGAGAGAGAAACCGTAGTAACGACCGTATGAATCGTTTAATAAGTACACATTTGAGACAGAAAAAGTAAATACGTAGACGTCAGCAGCTACATCCCCACATCCTGTCCAATAATAGCTGTGGATACCGGCAGTTCTTACGAAGCCATTACCTACATGAATACGGCCGCTGCGCACAAAGTAAACTTTATAACATTATTCATTATTTTATCAATCATTTTTATAAAATGTTTCTACATTATCTCAAGTTGACATTGTTAATTTTCATTATTTGTTATGGTTAGGGTTTTTCCTCAGTTTTCCACGTCTTGTGTAAAACTCCTATGATTCTTGTTCGGTTTTTTTAATAAAAAGACCATCGTTAGAATATTCCCTACTCCTGCAAACAGCGGAGAGAGAAACCGTGGTAACGAGCGGTCGGATCAGCCGACGATTGGACTGAGACAAGAGCACTAACATAATAGGCATCATTTGTGGTAGTAGCGCTATCCGTCCAGTAAAACAGTCCGCCACCAATATTTCTAGCAAAACTATAAGTTGTTCCTAAACGAATGTTGCCGCTGCGCACAAAAAAACAGCCCCTGAGGGCTGGTTTTAAACTTTATTATTCTTCGTCATCGAGGTGTTTTTTAGTAATAAACAGCTGTCGTTCCCTACCAACGCCTTCGGAGTGAGTTTCGATATCTGAATAATCTTGCGCTACTTTGTGTACAACGCGACGGTCCGCAGCATTTAAATTTAATACTTTGGTCTGGCCGGTCTGCCGCACAGCACGAATCCAGTCTTCCGCCTGCTCAGCAATGCGGTCAGCGCGCTGACGCTTGTAGTCTGCCACATCAACATTTACCCTGGTAACTTCTGCATCACGATTCACCAAAGCCTGCGACACCACATGCTGCAACGCACGCAAGTTATTAGCCTCTTTACCAATCAATAGCGAGTTCATAGAGGTAGATGGTATAGCTAGCTGAATCACCTCATCATCCATCGTAGAGTCTACCGCAACATTGATGCCAAAGAACGATAGCAGGTCTTCGAGATATTTTGTGGCGAAACGAATCGATTCATCTCTGTTCATATTTTACTCCTTATTTTTCTTCGATTTCTTGTGGTGCTTACTCTTAGCGGAAATACGTGTCACCTTAGCACCCGGCTTGGCGGCAGCGTCTTTAATAATCTGTCCTTCTTCAATCTTATTGAGTTCACGAATCACTTGCTTATCGGCAGCAATTTCCATCTCTGATTCACTACGTGAGAAGACAATTTTTTGCTGAGCTACAGTGAAGATATTACTAATCAGATAATAAAACACTAGCGCACCTGGTAGGTTTAGCATCACAAACAGCATCATCAGTGGCATCATAGCAGACATTTGACGAGTCATCACGGCATTTAGCTCGGCCTGATCTGGCTCTTGACCATCAGAGGCTTCTTTAAGAATCTGACGGAAAGTACGCGATTTGGCACCCTTCTTGGATGGTAGCTGCTGGCGAGAAACCCAATACTGAGTCAGTGCCGACGCTAGCGCAAATAACAAAACCACAAACGAGCTAATAGAAGTAAACCCTGGTCGATTATTGAGATCAACTACACCAAACAATTTCGGCGCAAAACCATACTCTGGGAGAGGAGTCTTTTCTTCACCTTCGCCTTTGTGCGAGTTCTCCTCAGTAACGCGCTGCAAATCATCTAAATAAACCGTCTGGAGGTCCGCCACTTCTTCTACGCGAGGAATCTGCCGGACAAAACTATACGCGCGAGTATTAAGGCTATTATCTGGCTGTGGTACCGCCATAGCGCGCACCGCTGTAAAGAGCGCAATAAAAATCGGCAGCTGAATCAATAGAGTAAGAATCTGTCGAAACGGTTTAATATTATTACGTTTATAGAGATCCATCATCTGCAGAGACTCTAGTTGACGATTACCTTTACAGTTCTTTTTAATCTCGGTAAGTTCTGGCTGAATCTTACGCATCAGCTTAGCTTGGTGCAATTGACGCTTAATAATCGGCCACATGCAAATCTTAACTAGTACCGTAAAAAGAATAATCGCTAGGCCAAAATCGCCGACCACCCCATAAATCACAAATAGAATATTCGTAATCGGGCGAACGATTATCATATCAATTAACTCAAACATGTTACTATTATAGCATATCTCAGTTCAGAGATAAACCTCCAACTGGTAGATAAAGAGTTTTTTAA
This sequence comes from uncultured Candidatus Saccharibacteria bacterium, assembly GCA_964397215.1. Classification (GTDB taxonomy): domain Bacteria; phylum Patescibacteriota; class Saccharimonadia; order Saccharimonadales; family Saccharimonadaceae; genus Nanosyncoccus. Next base: position 2,970 of record CAYNHE010000002.1, read on the forward strand.
GATTATCTTAGGTTTAGATCGGAATAAATCTATCTCGTGGTACTTTCGTAAAGTAAGTCGCGCACCAGACGCCTTAACTCAAGAAATGGAATTTTATTGACGTTTTTATTATAAACGACAAAAATTGAATCTTGTTTAATCTTAAAATCACCAGTTTCCAAACGAATCGCCTCGTAAACCCGGCGGCGAATCCGATTACGCCCCACCGCAGATTTAAGAACTTTCTTAGACACGACTACCGCAAAACGCTGAAAACCACGCTGATTCGGCGCAAAAATCAACGACATTTGGGGTGTGCGGATCGTTTTGCCATGCTGATATGTGGCGCGCACACCACCGCGAGAGTGGAAGCGATATTTTTTTCTTAACATTGTAATTATTATATTACAAAAACAAATACATGTCAGTATTTACCTTATCTTTGACTCACCGTTCAGACGCCCGTCTTTACGGGGTCTTCACTCTGCAAGGCTAGCAAGCCTTGCTTTTATTCGTCAATAGATAAGGCAAATACCGACATGCACTCGCTTTACGCTATTAATAAACAACTGACAAAGTTCTCGTTGAGTTAATGTTAGGAAGCGGTGCGGAGCGCAAGCGTCCAACCATAGGAGCCTCACAAGCAAAAAATTATTTTATGCTTGTGAGGCGACGCCTAATTGGTAGCGACTTTAGTCGCGTTACCGTATTATACATACGGAGAGCGCGCACCGTAAACCGCTGACAACACAGTAACCAACGAGAACGAGTCAGACTACGCGGTAAGACGTGCGCGGCCTTTAATCCGTCGTCGCTTCAATACCTTCTGCCCATTCTTAGTGCTATTACGCTTCATAAAACCATGCTCAACTTTGCGTTGGCGCTTATGTGGTTGATAAGTTCGCTTTGGCATATTATAATTCCCTTTTCTATTTGACAAATACTTGTCTTAGTATAGCGCAGTTTTCCACTTTTTTCAAGTGGTTTTCCACAACTATAATCAGGGGTACGGAGGTTTTTGTGGAAAACCCACCCCTGTAACCAGAGAGCATTATTATAACATGTTCAAAATATAGAGATAAAACTGTGGAAAAGTCTGAACGTTTTGATATAATAGGGGTATCAGAAGGAGGAGTATTGAGGTTCCATGTTAGACGTATGGAAAAAAGTTTTGGCCGAAATTGAACAGACAGTTCCGAGTGGGCAGTTTTCGACTTGGTTTACCGGTACCGAGATTATAAGCCTAGAAGATGGCCAGGTTGTGCTTGGTTCGCCTAACACTTTTAAGCGTAAGCAACTTGAGACAAAATATTCCCCAGTAATCCATGATGCTTTTAAAGCTTGTGACATTCCAGTGAAAGATATTCAATATGTACTCATCCAGAACAATACCAAGCCTCGCGTCTCTTCGACTAAACCAACTTCAGCAGCAAAATCACCTACTAATACTCTTGATAGCACTTCGGAGATTCGCAAGAATTTTCGGGGACGCGAGCCACAGACCGGACTCAAGCCAGATTATACGCTAGATAATTTTGTAGTTGGCTCTAATAACGATCTCGCTGTTAGTGTGGCGCGTAACATTATCGAGAATCCTGGCACAAATTACAATCCGTTTTTCCTCTATGGTGGTTCAGGACTAGGTAAAACTCACCTAGTACAAGCCATCGGTAATGAACTATTACGTAAACATCCCGATCTTAAAGTAAGGTATTTGCCAGTTTCAAGTTTCTATTCTGACTTCGTTAATTCAATCAGAAGTGGCAAGGGTAAAGAATTTAGCGAAAAATTCAAAAAACTTGACGTATTAATCATTGACGACTTTCAGATGATTGTGAATAAGGATTCGTCGCAAGAAGAATTTTTTAACATTTTTAACGAATTATACCAGCTAGATAAACAAATTATCGTGACCAGCGACCGTTTACCAGAGCAGATTAAAACCGTTGACCCACGCCTGGCTTCGCGCTTGTCACAGTCCGGGGCGTTTGATATCCAAATGCCTCGTTTCGAGGATAAATGTGCTATCCTGAAGACTAAAGCCGAGTTTATTGGGGTAGAAATCGAGGACGAAGCGATTGAGTACATCGCCGAGAATGTCATCACTAATATTCGTGAACTTGAGAAAAATTTTAAGACTCTCATTGCCTTAGCCGAACTTAGACAAATGACCCCACTAGAGATTATCAAAGGTGGTTATTTACATGTCGCATCAACTCGTCACGCCAAGACAGTTTCGGCCAAGACTATTGTGGATAAAGTAGCAAAATTCTACAACTTAACCGCTCAAGAACTCTGCAGCAAAAGTCGCGTAGCTAATATTAAGAACGCTCGCCAGGTTGCCATGTATCTACTATCAAAAGAACTTCAGATGAGCACCCCTAAAATCGCCAGCGAAGTTGGGGTAAAAGATCACACTACCGTGATGCATGGAATCAAGATGATCGAAGAACGCACTAAGTTAGATTTTGCCCTGCGCGACCAGATTGCCGCGATTAAGGAGAAAATCTATGAATAAGTCTTACGCTCCAGTGTTTAATACTTCTAGATTGTGGAAAAACATGTGGACAACCTTGTGGGATAGTATGTGGGAAAATTGTGGAAAGTTATTGTGGAAAACACTCGGTGGAATTTTAGTGTGTGTAAAAGTAGGGTTTTCCACGCGACTTGGTGGAAAGCGTGGAAAAGTTTTCGCCATGATTTACACAGGGTTTAACAGATATAAATGGCGGTTTTACACATTTTCCACATAGCCTACTACTGCTACTACTAATATATTAAAGGAGAAGAAATGAAGTTAAAATTAGTACAAGAAAAAATCGCAAAAGCACTTAATAATGTCAGTAGAGTAGCAGCAGGTGGTAGAGCAACTTTACCTATTCTAAGTAATGTCTTGATTAAAGCTACCGGTAAAGAAGTTAGTTTAACCACCACTAACCTCGACATGGCAGTCACTAGTAAATTAATTGCTAAAGAAGCTGAAGATGGTAGTATCACTGTACCAGCTCGTTTAATTGCTGAGTTTGTGGGAAATTTGCCAAGAGGTGAGGATGTGACGATTAAAGTAGATAATGATAAAGTGTCGATTGAGTCAAAAGGTTATAAATCTACTATTAACGGTGCAGCGGCAGAGGATTTTCCGGAGTTACCAGATATTGAGCACGAGCTAGCTAAATTTACTATTGCGGCAGATCAGTTTAAGACCGGACTTGGTCAAGTTATGGTGGCGGCCAGTAATGATATGACAAGACCAGCCTTAACTGGAGTGTGTTTTAATACGATAGACGGTGGATTATTTGTAGCGGCGACTGACGGCTATCGTTTGGCAGAGCGAAAACTAGCTGATAATGTAGAAAACGAACTGAATGCAATTGTGCCAGTTACTTCTCTTCAAGAAGTTATGCGAAGTTTAAGTGATGACACGGATGATATCGAAGTGATTTTTGACGAGACTGGAGTTAAATTTAAGCTGGGTGATATCGAAATTATTTCTAAACTAATTGATGGTTCGTTCCCTGATTATCGTCAATTAATCCCAGAATCAAGCGAGATTAATGTCGAACTTAAGAAAGATGAATTGGTACGTGTAACTAAACTTGCGGCATTATTTGCCAAAGAAGTTGGTGGCTCAATTGTCTGCGAGACGGATAGTGAAAAATCCGTGTTTTCGATTGCGTCAGTAGCTAATGAACTAGGTGAAAATACTTCAGAAATCGAGACCGCAGTGGAAAATAGTGGTAGAGTGGTACTGAATTCGCGCTTCTTACTCGATGTCTTAAATGTATTAGAGGGTAAAGAGATTGAGTTTGGTTTTGCTAATCGGTTGGATCCGGTGGTGATTAGGGGTAGAGATAGTCGGGATTACGTTCATATTATTATGCCACTTAAGGGGTAGTATGATTATTCGACGGGTAGGGATGACGAATTTTCGTAGTCACGAAAAAATTGAAGTGAACTTCGACGCGCAAACCACAGAAATTATTGGGGAGAACGGTTGTGGAAAAACTTCGATTCTCGAAGCGATTTACGAAGTCTTGCAGGGCAAAAGTTTCCGAGCAGTCGACCGTGAAATAGTACGTCGAGGGGCGGATTTTTATCGGATTAGTCTAGAATATGATGATGGGCGTACGGTAGCGGTGACTTATGATGGCAATAAGAAAGAGTTTCTCTGTGAAGATCATAAAACTCGCCGTCTGACCAAGAAATTTAAGTACCCAATCGTCTTATTCGAGCCGGATGACTTGAACTTGATTGGTTCTAGCCCGACTAGTCGGCGGAATTATTTTGATCGGATTTTTAGTCAACTATCGGATGTGTATGCTGATTCCCTGCTACGTTATAATAAAGCGCTAAGGCAGCGTAATGAATTACTGAAGCAAGAGGTATTGAATTTTGGCGACCTATTTTCTTGGAATGTGCTAATTACTAAACATGGTATGGAACTTGTGGAAACTCGGCGTAACCTTGTGGAAAAAATCAATCAGAGTTTTACCGAAGTTTATCGTTCAATTGCCGAAAATGATGACCAAATTGAGTTGTTATACGAAAGTGAAGTGCAAAGCGAAAATGAATTCTTGAGAATTCTAGAGCGTGATTTTAATCGAGATAAAATTTTGGGACATACTGGTTTTGGCGCGCACCGTGATAGTTATAATTTTATTTTTAATGGTTGTGTGGCGGATGGTTCGGCTAGTCGAGGTGAAGTGCGGTCGTCGATTCTAGCACTAAAATTTATCGAAGCCAGTCTGATGCTAGAAATTATCAAAAAACAACCAATTGTATTACTTGATGATGTTTATTCTGAATTGGACGAGACACGGCAACGTTGTCTAGTAAAGAATTTTAACGAAAACCAAATTATTCTCACATCAGTAGGGACTGGTGGGTTGAAGATAAAGTAAAGATAGTTTTAATTGTCGGTGCGCGCTGGCGCATCAAAACTAGATGATTGATCTATGTATTCGATAGCGTATTTATTAGGGTCAAAACCTTTTTCTTTGATTTTTTGTAATGCAGCGTTGTAACTTGCTTGTGTATCTTTGGAGTATGATGAAATCACAAGAGTAAGTTTAGAGTTATCGTCGCTCATTTTCGCAGTAATAGAATAAGAGATATATTCTGCGTAATTATCTGTGTAATAACTACTTTTTATAGGTGTGATTGAAATAATCGGATCAATGGATACGCCTTGTTCTGTGCGACTATCTGAGCATTTAAAGGCTGGATAAATCAATTGCTCCTCGGTTGGGCAAAAAACCAAACCAGTATAGCTAGCAGTTGTTACATAAGTGTTATCTGGATTAGTAGACCAGTAAGCCCAAAGACTATAGGTTTGTTGCAACTCAGGTATGTCCACTAAAAATGTACTAGTGTAGGTATCTGTTTTGGAATCATATTCGCTGGTTGAAGAATCCTCGCGGATATGAGCACCTTTTTTTGGTATTTGAATGTTTTTTGTGTTATTGTCGACAGCGATGTATAATGAATTAAAAAGTGAATCGCGGCCATTTTCTGGCATGCCTCTAAAGTATTGAGAGAAGTTATCAATTTTGATTTGTTTGCCGTATGGATTGGTATGAAAAATTTGTTTAAGTGAAGCAACGAGTAGCCAGACCACTACAACACCAACTAGTAGCCCAGCCAGTAAAAATGGGTTGATTTCAATGATGGAATTCTGACTGACACGAGGAGTTCGGGTGACTTTGGTAGTGGGCGCAAGAGGGTCTTCGGCGTCAGCCACTGCGGAAGTACCATCGAGACTATTATTAGTGACTAGGGTGGCCTCTTCGGCTTGTTTAAGTTTGTTTATTTCTTGATTATCCATATATCACCACCTCAATAATAATTATTTACAATCTGCATTAGCATTTGTATCATATTTGCATACCTTTATTGGCTTGGTTTCGATAAGTTCTGGGAATCTAAAGGTATAATTACTATCTGCGCTTAAGTTAACGCCTTGTGTTGGACAAGCGATAACTACATCACGTGTTGCGGTGCGATATTTTTCCATAAAGGTTGTGAGTGGGTAAACGACGACTTTGATTCCGTCTTCACCACTATTGCATCCAGCTTCTCCGGTAATTACTTCACCAGCGTTCGGTGCGACGGTGTTAATACCTAAAATTACTCCAGTGTGCCCTTCTGAACCCGATCCGCTACCAGAGAATACGGAAAAGGCTTTTGGTCCGCAGGCCTGAAAGTCTAATGGGTAACTACCAATTAGATTGGATGCAACATCAATTCCGTTACCTAGGGATGTTGTAATTTTATTATTCGCTCGTGAAGTAAACATATTAACGAAATAGCGTGATACTGAAACGCAGTTATATGCAATTCCCTCAGAACATGTATTGGATGTTAGACCGTAATCCCTTTTTAGGTCGCTGTCGGTCGGCACTCCGTTTGCATCTTTGTGCATGCGGTCTCGGTAAATCTGCATGAATTTGACGGCCTCATCTTCGGTCATACCGCTAGCCCCGTAGCCTAGTGTGTATCCACCGAAGGTATAGAAGAAACATCCGCCGTCACCACTACCACCTAAGGCAACGTATTTTGTGTAGGCACCAAATCCGGTCCAAGTGTAAGTTGGATCATAATGGGAATTTCCGCTCGTAGTGCCAATGTACATACCAGGCCAGGCTGGATTCATGGTTGATGGGTTGGTCGGGTCGCGTGGTGCATCAAAACGATTCATGACGTAAGGTGATCCTTCGTAAGTTGCTGAATAACCTAACGCTTCGGCTTTGGCTTTATAATGTCCACCGCCGGTACCATTATAGCGAAGAAAGAGTTCTTTTACTCCGTCAGCAGTGTTGAGGTTTAAGTCAGATGCTTTGTTTTCTGCAATAAATTTGGCGGCGATTATGGTAGTTGCGAGGAATTCGTCATCATCAAGAACCTTATTGGGGGTAAAAGTAGAATCGTGCCAATCTGAGTGAATAATTTGGTATAAACCATCACCATTAGCAGGGTTTTTGCGACTTAGGCTAGATTCTATACTGTGTATAACGGCGAGTACTTGCCAAGGAAAACCGTATTGGTCGGCGGCAGCTTGGTAGGCAAATTTATTAGCATTAATGAGGTCCATTTGTCCGGAGTCGAACACTTGTGCTCCAGCATAATTAGTATTACTACCACTAACACATGCCATACTGTCTGTAATCCCCACTGTATTATCGGGATTATAGAAAAAAATACCGTTTTGCGCATAGAATTCTAGTTGCGCTCTAGTAATAGCGGCGGTTGGTAGAGATACACCGAGCGAAATCAGTATGCTGAGTACAACATTCCAGACGATGAGAGTTTTGCGACGCGGAGCGCTACGTTTGGTGGTGAAACGAATTTTTATCATACTGTATAACTCCGGTTACGAACGTCGGCATAGGCGATTTGTTGATCGATGAGAATGATTGGTTCATGTTTTTCACCGTTACTGAGACGTTGGTCAGCGGCGTGGATTTTGGCGACCACTTGTTCCCCAGTTTCTGGATCGGTTGGGTGTTCATCCATCGCGATTCGCTCGGTGGAATCATATTGATCGACGAAAGTATAGTAAGCGATAGTGTCGAGGACTAATTGCGCATCTTCGTAAGACATACCACTAGTTTTAGCTATGTAGTCGGTGTAATCGGTTGGAGCATGGGTTTCCCAGTGTTTTTTGGCATAGCCAACCATTGGGCTTTCGTCATATTTGACGGCGCCGACTTGGATTAATTGGCGCTGGCGTAGCATCCAGACTGAGGCTTGTTTGATTGACTCGTATTTAGGGTTGTCCTTTGATAAGGTGCAAGAGTAATAGTCAACCCAACCGGATTCTTCGTCGTCGTAGTTGGCACCCAGGAAGCCAAAGATAGAGGTTAGGAACTGTGCGAAACGACGAAGTGGGGTTTTCTTCCCTTCGACTTCATCAGAAATTTCGGCGTCAAGAATACCTGGCGGAGAAAGGCGGAAAGCACAATACGACATAAACTGAGCGAGTTCACCGTCTTCTTTGACTTCGCCGTTTTCGACATTTTGACTGACAAAATCGACATATTCTGGGTCACTATGAGGCTTACCTAGCACAGATGGATCAGTGACGGTCTTGCGGTTACAGAATGGATCGCCTTCCATTTTAATCGTAGCACCGTTGTAGCGATTAAGGGTAAATCGATCACAATCACCGCTAGCTGAGTAATAAGTGGTTTCGGTAGCGGCCGATGCTACACCCATGAGTGACGATAACGATGAACCAGTGTTACGAATTAGTGAACTGAGACCGGTGACGTTCTTATTAGTAGTGAGTGGTAAGAACGAATAAGCAATACTGCCAAAGAAAGTATTAGGTGATGTCACGTCAAAGGGGCTTCGATTGTAACGATCAACTTCGGCTTGTTTGGCAAGGACGGTTTTGGTGGCTTTATTATATTCGGCTACTACTTCGGCGTCTGCACCGGTTTGGCCACTACCCATGGCGCCCATATCGCTAAAGTAAGCAGCGCCACCGCGAATAATACCGTTTTCGCCGAGTTCGACACCCTCATAAACTATTCCGGCGTTGGCATAGGATGCTTCACCGAAGGCTGGCCCCATAAATTGAATGTAATTGCTAATATTAACATTGACGAAGAACTTTTTGACGAATTTTCCTAGGATATTATCGACGAATTTTCTGGTACCAGTCCAAGCCAGACCGCCGGTACTCTGAGTCTTGCCGGAGCCGCGTGAGGTATTGAGAGCGATTGAAGTAGCACGAGTGATCAGTTCGGCAACTAAGTTCCCTCGGTTGGAATGTAATCTTTTACCGTTTCCGTCGTAGTCTTCGTCGTTATGTTGGTCAGCGTTACATTGCTCTACGGTGAAACCGTGAGGGCTTAATGATTTGTTAACTAAGTTATTAGTACGTTCGTAGGAAAAGTTGGCCACTTCATTTACTGGGAAAGCTGTATCGGTGAGTAATGCCTGCACGCTAGGCGCTGTGATTGCGCTACCGGTCATAGGTGTTTTACCAACTTCGACAGTGGTGTCTTCGGCGCTACTACCTTGGATGCTGGCATTAGCGTAATCGGCGATATTAATAGTTTTTTCTTCAATTAGTTTAGTCATGAGGGCGTGGTATGGTGAGTAGGTGCCATCACCTGACATCATTTTGCTAATCGGTTCCATAATAGTACTGTAGGATTGGATGGATTGTTGTTTTTCGTTGGCGGCTTGTTGCGCAGATAATAATTGGCCGAGACGCAATGATGTGCATCCCCAACTAGATATTTGGGTAACATTACTCGAAATATGCTCGATGTAGGAATTAGCTTCGTTGGTGGCTTCGTCTTTAGTTGAATAGGTGTTTTGGGCATTCATACTGGAGTTACTACTGGTACTGTGACTCTTCATGACGTATTCATCACTATCATCAGTACAGTTACCCCATCTATCTACGTAGCACCATTCGCCATCACTGATTTTTCCGTCGCCGTTTTTATCAATATTTTTAGTTTTATATTGGACGTCTTCATGCTCAGTATAGGTATTGGTAGAAATCTGTCCGCCAATTTTGTCATTAACGATGTCTTCGTAATTTTTTAGATCTTCCTCGATGTTGCCGGACATTTCGTAATCAACGAACATGTTTTTAGAAATGCCGCGGTTATTGTCGATATTGATGGCGGTTTCGTCCAAAGTATTGGCGATTTGGCCAAGAGTAGCCCCATTGACAGCAGAGCGTACAGCGACGTTTTCGTTCATAATTTCTGGTAAACGATCACCACTGATGTTTTCGCCGTTATAATAGAGTGATTTGTGGTCGTCGCCAACTTCGACACCGTTAGCTTCAAGAGCTTTAATGACATCTTCGGATAATTCGCCTTCACATTCACCAGATGATAGACAGGCGAGAGTGTTGGCCATTTCGATTTCTTGGGCGGCGTTCATAGAGTCGAGTTGTTCGAGGGATTTGGCAGAAAGCGCTGGACCTAAGAGAGAATGCGAAGAACCTAGGAACACGCCAAATCCGACCACTAGAATAAGAATTAAACCAACTACGGTGAGGCCTTTTTTGTTGCCAAAACCGCTGAGTTTGCCTTTGCCACTCTTCTTATCGTCGGCAGTATTACCACTACTTTGGTAGAAGCCGCCAGAGAGGGCGCTATTTTCGGCGTCACGGAGAGTGTTGCGAGATTCGGCGACATCGTCAGAAGTATCAGAAGATTTTTTTACTGGTTTATCGTTCCAGTCAGCTTCTCCATCAGAACGCTTACCCTCAAGCACATCGTCGTAAGGGTTATAACCGTCTGGATTGTAGAAACCGGATCTAGCCATTATTATCTACGATCCTCCGGTCTAGTGGTAATGAGAGCCTCCTCGGTCTCTGACGCAATAATCTGAATGTGTACGTGATTGGAACCTGCGAAGAACAAGCCTTGACCGACTGGGAAGTTAGCAAGGCGTTTACGCTCTTCTTGGGTGAGTTTGAACACGTCACTGAGGACATCGACGGCGCTAGTACTCTGCTTGAGTAGGAGTTGCATAGACGAGTTAGCTACGATAGCACGACCCATTTTGGTACTCATAAAATCCTCAACGTCTTGAGTGACTGTGGTGAGACCGAGGTAATACTTACGAGCTCGTTTGGCGAGGCTGAACAAGAAATTGGCTGAATCTTCGTGTTGCATGAGTTGCCAAGCCTCATCCACGATGAGGTTGCGACGTTTTTTCTCGGCGCGGACAACATTCCAAATATGGCTTAATACAATATAAATAGCTACCGGGCGTAGTTCGTCTTCAAGGTCGCGAATGTTAAACACGACCATTTGGTTATTGATGTCAATATTGGATTGCTGTGAGAAAATGCCGGCAAAAGTACCCGTGGTGTACTTGCGCAAGCGTCCAGCTAGTTGTGGGCCGGTGCCGCCCATGTGAAGCAAAGTATCATAAAGGTTAATAATGGTTGGTGGAGTACTCTGGTGAGTTAATGGGTCGCTAGTGATACCGGCGCGAGCATAAGTGTCAATGAGAGCTTGGTCAAGATCAGCTTCTTCGTTAGCGGTGAGAGCTGGTCCGTTAATACCGCTACCACCTAACATGAGGCGGAATAAACCGTGTAGAGTGACGAGGTTAGCTCTTAAGGCGTCGTTGGCTTCTTCGGTGTCAATAACCTTTGGTAGGTCGAATGGGTTAACGCGCACATCAGAGTTAAGACTTAACCTGATATAACTACCACCTACAGCATCGCAGAGGCGTTGATATTCGTTTTCTGGGTCGATAATGATTACTTCGGTGCCAATCATCATGGAGCGGATTGCTTCGAGTTTGACGGCAAAAGATTTACCAGCACCAGATTTAGCGAAAACTACCAAGTTGGCGTTTTCTAGGCTGAACCGGTCAAAAATCACTAGACCGTTATTGTGCATGTTAATACCATAGAGAATACCTTTTTCTTGGGTAAGATCAGCCGAAGTGAACGGAAAACAAGTTGAGATGGCGCCAGTGTTCATGTTGCGGCGAATCTGGAGTTGGTCAGTACATTGTGGCATACAAGAGTTCATTCCCTGCTCTTGTTGGGCGCTAGCAACTTTACTAAAAATCATTTGCTGACCGAGCAAGGTCTCAATCTTGTGCTGAACGAAGTTCATTTCGTCGAGCGAATCAGCCCAGAGAGTAATATAGAGACCGAAACGGAAGAATTTTTCGGCACCAACCTGGAGTTTGTCACGGAGTTCTTCGGCGTCGGTAATAGCAGCTTCGAGCTCTGGATCACGAACTTTGCCTTTTTCCATGTTCACATTGTAACTAGCTTCTAGCTGAGTGACTTTTTTACGGAGGTTTTTCATGACAACCATAGTTTCGACTGGATAGACATACATTGAAACATCAAGCACTTCGTCAATATTAATCAAGCTAGAAATCCAACCAGTATACAGAGTACGAGGATAGCCATAAACATAGATGGTGCGGCCGTATTTAGTACCGAGGCGGAAATAGCCAGAGTGAATCTCAATCGAACTTGGCGAAACTAAGTCGCGTAGAGTGGTGATTCCCTGTTCAAACGCTTGCTGGATTTCAGCTTCTTCGGCGGCTTGTGAAGCGGCAGCGATGCCGGCGGCTGAATTTTGGTTTTTGGCTAGTTTAGCGGCGCGTTTGGCTTGCTTGGCAGCGGCTTTGGCGGCTTTTTTCTCTTTGCTCATTACATTCTTCCTTTCTGAACGTAGCTTGTGGCTAGTTTGCTAAAATCGACTAGAGGTTCACGTACAGCGGTGTCTGGGTTGTTGAAGTTGTAAAATAGTTCGGCGAGCTCTTTAGTGTTGAGACGGACTGATTTAATACCAATCTGGAAGAGTCCAGAAATCACTGATTCGACGCGGTTGTTGAGCTCTTCGATAGCCTTGTTGTAAACTTCGCGGTTAATACGGGTAACTTCGTTGGCTTTGCTATTGCGACCGAGAGTTTTGAAAAAGTTTTTGGTCTGGAGGACGGCTTTTTCTAGTTCGGCGGAACTGTAATATGGAATGACGATAAAGAAAGATTTGTCCATAATATTAGCTTCTTGGGCGAGTAAACTAATAAACTGAATATAATCATCCATTAAGACACCGAGAAGCATATTATCATTATTGCGACGCATTTCGGCTAAACGTTCAATGTACGGACCGATGTCAACTCGTTGTGAGCGCACAAGAATCTGAATGGTGAAATTAAGTGAGTTAAGGAAGTTTTGGTAACTGTACTCGACGCCTTCGCGCTCGGTTTCCGACATAAGGTCAAAGTTAATAGATTGACAAGCTACGACCGCGCGGAAAGAACCATCTTTCATAATGACGAGACTATCGCGTAACTCAGAAAACATCAAAGTAGATTGAGTAGAGAGAGGGTTCTCAGTGACTTTGGCTGGTTCGGCTGCGGCAACGGGCGCTGGTCCAGGTTGGTAAATCTGACCTGGTTGCTGATAAGGGTTAGGCTGGTTGATTTGGCCAGGCTGCCCAGCGAGATTATTAGGATTATAACCTTGTGGAGCGTATGGCTGACCAGCCACGGTATTATTAAATGGAGTTGGTTGTTGACCGGTAATATGATCGACGGCTGGGACTTGTGGGGCTGGCGCCGCAGCTACTGCTTGTTGAACGAAGTTGTTGGCGGCGGCTGGAGTGGTAGGAACCTGCATCGGACGAGCGGCTGGACGTGATGCTTGCATAGCACGCGCAGCAGCCACATCGTTAAGCGGTTGTGGTGCTGGTTGTCCTTGGGGGATTTGATTATAATTTGGGTTCATACCTCTCCTTAATGTAATGAAATATATACTTCTGAATCATTCTCGCGTCGGATGCGGTCGGCTTGTTGCTGAATAGTCTCGACTGAAAAATCTGGGTTATTAGCTAATTCGTTCATGCGTGTGTCGCGTTTGTTCGCTGGTGGGGTGACAATGGTCTGTGGTTGAACAACGGTATTATTCTTCATGGTGTTAGGTGCTGGTCGATCATAATTATAGTCAGATTGTGCAATAGCGGCGCGCATTTGGGCGACAATTTCTTCGTGGCGAGATTTTTGTTCTTGAGTAATCATCGCATTGAGTCGAGCGCTATCGGTGTGATCAAACATGTCGCGTGCGTTGTAAGCTTCGGCATAAAAATCGTCACGCATCGGCGAGTCGGCACTTTTAATTGCGTAGCCTTCGGTGTCCACAATGTTAGCCAAGAACGAGAGGCGATGCCCGGCTTCTTCGCCAGTAATATCGCGGGTGCGGTTTTCTTCGACTTTTTTCGGAGCGGTGATGAGGATTGTTGATTCACTCATGCCTGGCATCCAGAAACGTTGACGTGGTTTAGTGTAAAACGAGATAACTGCAGCGAGATAAGTTTCCATCGGCTGATCTTTTTTAAGTGGAAGTGCGAGAATAATGAAAAAGAACGTGACCGGGAGCGGTATTACAGCAAGAAGTGGAAAAATTTGAAATAAACCCACCGCGAGAAGTACCGTCCCAAACACAATCATAAGGTAAACGAATTGCCGAAAACTGAACGGGCCAAGTAATTTATCGTCGGCCTCGACGTCCTGCGGCACCTTATATGTTGCCATGCTTCTATTTTAACATAGATTTTGGAAATGATAAATGTTAAAATACCCAGACTAGACTCTAATCTGGGTATTTTTATGTATATATTATATATGTTGGTGTTATGGCATTTGATCGATGAATTGGAGAATGCGATGTTTTAAGGTGCGAGTCTTATTATGGTCATCATCGTAGAATCTTGCAGCGTTGTAGATTTGTGATTCCCTATTTGTGGCAAATTCGCTGTCCACCTCATCGATGATGGCACTGACACCCGTGTAGTAACGTTGAAGTTCTTCATTAACATTGAAGAAACTGCGCAAGAAACTAGCCACTGTCTCAAAGTCAGAGTTACGGTTGTCTTCGAAAATATTAACCACTTGATCATGTACCCAGGCGCCATCAATGAGAACTACCGAATCGAGTGCTTCGTCGACGCTCTGGAGGCCGATGTGAGCTGAAGTGTCGTAGCCACCGGTTTCTTCTTCGTCATCATAAAGTGAATCATTGTGGTTGTAATCATCTTCATCGTAATCATCATAATCTTCGTTGATGTCATCGAAATTAGTGCGATCAAGTTCTGAGTAGAATTCGCCCTCTTCGTCATCTAAACGGTGGATTGGGTAGTCAGAGCTGAATGGTGCGCTAGAACTACCAGAATTGTTAGATTTACTTGATCCGCCGGTGCTACTAGTCGAGCTGCCAGAGGTAGAGCCACTACTTGGAGTACCGTTATAGAGTGGGCGGCCAGTGCGCGTGCGGAATGGAATATCCTCAGCAGCGGCTTGACTACTACTATTATTACGGCTACGATTACTACTTGACGTATTGTTACCTTGAGAAGTTCCGACATGTTGACCATTAATCGAGTTGTTGCGCAAGAATTTCTTTTCGCGTTCGGTAAGCGGTTCACCCTTCTGTGCTTTGTGTCGGAGACGTTCGGTCTCAATCATGTTGTGCGCAAAGTTCGGATCTGGAGCATCGAAGATATTGTAATTTGGATTGAGACGCTGATCCCAACCGAGACTGTCGTCTTCGTTGGCGTAAGCCTTTTGGATAATTTGGCGAGCCATCTGATAGACAGAGGCGAGACCATCGGTTTTCTGTTTGGCGGCGATTTCTGGTGGTACGGTTCGGTTAACAGCACTCAGCAATTTACGTGCGACAGCTGGAATCAACGAGTGTTTAATATAGTTGCGTTGGTCATCGATAGTGAGGGTTGGGTCATTACGGTCAACTTCTTTCCAGTAGATTTCGCCTTCTGGTGTACTGTCGAGACGGAGACCCTTAAGCCTTTTGCCGTTGACGTTGCGATAGTTAGCAATAGCAGCATCTGGGAAGAATTTTTCAAAAACATAGTCTTCATTGTCAGTATCAATACTGTCGATAATATACATCCAATCTTTAGTGGTGAAAGCATCACTGCGCAAGATGTCACCAGGCGCTGACGATTTAAGCAAACTTTCGAGGTTAGCGATGTTGTACATTTGTGGACCGTTAATGTAGCCATTGTCGGCTTGAGCTAGCAACATAGCGGTAACTTCGGCAGAGTGCTGTTTGAATGAAGTGTTCTGCATGGCACCAGCGATGGTACTGTGGTAACGACGCTCAATACCAGTATCATTGTGTTCATCTGGCATTGGTGCATTAGGATCACTGAGGCCAATTGAATAGTTGTAACGACGGTTAATTGGATCGCCAATCGTAATATCTTTGACTAGAAGTTCCTTCATGTAACCAACGTCATCTGAGTAAACACGCTGAACTGGATTACCGGTGTCATCAGTAATGTCAAAGTAGCGAACTCGATTATAATTCTGACGTTCGGCCTTAGTGAGCGTGCGATATTCGTCAGCGGTGATTTCTTTGCCGGTTTTCTTGTGGACACCGATGAATTTATCCCAATCGTGGTGTTGACCAATCAGATTGTGGTGCATGTCTTCAACTTTTTTACCAGTAACTGGGTCGACTTCGAAACCATCATCATCGATAGCTGCCACGTTAAAGATCATGGCACGCGAAGTTGGTTTATCCACGCCAAACTTAGTCATCACAGTGAGAGCCTCACGACGACGGCGGTTTTCAATCTCGACGCTCTTCTGAATAACCTGGCCCATGATAGAAGATTCACCATTGTGTCCCAAGCTACCAGCGGCGTTTTTAATCAAACGGTTAAATTCATACGGATTACTGTAGCGACCACGAGCGGCTTTAATATACTGGTCAAGCAAGAGTTCTTGGTCGGATTGGGCTTCGTTGGCGGTCAAGAATTCTTGTACCATCGCACCCTCAAAGGCTTCGGCGTGTTGCGCTGAAAGTCGTGCCGCTGCTTTATTAGCCAGACTCTTCCCTTCTCCAAAGTGGCTACCGTAGGACGACAAGGTATTTTGCAGAGCAGCTTCGGCAGTGCCGACGCGAGTTTTCATTAGGCTAGCTTGTTTAGCAGTGCGAGTGTAGCGATTAGCCTTACTGTGCCAAGTCGCGTTACCGCCAGCATCAAGTCCGATATATGATGAACTCTTGGTTAGGGCTCGTTCCTGTGCGCGACCTTCGTAGATAGATTTAGCATTGGCGGTGTCACGCTCGCGGAGTGCTTGACGGTAAGCTAGGTAGTTGCGCAAACGTGAACCTGGCATCATATTATGCGCGAGGTAGTTCTGTTTGGCTTGTTCGGCGTGTGAACGTCCCCAAGCTTCGCCCAGACGACCCACCGGGGCAAAGGCTCTAGTAAGCGCCCCATAGACTGTGCCGAGAATCGTACCAGACATTTTCATTAGCTGAATCGAGAGGAAAAGCGGCGCAATCATAATTACCATACCAGTGAGGATACCAAATGGCTCCTTGGCACTAATAATTAACGCCCAACCAATCAATCTTGAAGCACCATATAACAGGCTAAACAATGGGTAGAATACCAGCATCCGCGTACCCAGCTCGCGCCATTTGCGGAACAGTTTCTCGGTGTTTGGCAAGATATAAGCTGCAATAGCGAGTGGCGCTAGCATAATCAGAATAGCAATGACACCTTGGCGTAGACCAATCGTAATAATACCGGCCACGAGCGATAGTACCACACCAAAGAGCGCTACCACGATGAGCCAGAAGAGACTCTCGATGCCACCTACTGCTGCGATGCCACCACCAAAGGCCAGAATACCAGTGGTAAGCGTGTCAGATAGTTTACTCCAGGAGAAATCATCCATGTTAATGCCGTTTGCGGCGCCGTTTAACTGATTAATAAAGGTATTAAAGGTGTCTTGCAACGAACTACCGATAATGTTGCTAAGGTCTAACACTAGTGAACAAACGAGAAAACTCAAGTTCACCATAATAGCGGCGATAATTAACCTTGGTAAGGCACGTTTAATACCGTAATTACTGATACCCATACCAGTAAACTGCGAGTAGATAGAAATCAAGATAAAAATCACGAAAATAATATTAGTAAGGTCTCTCGCGTAGCGCCAAACAATATAAATCGGCTGACCATCATCCATCGAAATCGGATCGACTTCGAGAATATCTTTCAGAGCGTTATAGAGATAATCAGAGGCCTTGCCGGTGACGCTGACGACTGGACAGATAATCCATTGCAGAGAGCCAGTTTGTTGTTTACAGGCACTGTCATTGACACTATTGCTGCCATCTAGGGTCGGATTATCTTCGTCATCTCTGGTGCTAGAGTAATCTTCGTCGCGTGTCGAATCGGGATTATCGAGGTAATTATCATCGTCAGCTGGGGTGTAATCTTCGGCAGGGGTATTGTTTTCTTCCCCTTCGATGGCATAAACAGAATTAATCGGAAATGCACCAAAAACCAAACTCACCATGAGCAACAGAGGTAGAATTAGTTTTTTACATAAATTTTTCATATCGTAAACACTTCCAATTTGTCCCCACGCTATGATAGCGGAGGCTCATACTTTCATTGTAGCACATATTCCGAAAAAATGCAATAGCAAAATGAGGTTTTAGCCCATAGTTGTCAATGTTTATGCTTAATTTATTGGGATGCCAGTGAAATATTGCTGAAAATTCTTATGTTTCGGGGCGAGTTGACGAATAAAGTTGGTTTGAGGATTTTATCAGTGGAGAGTGAAAATATCTATAAATTTTTTAGAAAAAATGGTATGATTGAGGTATGAAGAGGAAAATTTTGGGATTTTTGATGATGGTAATGGTGACGGCTTTTGGGGTCGCTGCGATTAATCCGCAACCAGCGATGGCACTGGGGGGTGGTAACTGTGGGCTAGATTCGGTACTCGGATTTAAACCGTGGTACGCTGGTCTTTGTGGTGGCAATAATGAGGTGGAATTCCCTCAGAAGGGCGACCAGGAAGAAATGACGACTTTTGTCTGGACGATTGTGCTGAATGTGTTGTTCGATTTGTTGCTAGCGTCGGGGTATCTGGCGATGATCTTTATCATTTGGGGTGGATATATGTATATTATGGCGCAGGGCGATCCGGGGCGAGCGGCCAAGGGTCAGCGAACGTTGACCTCAGCGATTGTGGGGCTGGTGATTGTGCTTTCGGCGAGTGTTTTAGTCAATACAGTGCGAGTGGTGTTAAGTATTAACCATACGGATACTTGGAATCAGGGAGATTTGAATTCGACTGAGATTGCCAATGCCTTTAACTGGGCGTACTCGGTGGCTGGTATTGTAGCGGTGGCGTTTATCGTGAAAGGTGCGATTACTTATTTCTTGTCTTCGGGGGATGCGCGGAGAATTCATCAGGCAACCATGACGATTGTTTATGCGATAATTGGTCTAGTGGTAGTGCTACTGGCGGCAGCGATTACGAATTTTGTACTGCAGACGACCGGTGGTGCGCTTAAGGAAGAGGAGACAACTTATATATTAATTGAGGGAGAATTGGAGGGAGAAATCGGATGAAAAAATTGTTAAAAATTATGGCTGTAGCTTGTATGACGCTAGGATTAGCGCTCGCGCCAGGCATGGCGATGGCAGTTGGAACGAATGTTTGCGACGACCCAAATATCGCCGAAGATCTCAAAGCGGCGGCTGGGTGTGTGGGGGCAAATGGTTTTGATCAGGATAAGACTTTTATGCCAGCAGCGGTAAAAATTATCGAAGCAGTAATTGCGGCTGGTGGTGTGCTGGCGGCCGGAATTTTGGTGTACGGTGGGCTGACTTTTGTCCTCAGCACTGGATCGCCGGATAAGATTAAACGAGCCCAGAACATCGTTATCTATGCGGTGATTGGCATGGTGGTGTCGGCGTTTGCTTTTACGATTGTCTATTTCGTCTCGCGAAGTATTTGGGGCGATGCCGAGCAAGCTTTGGTACTTGATTCCCTCGTGCAGGTTGCTTAGACTAGCAACGGCGGCGGCTGTGAACTTTTTGGGCGGTGTGGTGTTGTGATGTTGTGATGAAAATGTTTTGTGAGTATTATGGCTGAAATGTCTTCCATGATGCATGTGCTGTGGTTAAAATGCTTGACATTTTTAGCCTCTAGATGGAGAATGTGAAATTTAACAGGGGTGAATAAGATTAAACTTTTTCTGAAAAAACTCTAGACAATTTTGTTATCTTGCGTTAAAATTAGTTTTAAGGTTATAGTAGTAATTGAAAGGAAAATAAATTTTTTATGAAAAAATTAGTTTTTAGTGCTATTGCGGCTGCGTTGATGGTTCTAGGACTTGGTGGTATCGCCACGCTCTCACCAGCATACGCTAAAGTGATTTGTTCTAACGGTCAGACCGAGACTAATTACAAGGATTGTCCAGAATGGACTAACGACGAGGGTATTTCTGAGCAACAGAGCCTGATGTCTAACCTTACCGTCATCATCAACGTAGTGGTTGGTGTAGTCGGTTTCATCGCTGTGGCGATGATTGTGATGGGTGGTATTAGCTTTGCTACCTCACAGGGTGACACCTCTAAGGTTGCTAAGGCTCGTAACACCGTGCTTTATGGTGTTGTCGGTTTAGTAGTGGCCTTGCTTGCCTTCGCTATCGTTAACTTCGTCTTGACAAGCATCTTTAAGTAATATATCTAGGGTAGGAGATCGTTATTATGAAAGTAAAAGCATTACTTCTGTCGGCCGTTGTGGCAGTGTGTGCAAGTTTAGGGGTGGCAAATAATGCTTTTGCCGAGGTCACCTGTCCGAGTGGAAGCGTCCATGCAGGCGAATCTAAGGCTTCTTACGCAGAGTGTAATTTACCAGAAGATATAGACAAAGAAGAAAATCTGATGACTACTGTTACCAACATTATTAATATTGTGGTTGGTATAGTTGGTATCATCTGTGTGGCAGTGATTGTGATTGGTGCGATTTACTTCGTGGTATCGCTTGGTGACGCCGCTAAGATTAATCGTGCAAAAAATGCAGTGCTCTACGGTATCGTCGGTTTGATTCTAGCTTCCCTGGCCTTCGTGATTGTAAACTTCGTACTATCTACTGTATTCGGCAGTGGTGATGGTGGAGGTAGTGGAAGTAAGAATCCTGGTGTGGAGAAACCGGTTGATAATTCCGGTAGTGGCGGTACTCCAGCACTTCAATAGAATAATTTGATTTAACGAAAACGCTCCTTAAAGGGGGCGTTTTTGGTTACTAGCATAAGTAATATAAGGCGCTATTTGATAGCTAAATATATCCTTACGTAGAGTACCTTTTGTAAGACATGCTTTATAATAATGTTACAAAATATGCTTTACGTAGGGATGCACTTAGTCAATGATAATTATCGCCTTATATCATCTATGCTGGATATTTTAGGATAATAAAAACTAATGCGAAGTTTTTATTTTTTGAGGAATTGAGATACTAAGCGCAGTTCGTATTTTCTAAAAAATTAAACACGAAGCGCAGCTCCTAATTTTCTGAAATATAAGACTTGGCCAAGCGGCCCGGAGCGATTTTAGAAAATTAGGAGCAAGCGTTCCTACTCCTGCAAACAGCGGAGAGAGAAACCGTAGGAACGAGTATCTGGTCCATACGATGGGTGTACATATGAGAAAAAGAAATAAAGAAAGTATCCAACGGTGTAGATTCCGCCACTTTTGGACCAGAAATGGCCATCAAAATTTGCACTTCTTAGAAATCCACTACTCATACTAATATGGCCGCTGCGCACGCCTCTTCTTACTCCTGCAAACAGCGGAGAGAGAAACCGTTGTAACGAGGTTCTGCATTTGCTAGAAATATTGACGATAAAGCATAAACCTGCAAAGCGTAGCTACGTTCATTGTTCGTACCACTACGGGACCAAATAAAAGTGCTAATACCAGTATTCCTCGAAATGCCAGCAACAATGTTGATGTTGCCGCTGCGCAGAAGCTACATTTTCAACCCACAAAATCACTTTCTTTTGCCCTATCGCTTTTTATAAAACGATAACACACTTTTTCTGTTCTACCTCTGTTATTACTGTTTTGATGACCTCATGTTTTTGTAAAAACGTGAGGGGAAAGAACCCATTATGCAAATTTCGTGTGCCATTATGTAAATTTCGTGCGCAGCGGCTATACTGATGTGAGCTATAGTTACTTGAGAGATGCAGGTCATCTTAACTATTCTTGGTCGCCGAGCAGTAATGCTGACACTTTACGTGCATATAACTTAAGGATTAACGACTTAGAAGTATTTTCATCGGCTGGTCCATTTACTCGTTATCTCGGTTTCTCTCTCCGCTGTTTGCAGGAGTAGGAATGCTTGCTTCTAATTTTTGGAAATCCTTCTGGATTGAAAATCTAGCCAAAGATAATTACGGCTGAGATAATTATGAGTCGTTCTTTTCTTTACTGAGTTTGAAAGCGTGATTAAAAAATTGCTGCAGTGGCTTATTTCTGCACCTGTTTTACAATCTATCTTGGCGTCCTGTTGTATCGGGCGAAAGACAAGTTTCTACTGAAATTACTCTCTCCACTGAAATCATTCCTTCCACTAAAAAACACCCCCTAAGGAGTGCTTTTTAGTGTGTGAGCAAATTAATTAACTAATTGGCACGACAATAGTGCTGTTCTGGATTTCCTTCTCGAAGGTGATAGTGAGAACGCCGTCTTTAAGCTCGGCTTTTACACTGCCCTCTTCTTCTTTTACTGGGACAGGCAACACGATAGTACGTGAGAACTCGCCCCAATAGCACTCTTGGATGTGCCAAGCAGTGGTGTTTTCATCTTCCCCACCGCTTAGTACGCCGGAGATAGTCAAGACGTTCTCAGAAATCGATACATTGAGATCGGACTTGGAAATACCTGCGGTACGTGCCTTTACAACTAATTTTTCTGCGGTTTCGTAGACATCTACTGCGAGCTGTCCTGGAAACTCTTCTGTATCCACCCAATCTTCGTCGCCCCCATCGACTGTTTCGACGTTATTAGCAAAGTGATCGGCCTGATCAATAAACGGAGTTTCTTCCATCTCCCCCATGAAGGCCTTTGCTAGTTCGTCTTCCATCATATCGGCATCATTCGTATGCGCCATTCTTGATTTACCTCCGTTAACTATTGTTATGCTTTATTATAAATCGACTTTGGTGTAAAATCAATACTAATTATGAGTTTCGTTGTAAAAAACACAACAAAATTTGGGTTTCTGGACCTAATTGCTCCACACTCTTGTCGAGGCTGTGGTCAATTGGGAGCGGTGGTTTGCGAATGTTGTAAAAATGACATTTTGCAGTCGCAGCGACGGATTTGTCCACTTTGTAAGAATTATATTGACATTGATGATAAAAAATGTCTGAATTGCGATTTGCCGTGTGCGGAGATTTTTGCTGCATGCAGGCGCGAAGGTTGGTTAGGTCATCTAATCGGTGAGTACAAAATGCATTCGGTGCGCGCAGCCAAAACGCCCCTAATAGATATTCTCGATGGCGCACTGCAACAGTCATCAATTGTTTCATCGGGTAAACCAGTTGTGGTAGTTCCCTTGCCAACAATCCGTAAACATGTGCGCGAGCGAGGCCTTGATCACACGGCAGAAATTGCGAAAACTTTGGCCCGGCGACATGGCTACAGTATGCAGCGAATGCTGGGTCGCGCACGAGATTCGGTGCAAGTTGGTTCGAGCAAAACAGCGCGTAAGGTGCAGGCGAAGTCGGCCTATGAGTTGCTGCTGCCAGTGCAGGATGAGGTATGTTATTTGTTGATAGATGATATTTGGACGACTGGTGCGTCAATGCTCGCGGCGATTAATTTGTTGGCGGAAGCTGGTGTGGCGCGGCAGCAGATTTTTGGTGCGGTGATTGCGCTAAGCAAATGATCTGAATGATAAATGATAAAGTTAATGTACGATATAATGGTGGTATGAATATTTATATTGTTGGTGCACCGACAGCTGGTAAAAGCACGTTGGTTCGTCTGTTGAAGCAACAAATTCCTCGATTAAATGTTATTTCTTTTGAAGCGGTGCGCAATGCGTTTATGCGAGCGCAACCGGAATTAGCGATGGATGATAGGGATAGCGATGCTAGACGGCGAATTTTACCAGAATTTTTGGTGGAGTTTGCGACGTGGAACAGTAAAATGACTGGTGATTGTTCGGTAGTAGAGGGGACTTTTGCAAAAGCCGAGATAGTGGCTTCTCTGATAAATGATGGTGATTTGTTGGTTTGTTTGGGCTATGGCGGTCGGGATTTGGCGACAGTGGCGAAGATTGCCATTGCAAAGGCTGATGCTCAGAGTTATTTGTATGGCAAAACAGAGGAAGAATTCATGCAACACTTTTATGATTTAGTCGATGATGACCAGGCAAATATGGAGTTCTGTCAGAAGAATCAGCTTTTATATTATGATACTGCAGAGGTACGTGAAGAAGTTTTGCAACAAGTTGTAGAATTGATAAAGTCGCGGTTGGCAGCTTTTATCACCGAGGCTTAGCAAGTTACCTTTTTCTCATATAACCTATAATTTGTGTTATAATCAGGTTATGGCAAAGACGACGTTTAACGAAATTAGTTGGAGTGCCGAAGAGTATATCGTGCGCGATAAAACTGCTTGGTGGTATGTGGGGCTAGTGGCGATTGCACTAGTTCTTGGAGGTGTATCGATTTGGTTAGATGCGTGGTCGTTTCTAGTGGTAGTAATTCTGGGGGTGGTAGCGTTGATTGTCTATACGGCGCGGCCGCCGAGGATTTTGAATTACGTGCTTAATGATGAGGGGGTGCGTGAAGGTACTAAGATGTATCCTTATGTAGAGTATAAATCGTTTGGGATTTTGCAGGAAGGCTTGCATTTTGCGATTGTTTTGACGCCGAGAAAACGTTTTGCGGCGCGAGTGACAATTTATTTCCCTGAGGTGCAGGGCGAGGCGATTGTTGATGCTTTAGGTGCTAGATTGCCGATGGAAGAGGTGAAATTTGACATGATTGATAAGTTGATAAAGTTCTTGCGCATCTAAGTATTTGGTGTATAATAAGTTATATACGTAATGTAATAATGGTAAACTTTAAGAAGGTGGGAACATATGAACCAAAACCGTAAAGACAACGATCTCCAACGTGCGATCGATGAAATCACCCAGAAGGGTGGTGCTAATAATGCCAAGCCGGCTCAGGCTGCTCCAGCCAGTCAGCCGCCTGCGAGCGTCATGCCTCCAGCAGCTCCAGCTAATACAATGAAGTTGCCTACAAGCCCTGCTCCAGCTCCATCACCAATGGTTGCTACTCCTTCGATGGCAATGCCAAGCATGGGTATGAGTGCTGGTTTTGGTCGCCCAATGACTTATGGTGCTGACATTTCTAAAGTCAAGGAAGCTGCTCTTAAGGAATTGTTCCCTATCATGGATCGCGTTGAGGTCGAGCCTGAGAAGCGTTTCTTGCTCTATCAGGAAATGCTCAACACGATGCGCGACAAGGCTGTCATTGCTCCAGCATATGAGGCCGCTCGCCAGATTCGTGATGATAAGGTCAGGGCTGATTCGTTGCTCTACCTCATCAACTCGATTGACGAAATGTCACTCTAATTCGTTATATTTGATAAAAAAGGCTCCTAGAATTATCTGGGAGCCTTTTTAATAAAGTGCTTTTAGTGTTTCATCTTTAGTCATTTTGCTCTTCCCACGTGATTAGAAATCACTTCTACGATAAGCCAAGTAATGGTTGACGAAACCGTAGCTATAGCCGATTTGGCTGTAGGCTAAAACATCGCAGAGGTAGCCACTGGGTTCTTCGGCCAGTTCTTGGGGTAAGTGTTTGGCTTCTTTAAGCTGCCAAAGTGACTCGCCAATCTGGTAGGCGCAATCTTCCTTGAGAAGCAGGCTGAGAATTTCTGTTTGGGTTTTCTCGAAGGTGATTTTGCGTGGTTGATGGGTTTCTTCCCAAACGCAACAGGGGTAGATGATTGACTCTAATGGATCGTAAATATACCAGTTATTTTGGTAACTAAATTTAACCCAAGCGTGTAGATAATCTTTACTAGCCCTATAACCGGGACGTTCGGGTAAATCAATTTCGCCACAGATGCGGTAGTCTGTTTCTTTGAGCCCCATGAGTGCCCAACCGGTGAGATAATAACAACTGCCGCCACTGGGGTTATACTGATACTTGGCAAAAGGAGCGATTTTTCCATTGTGACGGATCTGTACCTTCTCAACTTCCTGCTCGAAATATTGCGTCGCAAGCAGTAAATCAGTTTGCATAGCAAAAGTTAAGTTCATTGTTTCCCCCCTTAAATAACCGTTGGTGCCGCAACGCTGCAAATGTAAACTACGTAAGGTTGCTCGCTCAACTCAAACACTTCTAAACATTGTTGGAGGACGAGGCTGGACACTTTGAACTCGGCGATGTTGTCGTCATCTACGCGGAGTCGTTGCCGGATAAACAACGCATTCGAGTTATGAGTCTCCAAATCGCTTAACATCCTATCTACATCATTTTCGGTGAGAAGATAATAGACGAAATGCATGTTTGGCTCAGGTTTCTCCAGACTGTCAAGGGCCGCAATGGGCAGATTCTTGATCAGATTAACTGATTTTTGGTCAGGATATTTCTCGAAGAGTTTTAGCGATTCTACTATATCATCCTGGGTGATATTGATGTAGAAAACGTCGTTCTCCGGTGTACATTCTGGCAACGATAACGCTATCGATCTTTTGTCAGGGTAATCTGCGGTGGTTTGTTCGATGCGTTCCAACTGATCCTTGGTGAGGTTGAACCTCAAGTAGCACCAGTCGTCGCCAAGAGCGATGTTGGTGGGTACCTGATCAGAAATCACTTCGACGGCTACAACTTCAGATGTCGCTTTGGTTGATTCGTCACCGATGGTGATGTTCAGTTCGGCGCCTATACCATCTTGACCAATGGTGATGGTTACTGCTTCGTCACTGTTTGCCACCTCGTCCGTGTTTGTCGCCTCGTCGGTGCTTAGCTCTGAATCAGGTGATGTGGTGTGGCCGGATTGGTTCTTGGTTTCGGTCGAGCCAGTTCTGGCCTTGGCTGCTTGAGCCTGAGTGTGGGTGCCAGCCCAAGCGCAACTGCAGGTTGCGAGGCTTAGGGCTACGCCACAGACTAGGCTGATGAAAATCTTGTTTAATTTGTTCATGTGCTTCCCTCCATTTTCTTTTGGTTTTACTAAACCTTTACTTATCATAGCATAGTTTATGAGAAAAAGCAATGGTGGGTTGACATGGTAGGTTGACAAAACTCAGTCGATAACTTAAACTTGGGCTAAGAGCAAGGTACAGCACTGCTGGATAGCGGAGCCAGGGCCTCGCTTTTTTGTTGAATATTGATTCCCTACTCCTGCAAACAGCGGGGAGAGAAATAAAGTCCCCAAAATCGCTTGTGTTTCGAAAAGTGTGATATAATAGAAATGTCTTAGATTTAATGTAACCAGTTTTTGGTAGTATTTGATGCTACTAGGAGCCTATTTTCTGGGCAATGCAGTGAAAGTCGACTTTAAGCGGCACCGCATAAGTAACTCGATTTTACTGACATTGTTCAGACATAGGTTACGAATGGATCTAAGACACCTTGCGGTGTCGCTTTTTGTATGGGGTGATAGCAGGACAAGATCTCAGCAAAGGCGATCTCAAGGTAAATAATTAACCATAATTTATCAAGAATCGTGGTAGTGTGCCGCCAAGTTTTTGATATGAACGGAGGTATAATGAAAAAAATAATGATAGATTCTTCGCCGATGCGATTGATGGGTGGGGTGAGTTTGGCGTTGATGCTATTAATTGGTTTAGCAATGTTATTGCCTGTAAGTAATCAGGTTAAGGCAACGGCTGATTCAGAGGCTTATGTTGGAGTGCGCGCGGCGACGATGCTTGGTCTTTATCTAGGGACTGATTCGGTGAATATTGATATGGTTCCGGTTAGTGGAGGGACTTTTAACGCGAAAAGTATGAAAGTGGGCGTAGAAACAAATAGTGAGGCTGGTTATCGTATCATGATGTCTACGCTTGGTAACACTAATTCCCTTGTAAATACTGACGCGAGTAAGACTGAAGATAAGTATAAGATTTCATCGATTACCGAAGATACAATAGGAACGAATTTTACTGGGAATGCTTGGGGTTATGCCGTTGGAGAGACTGGCGAAACTGCTCTATATAAGCCAGTTCCAAGCGGTAGTGCAATCGAAATCGTGAATACGGATAATTCGACGGCTGGACAACGCGATGAATATGATTTAACTTTTGGTGCGCACATCGATACGAGTTTGCCAGCCGGTGATTACAGTAATACAGTTTTGATTTCTGCGGTGGCTAATGCGGAAAAAATTACCAGCTTAAACCAGTTGACATATATGCAGGATGTAACGCCAGAAATTTGCGCCAACTCTCCAGAGAATATGCAGAAACAGCTTTATGATGTGCGTGATGGTAAAAAATATTGGGTGTCAAAGATGAAAGATGGGCACTGCTGGATGATACAGAACTTGGCGCTTGATATTGAGGGCGGCAAAACTTATACAGCTGCAGATACGGATTTGGTAGGTACGGAAACAAAAACGTGGACGGTGCCAGTGGATAGGAGTACGGAGACAGAAATTCCAGCTCCAACTCCTGGTAATAATCGTGATGTAAGGTCGTGGAACCTTGGAAAAGTGCTTTTGATGCACCCAAGTAGCGTACAAATGTGTTCAGATGTTGAAATTCCAGATGATGGCAATAAATATGAACAGACTAATGAAAGTGATATTGCTTATGCTGGTCAAAATCTGGTTGAAACTTGTCCGGAGCAATACATGGATGTTGAAGGTTGGTTAGATAATTTTGAAGCAACCGATGCGGATAGTTTTTATGAAAACGAAACTACGGGTATTAAAAGTTACGATCCAAGATATTTGATTGGTAATTTTTATCAATATGGTGCCGCTACCGCTGGAACAGGCATCGGGATTTCTGGTACGGCAAGTTCAAACCCAGATGATTTAGCTAATGCAGCTGGTAGTATTTGCCCTAAAGGTTGGACATTGCCAAAATCTGGTCAAGATAGGGCGAATCCGCAACCTTGGGCAATAGAAGGTTCATTTACTAATTTATTATCGAAGTATAGTTATTCTTTGGATACTGGTTGGCAGATTAATTCGGATAATAAAAGTATTTTTTGGAGTATGAATGGGAAGGAAAATTTGGCAGTCGCGCCGTTTTATTGGGTGAGAACAGGACGAATTTCTGTAGGGTTAGGCAGGCTTAATTCTCGTGGTGTTATAAATTTATGGTCAAGTACGGCGGATACTCCGATGCAGGCATATATGTTGTTTGTCGGTAGTACAGAATCTTCTAACGTGTATCCTTCATACTATTCGGCTCGTTATCTAGCGATGCCAGTACGTTGCATCTCAGCAAAGTAGAACCTAAAATCGCAACTGTTTCCCCACTTCGATTGAGGTGGGGATTTGGGTGTTTTAGTCGAATTTTAGGTGAATTTTGCATTTTTATTTCCCAAAACCTCAAAAAATGCGATTTTGGGAAACAGAATGACCATTTCATTTCCCAAAATGCAAAAATTGCGAATTTGGGAAATGGGTGGGAAAAACTTGCAATTTAACACCAAAACTCGTGGGAAAAACTTGCAGGATCCTGGTCTATTGGTTGCGATGTTAGACCTAGATGTGCCAAAGGCGATTATTGATGATAACTTATATATAAATGAGGGTGAGTTGCTAGAGAATGTTTGTGCAGAAGAGATTGTGACAAGGTATGGTGATTTAACTTATTTTGAAAAACGAGGCAAACTTGAGATTGATTTTGTGATGAACATTGGCGGCCAAGCTACGGCAGTAGAAGTAAAATCTGGCAACACGAAACTGGCAAAGTCATTATTTTCAATCATTGATAATTACAAGACGGTGAGTCGTTATATAATGTTGGGGCGTGATAATCGGATTTATCGGGACGAACGAGGTATTGAGCATTACCCGTTGTTTATGACGATGTTTCTGTAGTAAGATGTAGAAAACTCCCCTAACAAGGGAGTTTTCCGGTTAGCTTGATAATAACCGACCACTGGACACTTGATTCGGCGGTCGGTTATGGTAAGGGTGATGATAAAGTTTTAGTACATCCCACCCATATCAGGAGCAGCTGGGGCCTGTTTCTCTGGTACGTCAACAATGAGCGCGCCCATAGTAATTGTGGTGGCAGCGATGCTGACAGCGCTCTTGACGGCTTCTTTGGTGACTTTGGCTGGGTCGATGACGCCGGCTTTCTTGAGGTCGACGAGGCCTTTTTCTGGATCCATGACGTTTACGCCGAAACCTGGTTTGGCTTTTTCCACTTCGGCGAGCAAGGCTTGCGAATTGAGGCCAGCGTTTTCCATGATGTGAACAAATGGCGCTTCGAGAGCCTTTTTGACGATTTTGGCACCGTCGGTATCAGCTTTGAGGCTAGCAGCCAGGTTAACTAGGGTAATGCCACCACCAGTGACGATACCTTCAGCGAGAGCAGCCTTAGTGGCGGCCACAGCGTCGTCAACGCGGAATTTCTTTTCGTCGATTTCGGCTTCAGAAGCACCACCGACTTTGATAACGGCAACTTTGCCAAGTAGTGCAGCGGCACGTTTCTCCAGTTCTTCGCGAGCGTAGTCGGACTTTTCGATTTTAGCCTGTGATTGAATGAGCTCGATGCGGTCGGCTACGGCTTTCTTATCGCCAGTACCCTTGATGATGGTAGTTTCGTCTTTTGTGGCGATTACTTTGCCACAAGAACCAAGCACTTCTAGACCAACTTCTTCAAGTTTCATACCACGGTCAGCAGAAACCACGGTAGCATCGGTGAGAATGGCGATGTCTTCCATAATCTCTTTGCGACGGTCGCCAAATGATGGAGCCTTGAGCACGAGGGTGTTGAAAACGCCTTTGAGCTTGTTCAAAACGAGAACTGAGAGGGCTTCGCCTTCGACTTCTTCGGCGATGATGACGAGGTCCTTCTTCCCTGACTGGGCACACTGCTCAAGAATTGGAATAAGTTCGTTGGCGCTACTGATTTTCTTGTCAGTGACCAATACTAGAGGCTTGTCAAAAACGGCTTCTTGACGGTTGACATCGGTGACAAAGAATGGTGAAGAATAACCCTTGTCGTAAGTGAAACCTTCGACGATTTCTTGCTCCATTTCGAGACCTTGACCTTGCTCGACAGTGACCACGCCGTCTTTGCCGATTTTGCTGATGACGTCAGCGATAAGTTTGCCGATTTCGGTGTCCCCGGCCGAAATCGAAGCGACCTCGGCGACTTTAGAATCATTGCCCTCAATTTTTTCGGCGGATTTTTCGATGCCTTTGACGATTTCTGCGCCAGCAGCCTCGATGCCCTTGCGAAGTTCCATTGGGTTAACGCCGGCGGCGATTAGTTTGTTGGCTTCGGCAAGAATGTTGTAGGTGAGAACTGTTACCGTGGTTGTACCATCACCGGCAACCTTGTTGAGTTTCTGCGCGGCGGTTTTGATTAGTTTGGCACCGATTTGCTCACCGAGGTTGTCGTCGGTGGCGCCGAGATCAACTGCATCAGCTACGGTTACGCCGTCGTGAGTGATGGTTGGCGTGCCGTAGGATTTTTCGATAACGACGTTCTGACCTTTAGGGCCAAAAGTGACTTTTACTGCATCATATAGTTGTTTGGCGCCGGAGAGGACTTTGTCGCGAGCCTCATCTGCATAAAAAATCTTTTTCATTAACTTTCTCCTAATATTATAAAGTTGCTAACACATCTTCTTCTTTGACGATGATGTAATCTTTGTCGTCAATTTTGATGTTGGTGGCTGAATATTCTTTGGTGATGATTTTGTCGCCGGCTTTGACGGTTTTTACATTTGGACCGACAGATTCAACGACGGCGTAAGCAGGTGTTTCCTTAGCCTCGCCGAGAAGGATACCGGATTTGGTAGTTTCTAGTGCTTGCTCTTTATAGGCAACCACGCGATCTTGTAATGGTTTTAGTTGCATGTATTTCTCCTTTTCTACCTCTATGATAGCACAGATTTTTGGCACTTGCAATAGTTGAGTGCTAATTATGGTTAAAATTTAAGGATGGTTAAAGGTGGGTTGAGAATTGGAGTGAAGTTTGGCCAAAGTTTGCTGGAGAAAATTTAGAAAATCGCTTGCGTTTTAATAATGTGTGCTATAATAAAGGTGTCAAACTCAGTATTCATGACCATATTTTGGTAGTATTTTTGCCATTCGGCCTATTGCTCGCGTGTATGTGGATTGGAACGTAAATAGCGGCACCGCAAACAACGTTTTAATTCATGCTTCGGCGAGAATAGGTTGTGAATGGAGTTTGACACCCTGCGGTGTCGCTTTTTGTGCTGACCGAAGTAGTAGGACATAGTGGTTTTATGGCGCAGAATGTGACACCTGTGGGTGTATGTAAATATATCTAAGATGGGTTGCAAAATTCTGTCGGTTTTTTGTGCCCAACAAATGGAGGTACACTAATGGTAAAAATAAAATCGACACGTTTAGATTGGATTAAGGCGGGTTATCTAGCAATTATTTTGCTCGTGCTGGCCTTGTTTGCGATAGTGAATCCAGTTTATCAAAATACTTATGCGGAACAAGGTACAGATTCGGTCACGACGTATGCGAGTGTGGATGTTTTGCCGGCGATTTCACTTTCGATTCCTAATATGATTCAGATTGTGACGACACCGACGCAAGAGGGAGTTTTTAGCTCAAGTACGGAGACCTTAACTGTGGCGACCAATAGTTCTGATGGTTATGCGCTGTATATGGAATCAAAGGACGGTTCATCGCAGTTAAAAAGTGGTGATAACACTAATAGTGCGGTTATTGGTCCGGTGTCGGCGAATGCTACGGCAGAAAATTTTGGTGCGAATACTTGGGGATACAGTCTGGATAGCAAAACTTTTCAGCCAGTTCCGACGAGTAGCACTACGCCGATTAAGAAAACTACTAGTAGTAGTCCGAAAGATGAGTATAATCTGACTTTTGGTGCTTATGTGGATTCGAGTTTGCCAGTTGGTGAATATAGCAATGCGGTGGTGATTTCTGCTGTGGCTAATCCGATTACGGTTACTAGTCTACAGCAGGTGACCTATATGCAGAATTTGACTCCACAAATTTGTAAAGACACGGCCGCAGATGTGACAAAACAACTAGTTGACATGCGTGATGGTAAGAAGTATTGGGTGGCCAAATTACGAGATGGTAACTGCTGGATGACCCAAAATTTGGCGCTAGATTTAACGACCAAGGGGCTTAGTCCGGTGGATAGTGATGTGAGTGCGGAGTGGAATGGTCGTTCGGCCTATCCGCCGACAGATACAAATGCGGTGGAGTTAGTTGGTAAATCGGCTTTAAGTGCTGCAACCGCAACTAATTCCTGGAACTTTGGTAAAGTCGTGGCGGCGGTTCCGGAATTAGTGCAAAGATGTGCAGATTTTAAGTCTACCGACAACTTTGCCGAAAAATGTGCTCTGTCTGGTTTCGTGGACGTTTCTGGTGATAATTGGCAACCAACCTTTACGGCTACTACAGGAAATATTACCTTGCAGGGTGATGGTCAGGGAGTTTCATATACTAATGAATATGTGGCCGTGAGGTACAATGATCCCAACGATCCAAGTAAAGGTGGCGAGTACGATGCACATTACTTAATTGGTAACTACTACCAGTTTAATGCAGCTTTGGCTGGGTCGGTGGTGTGGGGTTCGAATACTGACGCACCGGAGAGTATTTGTCCAAAAAATTGGCAGTTACCAACTGCTTCTAGTGCGGATTCGGCCTTTACAACAAGCGGATCTTTTGCGTATATGTTGGCGCAGTATGGTTTAGCAACTAGTAGTTCTGTTGGTGTAGTTTCGGGCACTCAGTATGATATCAGGAAAAAGCCAATCTATATGTTTCGTGCTGGGCGTACTGATACAGCATCTGGGGTAATATCTTACGTAGGCTCGTGGGGGTATTATTGGTCGAGAACGGCTTCTGGTGCTTCGCCAAGAAATGGTAGGGCTATGGTTATCCGCGATTCTAACGCTATCGCTCCAGCCTTTGCTAGCGGAGATATGTCTTCTGGTCCGCAGGCTGGCGTTCCGGTTCGTTGCCTCCTGATGAGTGCTCAGCAGTCTACGGGTTATATGTCAGCGGATTAATGAGTTTAGGTGTTGTAGGCCTCAGGATGATTTCCCGAGGCCTTTTGATAGCTATACTTTCAAAGTAAAAAGTGTTTCAAATAAATTTTAGTTTTCAAAGTGTTTTATAATTCAAAGTATTATTCTTTTCAAAGTATTGTAAAATTCAAAGTGATGTAGTAAACTCAAAATAAGAGGAGAATTTAAATAATGGCTAATTCAAAGGGGAACCAGGTTACAGTGACGACAACGATGTCAAAGGCATATCAGATTACGGTGCCGAGTGTGGTGCGGAAGATGCTTGGATTAATGCCAGGTGATACGGTGGATTTTAGGTTAGAGCATGGGCGAGCAGAGTTGGTGCGAGTAGAATCGCGTGAGGAGCAGGTGAAGCGAGTTTTTGCTGAGTTGGACCGGTTAAAGAAGGAGCGCGAGAAGCGTATGACGCCAAAACAGAGGGCGTTTGTGAAAAAAACGGCTGGTTGGACCGCTAATCAATGGCGCGAATATATCGATAATTTGCCAGAAACTAAGGCTTATATGAAGGAGAAATATGGCGTTTAGAACTCGTGAATCACTGGATACTAATATTATTTTGAGGATGGTACTTAGAGATGTACCAAAGCAGTGCATGGCTATTGTTGATATGTTTATGCGCTATGGTCATTCGTATGATGTGGCGGATTTAGCGATTACTGAGGCGGTTTATGTTCTGCAAAAAACGTACGCGAGGAAGGATGTGGTTGATATGTTGAAGGCCGCGTTGACGCTTCCAGAAATTAAGTATAATAGTAACTTGTTCGATCAGGTTTTCCCAATGTATCTTGAGCATCCTAAGTTGTCGTTTAATGATTGCTGTTTGGCGGCCTATGCGGCGTTGAATGAGGCGGAGCCACTGTGGACTTTCGATCAAGCTCTAGCAAAACATTCACCGACGGCTAAGATGTTGAAGTAGTGTGCTATAATAGCGGTATGAGTATCAAGTCGTCTATACAGAAAATTCCTGGTTATAATTCCCTGGTAAAACCGCTACATCTTGCGCAGGCGGTAGTGGCGAGCGTTAAGAATGGTCGTCCAGCTAAGAATTTGCGCGTGATTGGTGTCACTGGTACGAATGGTAAGACGACAACCTGTTTTTTGATTTGGAAGATGTTGAACGAGAGCGGTCGCAAGACTGGACTACTTACGACGGTCGGTTGGAGTAAGGGTGGCGATGATTTAACCAAGCAGATTGAGCATATGACGACGGAACGTGTGGGGATTCTGAATCAGCGCATTAGGGCAATTAGGGATGCTGGAGCGGAATTTTTGGTGCTTGAAGTCACTTCGCATGCCTTGAGTCAGTATCGCACTTGGGGGATTCCGATTGAGGTGGCGGTGTTTACTAATTTGACGCACGAGCATCTCGACTATCACAAAACGATGAAAAATTATCGGGCGGCCAAAGGTAAACTTTTTAAGAAAGCGCGGTCTGGAGTGATTAATGCTGATGATGAGAGCGCGGAGTTTTTTGCTAAGCAGTTAAAACGTATTCATCGCAATTATTCGTCTGGTGATATGACGGATTTGGGAAATTATGCGCGAGACGAATTAATATTATACGGTATGGAACATGGTGATACCCGTGCTACGGAGGTAGAGATGACTCCTACTGGAATTAAATATGCGTGTAGTGAATATCATGGTCAAGGTTTTATGCACGAAACGAATCGTGAACTGCGTCCTGAGGATTGGTCAACTATGTCAATTACAGTGCAGATTCCGGGTAAGTTTAATGTGTATAATTCCCTGGCTGCTGTGGGTGTGGGTAGACAATTGGGGCTTACAGATGCCGAAATCAGGACTGGAATTGCTGCGTTAACAGAGGTTGAAGGCCGGATGACAAAGGTTGATGTTGGGCAGGATTTTACCGTGATTGTGGATTATGCACATGTGCCGGACGCCTTGGAAAAGGTGCTAACTGATGTAAAAGCATCTTTGGGCAAGGACGAGCGGAGAGGTGAGGAGAATCATGAAGGCAGGCGCAGTGATGACAAGAATCATGAGGACAGGAGTGAGAATGGTAGGAATCATGAAAGCAAGAATGGGTCACCGGTAAAGCGACCGCGGATTATTACGGTGCATGGTGGCGCTGGGCAGCGTGATCATTCGACCAGGATGCCGAGAGGTGAGATTTTGGGTAAGTATAGTGATGTGGTGATTATTACCGAGGACGATTCACGTGATGAGGATCCGGCTGAGATTGCGGCGGAGTTTGTGAAGGGGGCTGAGCAGGCTGGTAAGAAGATGAATGAAAATTTGTTCGTTGAACTAGATCGTCGAAAGGCCATTGACAAGGCTATCAGTGAGGCTAAATCTGGTGACGTGGTGCTAATCCTTGGCAAAGGTCACGAAAAAACGATTTTGCGCGCTGACGGGCCACATGATTTTGAGGATATTAAGGTGGCAAGGGAGATTTTGCAAGAGAGGCGTAGCAGTCAGAAGTAGTAGGTGTGAGTTGGGGGGTGGTTTTTGTGCGACTGTGTAATTGTGTAATGATTGAGCTAGTTGGTAGGTGAGATGACTAGAAAAACTCCCAGAAGGCTGGGAGTTTTATAAGTTAGAGGTGACAGTAGATGAGTTCCGAGACGTTGCTTAGAGCTTAGTAATTTATTCGTTGGCTGGAATGTAGTTAGCAATGCCTTCGGCAATGGTGGCTGGAGCGATATTTAGCGAAGTAGCGATGGCTGCGGCGGCTGCCATGTAAGAAATAACTGGCTCGCCAGAAAGAAAACTCGCTACGGTAAAGAGGTTGTTGCCTAGTACAAGGCTGGCTTCGGTACCTTTGCGATAAAGTTTAGAATGGTCAATGCGAACGTCAGAATCCGAAGATGTGCCATAAGTGAGGGTCTCTGATTTGCCCCGAAAGCCGGCAAAATCCGGATAGTGAGCATCGTCACGGTTGAGTACGACAGCTTCTGGGTTCATGCGGAACAGGGTGGTTTTAGCATTAAGGTAACTGTTCAGGTCAGTGTCGTTCATGCCCGAAGGAATAAAATCAGTCAGAGCAGCAACGTAAATCGGTAGGCCGTAGAATGTCTCGGCGGCTAGCGCATCAGCTGGAGCAGTGATGACGGCGTAGGTGGCCTTGGCTTTCCAGGCGTCGTTTAAGAACTTGTGCAAAATGGTTGGCTTAAGATTCTTATCGGAGGCCAAAATAGCAACTGGTTGATGAGCGGCGAGTAAAATCTCGTGGACAAAGTGCGCCACAATTGACTTACCAGTGGTGCCGGTGATACAAATAATGCGTAAATCGCGAGCCGGATGGCCGTAATAGGCGGCGAGAAGTTTGACCTTGGCGCGAGCGAGACGAAGACCTTTAGGGCTAGGCAGAGCCTTCTGTGGCGGCATCTGTTGAATTGGTTGCTGAATTTGCTGATTACCTTCCATAATTACCCTTATTTTATCATATTTTATGAGATGTAAAGAGAAAAAGTGTAAAAATGTTATTTCTGCTTAAGAAATTTGGTTTAAGCAAGACAATTTTGGTCGTTTTGTAGCGAAAAAGTTGACAGAAATTGACGAAAATACTTCTTTTTTGATGAAAATGTGGTACAATATAAGTGTTACGAGAGATCGTAATGCCCATTTCAATTTTTAGGTGGATGTTAATCACGTACCGCGTGAGATATGTCCACATTTGCACCCGTAGCTCAGTTGGATAGAGCGTTTGCTTGCGGAGCAAAAGGTCGTAGGTTCGAATCCTGTCGGGTGTACCATAGAAATAGCGGAACATTTATGTTCCGCTATTTCTATGGTATTTATACACAAGAGTCTGAGAGTGGACTGCAAGTCAGGTTCGTTATCGAGCGCAGCGAGATGCGAAGCCTTCCTGTCGGATGGAACGAGATGTGACGCTCTTGAAAATAGACATACTGGGATACCTACTATGCGGTCGGAAATGCAAAAATATGGTTTACCAGAACCAGAATTTAGCGAGGAAAGAGGTGCTTTTAAAGTAGTATTTAGAAATACCAACAATAGTCACTTGAGTGGTCAGAACAGGACCACCCAAGTGACCACCCAAGTGACAAAAATATTTAAAGATGAGAAAATTCGTCTTATTCTTGAATTTTGCGAACAACCACGTAGCACTAATGAAATTCTAGCACTACCTTGGTATGTCATCTCGAAAACATA
The DNA here is from genome assembly GCA_964397215.1 of uncultured Candidatus Saccharibacteria bacterium. Lineage (GTDB taxonomy): Bacteria > Patescibacteriota > Saccharimonadia > Saccharimonadales > Saccharimonadaceae > Nanosyncoccus. The sequence continues at coordinate 40,657 of CAYNHE010000002.1, forward strand.
TACGAGATACCTATATAAAACCATTGCTTGCTGATGGCCGTCTTTTGCCAACAAATCCAAATGGGCTTAGAGCACACAACCAGAAGTATTATGCTAATTTGAGTAAATGATGGCTCACCCCTGTAAAGTGTTTTCTATCCGGACATTTTCAATTATTTTCTTATCTCGTGAAATCCCCCCAATTTGGCATAAAAAGTATTGACTTTTATTGTAATGTGTGCTACAATAGAAGATGAACACAATGATTCCACCAGAATGGGGGTGATTTTATGGGAATTGTGTCGCACGAGTATAGACTCTTTAATTTTGCCTCTAGACAGAGACCTGACGCATCAGGCGGTACGATACAGTTAACCGTAGTGCCTAAAGCGCCGACATTAGTTTTTGCTAACGAACCGACAAATGGTCGGGTTGTGGCGAAGCACGGTCTGGGAGGTTTCCTGACGAAAATTTTCACGGGAGACCCTAATGAGGTGAGGTTAAAGATCGATGTCGACGGTAAAACCACTTTCTCCAATGGAGGATACAAAATCTCTGGTCTTACCAAGTTCGACGGTATCTTACATAGTGTGGAAATATATGTGTCAGCGAAATCTGCTGAGACAGACTATGTAAAACTGACACAATATTTGCCACCACTCACAATGAGACTCCCCAATAAAATCGTTTAGTGGGGAGTTTTTCTTGGACTTTAGCTTGCGCCAGCCGATGATATAGAAAGTTACTATTCTGGCTCGTGTTAGTTGATGGTATGGAAAGCTACCACTCTGGTTCGCGCTGACTGATGGCGCGAAAAACTTTGATAAAATTATCCGGCGCAGGGTCATCGGGTGCCGTGAAACGCAGATGGGCGGAGTTTTCGAGATAGTCGAAGAATTTTTCATCACTGTAATTCTGAGGAAAGCCCATGAGGATGCGACCGTCAACGAAATCTTGGTGCATTTTGGTGATTTCGCGCATGAGCTCGCGCGAGGAAAATTTGATCATGCGATCCTCGGCGTCAAGGTCGATGGGCGCGCTGAGGATTTTGGCGCCGTACAGTTGGGCGCGCGTTTTGTTATTAGGGATTAAGTCATAGCGGTCACGGTAGTAGTTTTCGTCAACGTTGCCGACGCCACGACCAGTCGGGACCTTGGCGTCATACCAAACCGGCACGCTGAGGATTTGATCTTTGGTGCCTTCTTGGTTGGTTTTGTGTCCAGGATGCCAAAAGTAGGCGCCGCGCACGTTGCCAATTTCAGGTATGGCGCGTTTAAGGAGTTTCTGGGCGATAGCGAGGGTAGAACCAGATTTACCCACTTCATCGATGATGAGAATGTTTTTATCCTCAAGGTTCGAAGGGGTGTTCATGATGGTTTCAGGATCTTCCGACTCGATGCCGTCGGGTAAGAAAAGCGCACGAATTTGGGCAAAAGTCTCTGGCGGCAACTTATCAGGATCAAAATCGTACCCTCTGGCTTGGTCTTTGTGACCATCCATGCGTTCAACTTCCCCTTCAGCATCAACATCGACGCCAGCGTTATGAAACCAATCAATTCGGTCAATGTTGAGATAAGTGTGAGGTGGGCGTTTTTCCTCGGAAAAGTCATTCCAAAAAGTGTTTACCAACCAACTGACTGGACGAGCGGATTTGTCTAGGTAAATCAGAAAATCCGGCTTAGGCAAATCGGGTTTTAGCTCATACTCGGTAGAGGAGCCGTCAATAGTGGCAATTAGTTCGGCGGTATCGGTGACAAAAGTGCTGAGAGTACGGTCGATATTCCAACGATAAGAAGCGTTGACACCCCAAAGCGGATCAAGCGAAGCCTGTTGGCAAAAAATCGGGTAATCTGCCGGATTCACACGGAAACGTTCTAGAGGTGGAAGGTCGGCTGGGGTTTCTGAAATTGCGTCTTCTGGTATCGGCGGTCGATTGCTAGCGGTTGATTCGTCCAAATCAGGCTCAAGGTCGGCCAGAATTCTGGCCCCATTTGTCTTGGACAAATGGGATGCTTGGTTAGTGGTTGAATCGTCAAAATCGTCAAAATTATCAGTATGAGGTTGGTTAGGAATTGAATATTTTTCTTTCATTATCATAAGTGTAATAGAGATTGGGGTAGGCGTCAAGAGAAGATCTGCGACTAGGTTTTTTCGCGGAGTGGGATGTTTATCTGTTAAGTTGGTATGTAAAGAGCATGATGTTATAGTATAATGTATCTAATAATATGTGAAAAAGTTAAAAGGAGTAAAATGGCGAGCGTTTTTACCAAAATCGTGCAAGGTGAGATTCCTTGCTACAAAATTTACGAAGATGCCGATACGATGGCGTTTCTTGATATTAAACCGGAAGAACGTGGGCATACGTTGGTAATTCCGAAAATTGAGGTGGACAAGATCTACGATCTTGATGATAGGACCTATCAGGCAGTGATGGCGACGGTGAAGAAAATTGCTAAGCATTATGAAAAAGTGCTGGGCAAGCGGATGATGATTAAAATTGTCGGTGTGGATGTGCCACATGCGCATGTGCATATTTTGCCGGTGAATGAGAATTGGGCCGGAGAGCGGTTCCTTGAACTGTCAGATGACGAAATGAAAGCTTTGCAAGAGCAACTAAAACTTGAATCTTGAACTGAATAAAATATGACCCCTTGATTGGGGTCATATCGGTAGGTCGGTTGCGAAGTGTTTTAGGCACTGAGAGTTTCTGGTGCGGCCAGAGGCTCAACGTTGGTGCTAGCGGCAATTGGGGCGGATTCGGAGGTTTTGTTCTCGGAAGTTTCTGGGGTTACTTCGGCGGCTTGCTTGTTGAGATTGGTGAGAAAACTCTCGAATTTGCCACCAGCAAAATCAGAGGCGACGGCGGCACGCCAGTAGCAGGCTTCGGCTTGCTGATAGTAAACTTCGCTTAAAGTTTCGCCATGCTCAGATTCTTCGCTAACCAAATTTTGGTTCTTAGGATCTTCGCTCATTTCCAAATTGAGTTTACCAAGTGAAAGATAATGGGTGGCAACTTGGGCAAAAATTCCTTCGAGTGGCAGGTCAGGTTGTGTTTGGTCGTCAGATTCGAGGCGGCCGTAGGCTTCTTGCAAAACGCCAAGCGTGTGTTTTTGCTCGCGCAAACGGTTGATGTTTTCGGCGCTTTCGGGATTTTGGCGTTCGGCCTGTTCGGCTTCGCTGATAATGATAATTTTTGAAAGTGAACCGATGGATGAGGCAAGAACCTCTTTGTTTTTGATGGATTCTTTGGATTCGCTAGCCTCGGAAACTTCGGTCTGAGTGGTTTCCTCTTGCTCGGCAAGGTCGGCTAAAGTTTCTTCGATGGCTACGCCAGCGGCGACTTCGGCTTCTTGTTGTTCGGCGAGATTAGCAACGGCTGCAAGGTCGGTGGTTTCAGTTGTGTCGGACTCAGTCTCGGAAGTTTCGGCAACCGGTTCGTTGGTCGCGACTTCGGAGATGGTTTCGCTTGCGTCGGATTCAGTGCCCTCTGTCTCAGTGTTAGCATCGGCGTCTAATTCGGCTGAGTCATTTACAGTTTCAGGGGTAGGTGTGAATTCGTCAGCGGCCTTGTTGAGGTCTTCAGCCATGTTTAGCCATGGATTAGCGTTGGCCTGACCAGGCTCGCTGGTGTTATTCAACCATTCGTTGGCGGTAGGGGCGCCGGTTTCTTGTCGATGAAACATGGTAAATCCTTTGCTTAAAGTTGGTGAAATATTTTCTTAATTATAGCACGAAATTAACAGAAGCGAAATGATATATATCTTGGTAACTGGGTAGCATCCCTTCCTCGAACCGGGCGTCGTCACGGCCCGTCTTTACGGGCGTGCCGCGCCCTGCGCTCTCGGCAGCAGCCTCCGAGAGCTTCTCGTAAGGGACGCTACCCAGTTACCAAGATATATTCCTATGATAACGCTTTCTATTCAAAAAAGAATATAATTTGTACTATTCTAGAATGAAAAAGTTTAAGCGAAGTCCATACTCCTGCAAACAGCGGAGAGAGAAACCGCCGTAACGAGGATTCGGACCATCCGATGGGTGGATTACTAAAGCATCAAAAGCGACATAATATGCGCCCACACAAGTATCACCGCTGAGCGACCAATCACGCCCAAGAATACCTGCAAATCTCAAGGCACCAGCATCCACATCAACTAGGCCGCTGCGCAAACACTATGATAATTCTACAGAACCACCTATTTTTACTCCTCATGTTTTTGCAAAAACGTGAGGTCATTGAAACAACTGTAACAGAGGTAGAGCGTTAAAAGCACCTTTACGTTTTTCAAAAAACGTGAGGGGCGAAGTATGCTATAATAAGGCTATGAATATTCAAACTTATACCATTCGTGAGGCGAGCGAATGTTTACACACTAGCCAGAATGTTATGCGTCGTTTGTGGGATTCTGGGCTGATTCCGGGTGTTCGGCGCAACCGGTTGGGGCATCGCATTTTTGACGAGTCGCAGCTTAATCATGCGCGGATTATGCTCGGCTTGCGCAATGCTGGGCTAAAAAAGTCCGAATTAAGCAAATATACCAATCTCGCGCGGCAGGGTGACGCGACTTTGCCGGAGCGTAAGGCCATGCTAGAAACTGAAAAACGCCAAGCTTGGCAACGGCTAGAGGATATTCATCGCGACATTGATTTTCTGGAGCGCCAAATCGAGCTAATCGACCAACAACTTTAGTTCGACAAGAGAGGATACTTTGTGCTATAATTAAGAGAATAGTTTGGGAAAATCTGGTGCGAGGACGCGACGTCGGATTGTTGGTTTAGACGGAGCGGTAAAACCAGGGTAAATAGGAGTTGTGATGAAATTTTCTAAGAGTTACGAGCCGGGCGAGTTTGAGCCACAAATTTATGCGCAGTGGGAGGCTTCGGGTGCTTTTCAGCCGGGCAAAGTTGTGGCGAATAGCGACGAGGCGGACACCGAGAACACTTATTCAATCGTGATGCCGCCACCTAATGCGAACGGTAATTTGCACATTGGCCATGGCCTGACAATTGCGATCGAAGATTCCCTGGTGCGATATTATCGTCTGCGTGGGCGTTCGGCATGGTATGTGCCGGGTGCGGATCATGCCGGGTTTGAGACCTGGGTGGTTTACGAGCGTAATCTGGAAAAACAAGGTCACACGCGCTTTGAATATTCGCGTGATGAGCTCTATGCTAGGGTGTGGGATTTTGTTGAAGAACAGCGTGGCAACATGGAGTTGCAAGTGCGTTCGCTGGGTGCTAGCTGCGCGTGGAAAGATTTGACTTTTACCCTTGATGAGAATGTGGTGAGCCGGGTTTACCAGACTTTTGAAAAAATGTGGAACGACGGGATGATTTACCGAGGCGAAAAATTGGTGAATTATTGCACTAAGCACCAGACGGCTTTTGCAGATATTGAGGTCGAACACAAAAACGAGAAGGGTTCGCTCTGGGATATTGCGTACGAAGTAGCCAGTACGCCAGAGGATATGCAAGATACGTCGTCGGATTTTCTGCAGCATGAGATTATTGTTTCGACTACGCGGCCAGAGACGTTGTTTGGCGACGTGGCAGTGGCGGTGAATCCAGAAGACGAACGTTACAAGTGGATGATTGGCGGTTTGGTCAAGTTGCCGCTCACTGACCGAGAGATTCCGATTATTGCCGATGAACATGCGGACCCTGAGTATGGTACGGGTGCAGTGAAGATTACGCCGGCGCATGATTTTGACGATTTTGAGGTGGGCGAGCGACATAATTTGCCACGCATTCAGGTGATTGGCGAAGATGGTTTGATGTTGGAAACGGCTGGCGCGGAATACGCTGGACTAACTACTACCGAATGTCGCAAGAAGGTGCTAAAAGCACTTGAGGAACAAGGCTTGCTCCGGGGTGAGAAAAAGATTGAGCACGCGGTGGCGCATTGTTATAAGTGTGGTGCGGTGATTGAGCCAATGCTTAAGGCGCAGTGGTTTATTGATGTGGAACGTTTGGCCAAGATGGCGATTGAGCATCTGGAAAACAACGAGATTAAATTCTACCCAGCGAGTAAGAAATCGGTATTGATTAATTATCTGAAAGGTCTGAAAGATTGGAATATTAGTCGACAGATTCCATGGGGCATACCAATCCCGGCATTTCGGCAGACAGAAACCGAGAATGCGCCGGAGTGGATTTTTGACACTAGGACCAATTTGTCAAAGATTGAAGTGGGTGGCGTCACCTATTATCGTGACGAAGATACCTTTGACACGTGGTTTTCGAGTTCGCACTGGCCGATTGTTTGTACCGATTGGACACCGGGCAAAGAAAATCCATACTATCCACTGAACGTGATGGAAACTGGGGCGGATATTCTGTTCGCTTGGGTGGCGCGGATGATTATGATGGGGATTTATGTGACCGGTGAAGTGCCATTTCGCGAAGTTTACCTGCATGGTTTGGTCTTGGACGCGCATGGGCAAAAAATGTCCAAATCTAAGGGTAACGTGATTAATCCGATTGAACTGGTGACTAAATATGGGTCAGATGCGTTTAGGCTGGGGATTCTGCGTGGTCGTAGCGCCGGTATGAACCAAGCTTTCTCTGAGAACTCGGTGGTGGCTGGACGCAATCTTTGCAATAAGTTGTGGAATGTGTCGCGCTTGGTGCAGAACATGGTGGACGAAAGTCGCGGTGGTGGTTTGGCCGAATATCAGGCGATTCAATCCGAAATGAACGCCGAGATTGTCAACGAAAACGCTGTGAAAACCGGTGGCGAAATGCCATATTCGACTGACCATATGGGCGAAGATTGGATTTGTCGGGAACTCACAGCTTGCAAAGAGTCGCTAGAGGATGCGATGGCTGGCTATCGTTTTTCAGAGTGTGTGGAGATTCTTTATAGTACGATTTGGGATAAATACGCCGATTGGTTCCTAGAGAGCCAGAAGATTTATAAGAATGTGCCACTCCTCAAGGTGACACTTGAGATGATTCTCAAGATGTTGCATCCGTTTGCACCGTTTGTGACGGAAGCGATCTGGCAGAGTCTCAGTTGGACAGAAGGTATGTTGATTACGTCTAAGTGGCCAAATCGATTGGAATATGATGTGATTAGTGCTGAACGTTTTGAGCAGATTGTTGATGTGGTGCGCGAGGCACGTCGGGTGATGCAAGATTTGGGTGGTAAGTGGAACTTACTTTTCGGCGATGATGCTGTAGTGGATGATAATCAACTATTGGTGGCAAAATTAGCTGGCGTGCCAGCGGTGATTTCTGCCGAAGGGCAGCCAAGAGGTTTGCGCTTAGCCTTAGCGAATCACGAGGTGTATCTGGATGTTGAAGCTGACATTGTGAAAAAATATCGTGACGAGCTAGAGGAACGCATCCTGAAAGTCGGTCGCGAACTTGATGCGCTGAACATGCGCATGATGAATCCAAATTACGTTGATAAGGCTCCGGCTCATCTGGTACGGCAAACCCAAGACGGCATTAAGGAAAAAACCGAACTCATTGAGCGCCTGAAACAGGAGTTGGCGGTGATTGAGTAAAAAGAACTAAAAAATGGGAGCGATATTGAAACGACGCTCCCATTTTTGATTAACTCCAGTAAAGGTATTTCTGGATTTTGTGCTATGGTTTATTTGGCGATACAACGGACTGGTGAAGCGTAAATATACTCTGTAGCAGCAGAACCTGGGTATAGGTTTTTGCCTGAAATTAGAATTATAGTTGGGGTGGCGGTACTGGATTTTCCGTTGCCAGGGAATCTAGCGCTGTTCCCTGCTTTGAGGCGAGTTTTGGCTGATGCGGTTCTACTTGTTGGTTCCACTGTGCCAAAAAATGCAAGGTAAAGCGGTTTTTTCTCGATGTTTTGGCTGCTGGTGCTAAGGAGAGTGTAGTAGAAATTTGCCCATTCTGTATTCTTTTCGTAGCCCGAATCCCAACCGTAGGCTGCCACTAACTTATACCATTCGGTGTTCTGAAAGGTTAAGTCGCCTGTGCCCAGGGCAGAACTTGGTAATCGCCAATTTTTTGGACAAATGTCTTCGTTGAGGGTGCCTTGTGCAACGGTTAAGTCGGATTTTCCCACGTAATAAGCGTTTGGCTCATAGTAGTTGCCGATGTGATAATGAGAATCGTAGGTGCTAGTGGCCGGATCAACTGTAGTGGTGTCAGTAGCGACAAAGCCTGGATGGTAATCAGAAACGTCGGTAAATACCGCGTGGCATTCGCTAGGACCAACGTAAGTGTCGCAGGCGGTCTTTTGACTAAAATCTTTGTAAACGTAGGCGCCTGGGTCATATGAGTTCTGAGGTGTTTGACGAGAGTTGTCCGGATTCTGCACCTGATAAATTTCAGTGCTAGTACTCACCTCCGGTGTCCAAGCTGCTGTCACATTAGTATCTTCTGGCGTGAGGGCCACATCGGTAGAGAGATCGAGGTCGAGGTTCTGGGTCATCCAGCAATTACCGTCTTTTAGTTTCCCCACCCAATAGATTTTGTGGTCACGTTTATCGACCAGTTGGCCTTCTTCATGCTCTTTAGCTTCGGCACAGATTTCTGGGGTCATTTCTTGCATATAATAAATACTCTTGAAGCCAGAAATGCTAATCGGGTTAGCTACAGCAGAAACTACAATACCGTTACGATAGCCACCAGCTGGGAGACTGGCATCCACTGCTACAGCAATATTAAGGTCGTAAGAATCATTGCTAGTAGTGCTTTTAGTATAGTAGATATTATCACCTTTAGCATTATCTAGACCAGTATAGACAGTATCGTCAGTACCGGCATCAACACTAGTTAATGCATAGCCCCAAGTGTTGAGATTAGCTTGGTTGGAGAGATATTGGTTATAGGTAGTAGTGCCTTCGAGAGCATTGATGGCGTAGGTAGCTCCTTCCGCTCCAGTGAAGCCAGCTTCATTATCAATGGCGTTGAGACTGTTAGATTCGTCAACGGTGGAGAGATAAATAGAATAGCCAGTGATGTTATTAGTAGTAACGTTAAGTCTAGCTTTACCAACACCAATAGCGCCAGTGGACTTAGGCGTAATGTCAATATCAATATTATTAGATAAAGCAATCGAAAGCATGGAGTAGAGATTAGCCGTGGTCTTAGTAGAAAGATCGGCGGTTAGGGGTTCGGCGTGAGCATCATGACTGATGGTTGGGGCAAGAGCTGTGAGACCGAGTACAGCGAGTCCGCCTAGGGCGACGAGACCGATGTAATTGGTGATTTTGGTTGAGCGCGGCAAATTAGGTCGTTTGATGCCGACACAATGTTTGGTTTTCACTTGTACCTCCTCAGAGTGAATTATGATAGTTCAAGGAGATAGCCACATTTTGTGCTCGCTACGTATAGCATCGATGCGATTGTCCTACTATAAAAAATGCGGCTATCTACTAGTCGCTAAACAGGACAATTTCTCTGAACTATTACATGAGTCAAAGTAAATTGCGTAGATAACCGCATTAGATTCTTTCACTACATGTAATAGTTTCTTTACCAAAAACAAATTGTCCTATTTAGCATTTCTATTATAGCACAATTTTGCAAACCGCAAGCGGATTTTTGCAAAAATGATAGCCTTGCTTTTTTATACGCTGTGTGCTAAACTATGGGATGATGCATGGCATGTTTTTTGTTGTGCATGGTGCTTGGTCGAGGGATTCGGCCAAATATACAGAGGCGTAAAACGCCAAGGAGGGTATGTATGTTATGCATAAGAAAATTGTTGGTCTGGTGATGAGCGGTTGCTTGCTCCTGACCCCTGTAACAGTGTTGGCGCGTGGCGAATATGCTGATAACGAAGCCGTGCAGGACCAGTATGTGGCTTCGGCGCGTGAAACGGTGGATGCGCATACGCGTCCGGACTATCCGTTACTAAATGCGGCGGTTGATAATGTCAATATCCGCGATAACGAGTATACGAGGTTTGTCGAAGGAAGCGAGCGGCATTTTGTGACGATTTTCTGCGAAGAAGACGAAAAAGCGGTTTTTGGTCACGAAGAAATGTGCGGTATCGAGCCGAACAAGACATACGATGTGGAAATTTTTATTCGTAATGACGCATCGCTATGCTTGGAACATTCACCACTGCAATGCGACAAAACTTTGCAGGACGTCAAGGTTAAGGCTGCCTATCCGGATTCGTTAATGCCCAAACAGAGTGGTTGTATTACGGTGGAGATTAGCTCTGCAAACGGTACGACCAAGAGCGCGGTTGATTTTGTGGAGCTGTTTGGTGCCAGTGAAGAGCAAGTTTTCTTGCGGCTGGCGGCTGATTCTCTGATGATTGAATCGGATGGTTTGACGGATGGGATGACATTGGATCATGACACATTCTTTGGCACGGAAGGTGCTGAAGTTGGGTACTTTAGTTTGGATTCGGGAATTCCGGCAGGATATTTCCTGAAGGTGAAATTCAAGATTCAAACGTAGCATTTGGCGCTGGGGTAAAACCCGGCGCTGATTTTGTGAGTAATAAAGTTTTGGTGGGTGGGTATTTTTGTAGAAATTGTTGGTAATTTTTCTTATGATTTTTGTAATCCATTTTTTTGAATTTTCCCTATTCCTGCAAACAGCGGAGAGAGAAACCGTAGAAACGACCGTTTGGTTTAGCTAATGGGGTCGTCGTAAAGTCGTTAAAAGAGAGGATGTAGGTGGCAGTAGACGTTTCGCCACTATGGGACCAATAGTAGGCTGTTAAACCTGAGGCGCGCAGAAAACCATTGCCCATATTAGGATTGCCGCTGCGCACGAAGTTCCCTACTCCTGCAAACAGCGGAGAGAAACCGGAGTAACGATTGTACGGGCCGCTCGACGGGTACACCTCAGAGGCAGAGAAGTCGAGGGTGTACGCACGAGTAGATACAACTCCGCTACGCGACCAATAGTAGCCAACGATGCCTGCGAGCCTCAAGAAACCGAGGCTTATGACGGCGCCGCCGCTGCGCACGAAAATGCTGTACTCCTGCAAACAACGGAAAGAGAAACCGCAGTAACGAGCCAAAGGACCATGTGACGGATATACGTTGCCAGCAGTATGCAATAAGTAGGCGTCAAATTTAGCAGAACCACTGTCAGACCAATAATATAAGTTATGCCCTAAACCTCCCAGAAAGTCTCGGTTTATATTAAGGAAGCCGCTGCGCACGAAATTTTTGGGTTTTGTAAGGGTTTTAATGTGTTATCTTTTTTGCAAAAACGTGAGGTCAGTAAAACAGCTATAACAGAGGTGGAGTTATAAAAAATGTCTTATTGTTTTTTGAAAAACGATAGGTTAAGATAATCGGATTAGTAGAACTAAAATTGTGGCTTTTGCGCAGCGGCTATACTAATATGCATGCTGGATTCTTAGATGATGGTGCCATGACGCTTTACAGTTGGTCTTTTACTGGAGCTTCATTTGATCGTGCTTATTATTTGCGCAATTGGGCTTCAAGAGTGGATTCATCTGACGGTTCAGTTTCTCGTCACTTCGGTTTCTCTCTCCGCTGTTTGCAGGAGTACGGCAAAACGCCAAAAATCGTGCGCAGCGGCGAGGCAAACATAAGCGCTTTATCTACGAGGCGCGTGGGTATTTCGAGTTATTATTGGGCGCATAGTTGTGTTAGTCCTACTAATGCTTATAGTCTTAGCCTTTCTGTTTCAGATGTGTATTCGTTATATGGACCGAGCACTCGTTACCGTGGTTTCTCTCTCCGCTGTTTGCGGGAGTAAGATGCAACGTGCAAAAAGTTTTGATTCCCTTTTATAATTCTTATTGTTATTTATTAATTATTCTTCTCTATTGTCTCCGGTGGGAAAGTGCTTGTGGATTAAAAATGGTTGTGCTATAATGGAGGTAACGAATTCAGGAGCGTGGGCGGTAATTCGGAATCCAGGCTTTCGTAAGAAGGTTTAGGAATAAAATCACAATTATCACAAGCAGAATGTAGCACTTGTGTTTATTTGTCAAAATTTTTCACACTTTTGAACCTAAATTTTGTGTAATTATGGTTAGATTTGACGTTTTGGTGGAGACTAGGTGAACAGAGGTGGCCAGCGGTAAATGTTGGCGTAATGGAGAGTTTGAAGTAGACGTGCTGAGTGTTTGGTATTGCTGGTCACGGTGGGTTTTCTGGTCTTTTAAGGGGCGAATGGCTGTTTTTGGTGTGTGCTTTTTCGTAAAGTAAAGTGTTGAAGTAGAGAATGATGAAATCGATTAACGTGCTTATTCAATTGTTTTTACATAAAATATAGAGGGGAATTAGGGAATGAAAAAATTTAACTTAGCGAAGTGCTAAGTTAAATTTGCGCGCAGCGGCCATATTAGTATGAGTAGTGGATTTCTAAGAAGTGCAAATTTTGATGGCCATTTCTGGTCCAAAAGTGGCGGAATCTACACCGTTGGATACTTCCTTTATTTCTTTTTCTCATATGTACACCCATCGTATGGACCAGATACTCGTTACTACGGTTTCTCTCTCCGCTGTTTGCAGGAGTAAGGTGCTTGCTCCTAATTTTCTGAAATCGCTCCGGGCCGCTTGGCCAAGTCTTTAGTCTCAAAAAAGTATGGACTTCGCTTAGTCTTTTATTATTCTAGAAAATACGAACTATGCTTAGTGGCTTAGTGTTTTTTGAAAAATAATGGGTTGTGCTTAATGCTTTATTTTTCTCACCAATCGATTAATTTTACGAATGCAATTATAGAGAAGATATTTGGCTTTATTGAGGGGAAGATCCCAAGTGCCGGCGTAGTCAACTTGGTAGCCACCGAAAGATTTTTTATACTGGGTGAAGCCATACCAAGGGTGTTTTGGGTCGTTAGAAGTGGTCATACCCCAGAAATCATAGTGCTTTTTGCCAGATTTTTTGGCGTCTAGAATCATTTGAATGAGAATGACCGTACCAGGAACGAGTTTGCGGTATTCGCCATCGGCCGCTGCGTGCGCGTAGAATCTCGTGTCACCATAGTCATAAATCAGGGCGGCAGCAATTGGTTTTTTAGTTTCTTTAATTTCAATTTTTTCGTTGGTAGTTTCTGAATTAGTCGTTTTAGCTTCTAGCTTTTTTCTGGTAGCTTCCGATTTATCTTCTTTAACCTCTGATTTATTTTCTTTATTTTCTGATTTGTTCTCTGTAGGTCCTGAATCGATTTCTGCAATATACAGAGTAGCAAAACCAGATTTTAGCTGATTACGCAAGTGATTCTCGTTCTGGGGAATGAAATTATCCTTGTCGCCAAGTTGTTCGAGCAGACGCGAAAGAATCGTGATGTCGTCAGGGTTCGTGGACTGGCGGAGGGAAATACCTTTTTTGCTACTGTTTCGCCAGTAGCGAACTTTGCGGCTTTCCATGTTGCCCAGCAGCTCATCTTCGCTCGCGTCGAGGTCGAGCATCCAAGTGTGGGCTGGATCGAGATCGTGGGATTTTTTCAGACCGAGGTCGGTGATTTTTGCCGTTGATAGAGTTGGTTCGATGCGAATGAAAAAGGCTTTTTGCTCTCTAGCCAGAGATTTGAGCGCATCTATGGCATGTTTGAGACTGCTATCAGAGTCGACACTTGGCCCGTAGGGGCAAAAAAGATAGTTGCCAACAGGGGTGGATTTGAGCACGGCCATTGCTTCATAATCTTGACCTTTCAGACGAAAAGTTTGGTTGCCTTCGAGTTGTTCGTACGCCTCCCAGGTTGGCGACTGCAAAAAATGCTGTTTCATACTTTGATTATAGCACGTTTGGCGAGGTGGTTGAGAGTGGATTTGGGTTGGATTTGGTGAAATAGGCGAAAATGGACGAGACAGAAGCGGTTTGGAGAAAGTTTGATTTGACATAAGCGTTAATACATACTAGAATGAGATTAGTGGGCCTGTATAGCCTTGTGTTTTGGGGTGCTATGCTTATGGAGGTAGAGCGCTGCGGTAGTGATTTAACTTTTTTGTGAAAATGTGGTATGATAGTGGTATGAAAATTTTGGCGATTGAGAGTTCTTGTGATGAGACGGCCTGCGCGATTCTTGAGGGAAGGGAACCGCGACCGCGGATTTTGAGTAATGTTGTGGTGTCGCAAATTGATATTTTTGCGGAATACGGAGGGGTGATTCCAGAGGTGGCGGCGAGGTCGCATCTTGAGGCGATTTTGCCGGTGGTACACAAGGCGCTCACGGATGCTAACTGTACGAAAGATGATATTGACGTGATTGCGGTGACTTTTGCGCCGGGATTATTGGGGTCGCTGCTGATTGGTACCTTGACGGCGCGGATGCTGGCGATTTTGTGGCAGAAGCCGTTGTATGCAGTTCATCATTTGAAAAGCCATATTTATTCTAACTGGCTAGAAGACTTACCTGCAACTCCTAAATTTTTCTCGGACCGGGTGTCTTCGCAACCTGTCTTCACAGGTGCGAAGCACCCTACGCTCTCGGCAGCAGCCTCCGAGAGTTCCTCGAAAAGTTCAGTAGTTACAGATAAGGCTTCAACCGATTACGTAGATATGCCTTCGCATGGAGATTTAGAATCGACTCTCCCAGAGTTTCCGCTACTCGCTTTGGTGGTGAGTGGTGGGCATACGCAGATTATTTATATGCGAGCGCATAATGAGTTTGAAATTATTGGCACGACGCGTGATGATGCGGTGGGGGAATGTTTTGACAAGGTGGCCAAGGTGCTGGGGCTGCCGTATCCAGGGGGGCCGGCGATTACGGCGGCGGCACTTTCGCTGACTGAAACAGGGAATTATTCAGGTGTAAACAAACCGAATTATTCGGACATGCACAATCCGTACCATTTGCCGATTCCGCAGGTGGAGGGTTTGGATTTTTCTTTTTCGGGGTTGAAAACTGCGGTACTCAGGGCGGTGCAAAATTTACTCGGTTTGCCGATTACTACGCCGTCGTTTGAGTTGGCGGAGAAATTGACGGATGAGCAGCGCGCGAATTTTGCGGCGAGTTTTCAACAGACGGTGGTGGAGATTTTGCTGCGCAAGTTGCAGCAAGCTTTGGAACTACATCCGGATGTTAAATCGGTTGTACTAGCCGGTGGTGTCAGCGCCAATCAGGAGTTGAGGGAACGAGCGTTCGAATTCGGAGAGCGCAATAACGTGGCAGTATATTATCCGGAGCTAAAATACGCTGGTGACAATGCGGCGATGGTTGGGGCGGCAGCGTATTATGAAATTCTTTCAGGGGTGAAGCCGGTGGATCCGTACGATTTGGACATCATGCCACGTACACCGATTAAATAATTCTGCCAAGAGATTGCTAAAAACTTGTGTGGTTTGGCTCTGTTGAGCGCAGAGCGATTTGGGGTGATTTGGGGTGATTGATGTGATATGGGGTAATTGGGGATTTTTATTAAGTTGCTTGACTTATCGTGAGGTGAGGCGTAAAATAAATAACATGCTTAGCAATTAGGGCGAGTGGTGATTCCGTAGGGACGCTGTTTGCTTGAAAGTTAGGCGTGGCTGTAAGTTAAATCTTCGAAAATTCATCCGCTAGTGGCGATCTGGACGCAAGTTCGGCTGTACGCTAGCCATCGTCGAGCCCTCTTATGTCTTTGACCTGGTATGCAGGATTTGATGTAGTTTGTGGCGATGATCAAGGGTGAAGGGCGCCGTGAGTTATGAGTTTGAACTATTCGTTAGGGCAAAACAGAAAACCGCATGTTTGTGTCGTTGGCTCAGTCCAGTTCGGTGCAGATTCCAACTGGTGGAATTTGACTGAGCCGATCGTGAAGATTTATCTGCAGTTATTCCGCTGAAAAGCGAGAAAGGAGGAGCACCTTAGATGAAACCCAGAAGTGTGAATATTCGTGGAAGTGGATTTTCATTCGTGCAGAGTATGATCAATACCGAAGAAATGGCGATTTCCCGGAATATGATGGCGTTGTGTGCTGCAGGAGTGGCAGGCGCGGATCCTCGTGTTACAAATATCGGCGATTAAGAAGGCAGAGAATCGGGTATTTTGTAACCGCGGCAGGTGGCCGCAAAATATGTATGCGTTTTGTAATCGCGGCAAGTAGCCGCAAAATGTGTATCGGTTGAGGTATCCGCGCTAATGTCTGGAATCACGCGGAGCCTCACTGCTACGAAGAGTGAAGAGATGGGTATCTGGAGGGGTGCACAGACACCCCTCCGTAACCAAAACCACCGTGAGGGGTGGAGCAGTGTTACACGAACGAACTTTCTTCGAGAAAACGCTAGGCTGTAAGTCTGGCGTTATTCTTTTTGTTAAATTTGCTTGACCCACGTCAGGAATTGAGATACAATAGTGAGTATTGGAGCGGAGGACTAGTCGTTGGCCTTTAAGCCAAAGTGATTAATGGGTCTGCATCCAATGAGTGTAACTTAACAGATAGTTTCTACGAGATTTTTTACTTGGTGGGGACTTTCTGGGTTGTCTCAGGGTTTTGCGAGAGGCAAGATGCTGAGATTTGTGAGCAGGAAGGAGGTAAATGTGAAAAGACATAGCCGTGATAAACCGCTGTTTGGTTGTAACTGGAGTCGTCTCGATGCTATGGTACACAATTGGTGACGCAGGTGGCAAGCAGCCATAATCCAATGTAGACACTTGTAGTGTTTGAGATTTGCGGCGTGACTATTAATGATAGTGCGCTAGTCGGAGAGGGGGTGAGAAAGTGAGAAGGACGCCAAATTTCTTCGAAAGATTATGCATTTATGTGGTTTCGGTGATTCTATGTTTGAGTAGTCAACCTTGGATAACACGTTTAGGCGTGTTGAATGGAAAACAGTCGGGTGAGCCGCAGTATATGGTAGCAGTTCGGGACGGTGCACAGCTTATTGTGGCCGCGGTTCCCGATAGGGCGCTGCACAAATCATATCGTGATGACGGTATTACTCGTGAGCTGTTTCCTTTGGGCGTGCTAGGAGGGCTATTCCTCTGGAATCAATCCTACGGTTGTAGACAGAAGCGCAAGTTAATTCCTCTTGTGCACCACATGAAGCGTGGGATTGGCATTTGCTATTTCGTCAGTTAACTGGTTGCAACCAAAGGACAGGCATAGTGGATCCGATGCAACGATAGTCTGGTGCAACTGGTACGGTGCCTGAGACGGGCCGTGCTGACGTAGGGCATCCGGTAAGATTGAGTACGACGAATCGAGTGGCAGTCAGGGAGGATGTCAAACATTTTATTCATGTAACCTGGAAATGCGATGAAAATCGCAACGGTAATATTTGTTACATTGCTGGTAGTTGGCCCCAGGGCAATGGAACTGGGGCCTCGAAAAGACGGAAGTATAAAGTATATTTGACTGGAAGATAGCGAGGACCTTTATAAAATTTTTATGTTTATAGTTGTATGAGATACTTAAGGTAAAGAATCAACGAGCGAGAAACTATTTGCTCTCAAATGAGAGTGTAACTTTTTATCATCCAATAAAAAACCGGGACAGAAGATCGTCTCGGTTTTTCTATTGCTTGTTTTTAGATTATTTCGTAGCTTATTCTGGTGAGAATGATTAGCTGATGGCGCTACGAGCTTTGGCTAGTCTAGTGATGACTTCGATAGTTAGCATGACGTCCGCAACCGTGCTACCGCGCGAAAGGTCAGAGACGGCGAGATTGAAACCTTGCAAAATCGGGCCAGCAACGGTGTAGCCGGCGATTTGCTCGAAACATTTATATAATAGATTACCAGAATTGAGGTCCGGTGCGATGAGGACGTTGGCGTTACCAGCGACGGCGGAATTAGGGAATTTTTTCTGTCCGACGGCTGGGTTAATGGCGGCGTCGAGTTGCATTTCACCGTCGATTTTAATGTCGGCGTGATTGTTCTGGAAATCCGCTAGGACTTCGCGCCAGAGGTCGATGGAAGGATCTTTGCCACCGCTACCATTAGTGGAGAAGGAAAGTAGCGCGATTCGTGGTTCGTCGGCTAGAATATGGCGAGCTGAAGCGTAGGTCTGTTCGATGATTTCGGTCATTTGTGTGACGGTGGGGTGCTTGCAGGCGGCCATGTCAGATAGTAAATAAGTTTTTGGTGCAGTTTTATCTACTTGAGGTGATTGTTCATCGGTCAGGTTATTGGTCGAAGTCGACTCGGTATCAGCGAAATTTTTTGTTGGGGTTGATTGCATAACTGCGAGGCCTGAAAAAGTTGTATATGGGGTGGTAGAAATCGGCACGCCGAAAGTTTTTGGTGCAAGAGCAGGGTTGCTGAGGCCGAGGTCAGCGGCAAAATTTCCCATGCCGAACTGATCGCGGCAGGCCAAGATGACATCGCGAGATGAATAATCGATGCCGGCAATCATGGTTTCGGCAGCGCCGGATTTGATGAGCGCGCAGGCTGTTTCTAGATTAGCGGCCTCGATTGGTTCGATAAGGTCAAGTGGCTGCTGGTCGAGCGAACTGACCTCATGCTTAGCGATGCGGTTTTGATAAGTGGCAAGCGCGGTTTTAATAATATCGTTATGGTATTCGGGGAAAACTATTTTCATAATTAGATTATAACACAGGTGATAGTTTGGACTGTTGACTACTTGGTGTTCGGCGAGGTTAGGTTAAAAATGCCTGGCGCACTATGGATTTTTGTGAGTTTAGCGAGATTTAAGAAAATTTTGGTGAGAAAGAAGATTTTTTATGCTATAATTAGAGTGCATCACTTTTATCGAATCGGCAGCCTTGTTTGGGTTGTTCTAATGACTTGACAGGGCATCGTGAGTCCCCTTAGAAGTCGTTAGCGCAAGCCTCGGCTGCTGATAAGAGTGATGCACCTCGCGGTGCCCTTTTTGTTGGCAGGTGGGTTGATATTAAACAATTACTAGGAGGTAGTATGAATAGTAACGTAAAATCTGCAACCACGGCCGGGCTGTTAGGGATTTTCTTAGGTGGTGTGGGCGCGCACAACTGGTATCTGGGCGACAAGAAAAAGGGTCAGTTGCACGTGATAATTTTTGGTGTTGGGCTAGGGTTGTCGGTGCTGGCTGGGGGAATTTTGCCGACGGCAATGTCGTGGCGAACCCTGCTCTCGATGGAGTGGCTACTGACGCTGCTGAGCTCGGCTGGTTGGTTAGCGATAGCTGCCAGTGAAGTTTGGGGATTCGTGGAGGGAATTCAAATTTTGACGGCTGGAGATGCGGCTTTGGCACGACGTGGTTATACCGTGGCGCAGCCCTTTAATCAGAGCATGGGGAACCAGAATATGGGGAACGGTAATATGGGTAATCCTAATATGGGTGGGCAAAATTTTGGCACGAATCAATCCGGTAATCAGTTTGGTAACCAATCTGGTAATCAAATGAACAACTCAAATCCTAACATGAATGGTGAGGGATTTTCTAATAATAATGGTAAAATGGGGCAAAATCGTGGATAATCAACAGAATTTTAATCAAGGCATGACGACAGGTCAGGCTCCGCTAGCCAATAATTCTGGCATGCTAGTGACGACGCCGCCAGCCATGAATACTGGTGCAAATATGTCACCTAAGAAATCTAAGAAAATTTGGCTGATTGCTGGTGGGGCAGTGTTAGGTGTGGCAGCGATTGGCGTGGGTGCGGTGGCTTTTACCCAGTCGAACGGAGGGTCGGGCTTTGGATTTGGCGCTGGAATTGACTATGGTTCGAGCTATCGTGCGGCAAAAACGGTCGAGAGGAATTTGAGCAGAATTTCGGCTAGTAGCAACTGTCGAGATATGGTGGACTATGTGCAGAATGTGACGGCTGATGCTGCGAGATACGAAGAGGCTATCAAGAAATGTAACGAAACCACGATGAATGCGGATGAGATGATTGGCGAGCTAGGCTCTAGTGAAGGAGTAGCAAAGGTGCCGGACGTAAAAGCAAAATACGATGAGTTTCGCACGCAACTAATGGCGTTAGCGCCTAACAAAGACGAGCTAACGCAAATAACTGATTTGTACGCAACTATGCACCAGTTTGTTCTGGCAAATTACGAATCACGTCATTTGAAGACCAGTGAAAAATCCGAGCAGACTTATCGTGATATTGCTAATATTTTAATTAATTCCGGTAACGCTGGCCTGAAAGCTTATGGTGAGGAATGGCTGACTAAGAAGTTGACTTGGTGGCAAAAGGTGTTAGGATATGAAGGCTTGGACACTAGGGAACGACGCCGTATGACGCTTCGTGAAGAAGCTAATAAAATGGATAATGAGTTGAAACAGTGGGAACGCGAAAATTTACCAAAATCCATGGAGTTACCTTTTCTCGACGGTACGAGTTATCGTGAAATGAACGCTACGTTTGATAGTCTCAGAGAGGTGATTACCGAGAATTATGAAAAACATTATGACGACAGCGGAGATTGCACGAAAATTTTGGACGAGGTAGTTTGTTACTAAGAATAACAGGGGAGTTTTAGCCTAAAACGCGAGTTACTTAGTGAAATGTTAAGTAACTCGCGTTTTTGTAAAATCTTCTTGGCAAGTTTTGCCAAAAACATGTTATGATTAGGGTAATAGCAAGTTAATCGGAGGAATGAGTATGAAGTTGTTGATGGCGTCGAGTGGTTTTACAAATACAGCAATTGTGAATGCATTAGTGGAATTAGTTGGTAAGAAAAAGAAAAAGATTAATTTTGCGATTATCAATGAGGCAATCAAGGGGGAGCCGGGCGATCACCGGTGGTTTGCCGAGGCGTTGACGCAGTTAAGTGAGCATTTTTCGGGAGGGCTGGAGTTTGTTGATTTACAATCGCAAGATTTGAGTAGCGCGATGGCGCGGCTAGAACTTGCGGATGTGATTTTCTGCTTTGGTGGCAATACGGATTATCTGAAAAACGTCTTTGATAAGACTGGTTTTAGTAAGAAAATGCGGAGACTACTCAGGGAAAAAGTTTGGGTGGGTAGTTCGGCTGGTTCTTGCGTGCTCGCGCATAAGGAATCAGAGGTTTACCAAGAAGAAGTTTATGGTGAGGACCGTGATACCGAAGAGTTTTTGAACTTGGTGCCGCTAGAGTTTTTGCCACATTACGGTTGGTATGAGAATATGACGCGCGAAAGCGTAATTGAGGAATCTAAACGCACTGAGTTGCCGATTTATGCACTCAGTGATGGGGCAGCATTAGTAGTGCAAGACGATGAAGATGGCAACCTTAACTACAAGATGGTGGGGCGTAGCTATTTGATTGCGCATCAAGGTGTTGTCCTAGAGGAGAACAAACCGAGTAAGTTTAAGGTGTCAATTGAGATTCATGGATAGGTGGTATAATATATACATATGAAAGATTTTGACTATTTATCAGAAAAATCGGTTTATTTGGATGCGGCTTGTCAGAGTCTCCGACCGAAATGCGTGGTGGATGCCCTAGAAGATTATTATTACAAACATAATTCTTGTGGTGAGCGAGTGAAATATCCTTGGGGTGAGCAGACGGACGCTCTAGTAGAAGATGCGCGCAAGAAGACGCTGAAGTTTCTTAAGTTAAAGTCGAAAGAATATTTTGTTAGTTTTACCCTGAATACAACTTACGGAATTAATCTACTACTGAACGAGATTGATGCTAAGCAAGTTAAAAAAGTTGTGACTAGTGAGATTGAGCATAACTCGCCATTTCTGGCTACGATGGCGATGAGTAAGCGCCTCGATGTGCCACGCGTGGTACTAGAACGCGAAGAGGATGGTGCGCTTAAGATAGCCGGTGAAGACTTCCGTGGTGCGGTTGTAGTAGTGAACTGCGCGGCGAACTTTGACGGGCGCCGGTTGACTAATATGGCGGAGTTAATTAAGAAGGTTCATAAGGACGGTGGGATTATCATTATCGACGCTGCACAAGCAATGGCACACGCGCACGAGATGCTAGAAAAAACTGAGGCAGATGCGATTTGTTTCTCAGCGCACAAAATGTATGGCCCGTCGCTAGGCGTGATGGTAGTGAGACGAGATTTGGTACCAAAGTTAACCATGCAGTTCGTCGGGGGTGGTATGGTGGACGATGTGTTCAAGGACCGCTATTTATTAAGTGCAGGGGGTAACGCTGAGCATGTGCATACGGTGTTTGAGGCTGGCCTGCAGGCTTGGGGTGAAATTTGTGCTTATGGTGAGGCGGTAACTTGGCTTGATAAACGCACTAAAGAAGATAAGAAACGCCTAGATAACTGCATGAATGAGTTGTACGAGTTCTTGAGTGGTAAAGAGAAGGTTCACCTAGTCAATCACGAGCCAAATCCAACCATGAGTTTCTATGTGGAAGGGCTTGATTCGCATTTAATTGGCGGAGCGTTGGGCAAACAGGGAATCATGGCGCGCACAGGTTATTTCTGTGCACACTATTATCTTGACAAAGTAATGAAATATCCACCGTTGGTGAGATTTAGTTTGAGCTATGCGACTCGTGAAGCAGACATCGAGCGAGTGAAGAAGGCTCTGGAGAAAATTTAGAATTTCCTATTGATTTTTCAAACCGTTTGTGCTAATATGGAGGTATAAAGGCGAATCTTATGCAAGACCAAAACACAAACACACAAAATAATACTTTTTCTGGAACCACACCGAGTGCGGCAGATTTAGCTTCGGCACAGGCCGAGAAGGCAGCTGCGGCAGCCGAAAGTGCGCTTCCTCCGATTCCAGGTAATTCTGCGACTACTAGTGCTGCTGGGAATACGAATTCCGCTGGTAATGTCAATTCCGTTAGCAATACTAATATTGCTGGTAATGCAGCTACACCAAAACCAGCTCCTACTGCGCCAAAGTCTACGGCGTCTAAAGCGAGTAAACCAACGAATAAATCGAGCAATGTTCCTCGGCCAAAAGCGGTTGGTTTGCCATCGAATGATTATGTAAAACGCATTGCCGGTAAGATTCGTGACTCAGAGAATATCTTGGTAGCGCTCTCGCGTGATCCATCGGTTGATGAACTTGCGGCGGCGATTGGTCTGACGATGTTTCTGGATGGTCTGCAGAAACACGCCACGGCGATTTATTCTGGTCAAGCGCCGGATTCTTTGAAGTTTCTCCAGCCAGAAGGTACTTTTGAAGCGAACACGGATAGTTTGCAAGATTTTATCATCGCCCTTAGTAAGGACAAAGCTGATCATTTGCGCTATAAGTTGGATGGTGATTTTGTTAAAGTTTATATTACACCATACAAGACGGTTTTGTCTGAAGAAGATTTGGAATTTTCGCACGGTGATTTTAACGTGGATTTGGTGTTGGCGCTCGGCGTGCCGACCGCAGATGATTTGGATGAGGCGCTGAGTGAACACGGTCGAATTATGCATGACGCAACCACGGTCGATATCACTTGCGATGCTCCGGGTAAATTTGCCGAAATCGAGTGGAGCGATCCAGGTGTTAGCTCGGTATCGGAGATGGTGACGAAATTGATTTTTGCTCTGCAAGATAGTCCGGATGAACCGCTTGATAAGGAAGTGGCGACGGCGCTGCTCACTGGAATCGTGGCATCAACCGAAAGATTTTCGAATGGTCGCACGACTTCAGAAACCATGCAGCTAGCTTCGAAATTAATGTCAATGGGTGCGGATCAGCAGTTGATTGCGGCGCACGTGATGAATAATAATCCGGATGGAAACACTGTGCCAGAACCTGAGCCGGAAGAGTCAGTTTCTACTCCAGAAAATGAATCTAGTCTACTAGTGGGACAAGATTATGGCAATAATAGTGCCGATGTGCCTGATTTAGCCGAAACGGTAGTGCCGACCGATGTACCAACGACGCCGCTTGAGCAATCAGCGGCAATGGCGCAAGTAGATGCTGGTTTGAGTAATGCTCCGGATGCGTCTTCGACTTCGGTGGATGGTGCTCTTAGTAGTGCTGTGAACAATGCGGTAGCGAGTGCGGCAGCGGTTGGGGCAACCGGAATTGGTGTAGAACCAGTGTCGGGGGCCACGATTGGACCGGTGCCACCAGTGACTGGACCAGTATCACCGACTCCAGAGGTAGCGTTACCAACCGTACAACCAGTGAATATGACTAATCCGCAACCAGCGGCTGCGTCAGCGCCGGCAGTAGAAGGTCCGAAGGACTATGCGGCGATGCTTGAACAGGCTTTGACTGAGCCAGGACTTACGGCAGCTGAGAACGCTGGAATTATCCCAAATATTAATAGTGCTATGCCAGCTGGTGCTCCAGTCGTAAGTGTAGGTGACCAGACGCCAGATGCGTCTGCACCGGCGTCGAATATGACTGTTCCGATGCCGAATACGACCGTGCCGATGCCAAATGGAGCTGCGCCGATGCCAAATGCACCGGTGGCTAATCCAGCAATGGCGGCGACACCAGGTGAGCCAGCCGGTGAGCTAGCGGCTAATCCAGCTGTGGTTTTGCCTCCTCCACCAGCACCAGAAGTGAGCGCGGATATGATGCCACCGGTTTTACCGCAAGTGCAAATTCCGCCAGAACTAGTGAACTAAAAACCCTTATTGACTACTGAGACGCCATGAAATCATCAAGTTTCGTGGCGTTTTCGATGCGAAACGTGCCGACCTGAGTGCGGCGAAGAGCAGTGAGATACGCTCCAGTGCCGAGCTGTTTGCCAATGTCCTCTCCGAGGGTGCGAATGTAGGTGCCGCTAGAGACCTTGCAACGAATTTTTAGTTCTGGCCAGGCGTAATCGAGGACTTGTAATTCGTAAATTGTGACGGTGCGACGAGGCATTTCGACTGGTTTGCCGGCGCGAGCGAGCTTGTAGGCGCGCTCTCCGTTGATTTTGATGGCAGAAAATTCGGGGACGGTTTGCTCGATTTCGCCAAGAAAAGAATTTACCACGGAGGTGACGGCGTTAAGGTCTGGGATATGTGTAAGGGTTTGTGCGGTGATTTCTCCTTCTGGGTCGCCAGTAGTAGAAGTGGCGCCAAGGTGAATGGTGGCAAGGTATTCTTTGTCGAGTTTAAGAAATTCATTGGCACGCTTGGTGCCTTTGCCAATGAGTAGGACAAGTAGGCCAGTGGCAAAAGGGTCTAGTGTACCAGTATGACCGACTTTAACCTTGTGGCCGACCTGTTCGGAAAGTTTGCGGCGGACACGAGCAACTACACCAAAAGAACTCATGCCGCTCGGTTTGTCGATCAGCAGGATTTCTGAATCAAGTGGTGGCGTCGTTGCGGTTTGCTTAAGAACAACCTCAGGACTAGCCTGAGGTTGTGGTGAACTATGGTCGATTGACATCAAAATTTAGCGGAATAGTCCGGTCATTAGCATGATGGCTTCGGTGGATTCGTTGCCGTCACCGAGGTTGGTGTCGATGGCTTGAAGCACGAAGTGGACGATGGCATAAGAAAGTACGGCGATAATCAAACCAATGATAGCGTAGAGAATGGTGTTTTTGGCGTCGGTGACTTTTTTGCTGTCGCCGCCACTCATGACGTAGCGTAAACCGCCGTAAATCAACATCACAACTGAGACGATACCGACAGCGTAGAGGACAGTGCTGGTGATTTTGTTAAAAACACCCTCTGGACCAACGAGATCAGCCGGCATGCCGTCAGCGCGAGCGGCTTCAGCGCCTTCTTGAGCGGACAGAGCCATGGCGACTTTGCCAGCAAAAAGCGTGGCTACGGTAACAATTCCGGTAATGATTTGTAGAAGATTTTTGGTGAATTTCTTCATGGAATATATTTCTCACAAATTTAATTTATATTGCGCCAAAGATAGTGGCGTTTTCCTAATTATACCATAGTATGTTGGAGATTGTAAAGAGTTTTTTAGGGAAAATAAGCTAAATTTACCTCACCATGGGATGCAAAAATAGTGCTATACTAGAGATATGATAATGATTGAGTTAAAAAACATTGCTAAATCTTATGACAAAAAGGGTCAGAATTTGATTTTTTCTGATGTGAATGTACAAATCGAACAAAAGTCCTTCGTGATGCTCAAGGGAGTGAGTGGGGCTGGTAAATCGACATTACTGAACATCATTGGTGGTATGGAGCCGGCGACGAGTGGGGAAGTGATAATTGATGGGACTGATGTGAATAATTTGAAGGGGAAGAAACGAGCGGAGTTCTATCGACATAAGGTTGGATTTATTTTTCAGGGATTTTATCTGCAACCGCAGTTGACGATTGGTGAGAATATTGCGCTGACCGGGATTTTTGCTGGTATGCCGAAGCGTGAACGAGATGAGCGCGTGCTAGAACTTGCAATGCAGTTAGGTATCGAAAAGGTGATTAATATGCACCCAGCGGAAGTTTCTGGTGGGCAAGCCGAGCGTGCGTGTGTAGCACGAGCGATGTTTATGCGCCCAGAGATTATCTTAGCCGATGAGCCGACCAATAACCTTGACCCGGATAATGCACGAAACGTGATTGAGCTATTGAAGCAAGTCCAGCAAGATACTGGAGTGACCTTGATTGTGGCGAGTCATGATACTTTGGTTGAGAAATACGCGACGATGGTAATTGAAGTCAAAGATGGAAAAGTAGTATAGCATGATACGGCTAAGAGATGCGTTGAAAATTAGCACGACCAATATTTTCCGATATCAAGGGCGGAGTTTGATAATTGTGCTGACGATCTCGGCTTTGTTTGGGACGTTGATGACGCTGAATTTTTTGATGAACGGTATCGAGAAAACAGCGATTGAAGCAAATAGTGCGCAACTGGACGGCAAGAGTTATGTT
This sequence comes from uncultured Candidatus Saccharibacteria bacterium, assembly GCA_964397215.1. Lineage (GTDB taxonomy): Bacteria > Patescibacteriota > Saccharimonadia > Saccharimonadales > Saccharimonadaceae > Nanosyncoccus. The sequence goes on from CAYNHE010000002.1 coordinate 67,140, forward strand.
GTTACTGGCTATAATTCCCAAAGCATGCATGAAGAACGCAATGTGAAGACCGTAGAGGAATGGAAGGAGAGGGTGCAGTTACTTGAGATGCCGAGCCGTGCATGCAAGAAGGTAGAAGAACGAGTAGCCAAACATCACGGCAAAATCGTGGGGGAAGTTTGGAATATGCGAACCAATCGGGGATGGAAGATTGTGACGCTTGATGCGGTGCGTGATTTTGTGACGGAAGATTTGGCTAGTGTGCCAGAAGATAAGCTGCCAATCTTGAAACAGGTGGGGAATGAAGAATTTTTGACAAGTGGAGAGGATGACGAGGATGATTTGGCGGAGACGACTTATGTGGTGGGGACTTATCCAGGTACGAAAGTTGAGCGGGATTTGGATGAATATTTTGGTTGGAATTATCATCCGACGCTAGCCAGAGGGAATATGCTGAATTTTTTGCTAAAGAAAGTTAGTGGCGATGCTAATGGCGTGGTGGTAGTGGTTGACGATGGCAGCGGTAAGGTTGAACGTTTGCTTGAACAACAAGTTGGTAAGTTGCTGGAGAGTGGCGAGTTGGTTTCGGCAACTAGGGTAGATAAAGACATTGTGGTCGAGTTTGATAGCCCGGATGATGCGGTTGAATATGATCTTGAACGAGGGATTTTTGGCGTGAGTTGGCCAGAATATGATCCGGAGTTTTATTACTTTGATTTATTTGGCGGTATATTATATACGGCAGAAGATTTTAACCTGTTAAGATTAAAGTTCTTGGTGGCAGAGATTATCCTGTTGATTGTTTCGATCGTGATTGCGACGGTGACGTTTAAATATTTACTAGTGCAGGACGTCACGACAATTGCCCTCTATCGTTCCATGGGAGCGACGAATAAGGATTTGTATCTAGTTTACTTCCTCTATATTATGGAATTATGTCTGATGGCGGTAGCAATGTGTATTGGAATAGCGTTCCTACTTGTGGGCTTAGTAGCGCTTATGAATGGTGCGGCTCTGGGGGTGAGATTACAAACTTATTATCAGTTATCGCAAGTACCTAAGGTTTATTTCTATAGTTTTGACCAGTATTTTTGGATTACGGTGATTGCAATTTTACTGGTAGCGCCGCTAACCTTAGGGTTCTCGTCAAAATGTTTCTCTGATAAGTATGTGGCTAAGAAATTGAAGGAGAGCTAAATGCGAACTTTAGACTACGCTAGGTTGGGATTACGAAACATTGGTGCGCACAAGAAACGCGTCTTGATGGTAGTGGTGATTGTGGGCGTGCTATTTGGTGTGTTGATGGCGGTTTGTATGTTGTTTGCTGGTATCAAGCATCAAGTGCTGAGCGCGCAAACTGAGGCGACTAATGGTCGCATGCTGCTGTTTACGGTGGTAGATGAGAAAATGTGCGATGAAGAGATGGAGTGTGATTATGCTGCGGCGGTAGCTGAGATGCGCGAGATTATCAAGAAATACAATGGTGAAGTTGTGGAAGGGAATGTTTACCATACATCGGCTGGTGTGTTTTACGAAGTGCCAGAGGGGGTAATTAAGGTAGACAATCAAGGTTTGCCGGTTAGTGATGTACCAGTGGTGGCGGTGTCGATGAGCACCGCTCAGCGTTGGCTGCGGATGTCGGACAATGGTTGGAATGGCGATACGGCGAAAAGAGCTAAATTTGCCGAGTCAATTAGAAAACGTTCCCTGCACCAAGCAATTACTTATCAGGGTTTAGTATATCCGGGTACAGAGATGGAGACTGAAGGGAATGAAAAATCTGAGGAAGAAGGCGAAAAATATTATATTGCCGATTTGTTGCCGCCTGGAGGAGGCGCAAGTACGCTAGGGCTAGATGGACCGCTCAAGGCGTTGAATCCTTTGAATTTGGTGCTTGGGGTGTTGAACGTGGGGTATGGTGAGAATTTTGTTCTGCGGCCCAATCAAGAAATGCTCGCAGGGAAGAAAACCATGGCGGAGGAAGGACGTTTGATTGCGAGTTTTGCCGATATCGAAACCGCAATTCAGTTTACCAAAGATCCGGCGACGAGGTGTCGTGCTGAACAGGTGATGTTTAACAGTTGTCCGGCAGAGTATAAATTTGCCACCAGTCCAGTTATGTTGAACCCGTTGGAAAATTATGAAGTACTTAGTCAGCTAGAAACGGTACTTAATGTGTTTATCGTGATTTTCTGTGTGGTGGCAGTAGTGGTGACGCTGACGACTTTTGTACGGCTGATCAGGGCGGATACCAAAACGATTGCTCTTTATTATGCGCTAGGTGCGTCGAAACACGAGGTGCTGTTAATTTACCTTGTGTATTTGTTGGGGATTTGTGTGATTACGGTAGGGTTTGTTTGGTTGCTGGGTCTCGCTTTGACCTTGCTGACGAATTTGTTAAATGCAGCTGGATTGTCGCAGGTGTTCATGTTGGCGTATGGTGGAGCGATGAGGAGGATTTGGCTGATTGATTTGAGTCCGGCGATGTTCTGGATTTCGGCGTTGATTCTCAAAATGGCGCCGGTGGCGATTTTGCTGAGTTTTACGGCTTTTAATAATAAAAATGTGATGAAGGTGATGAAATGATAATCTGACAAGATGTGATAAAATAGGCTTATGTATATAACTGAACTGATTGGTGATTTTCTGGAGCATGTCGAAATTGAAAAAGGTCGTTCAAAGCGGACGGCGGAGAATTATGAACGGTATTTGTTGAGGTTTCTGGACATTGCTGGTGAGATTACAGAAAAAGGCGAGGAGCTGAAGGCAGAAGACATTGATGAGGAGGTTTATCGTAAGTTTCGGATTCAGTTGAATCGCATTACCACGGAAACTGGGGAAGGTTTACAAGCAATTACGCAAATGTATCATTTAGTGGCGCTGAGGGGGTTTCTGAAATATTTGGTGCGGCGCGGAGTAAAAAGTCTTGACCCGTCGCTAGTGGAGTTGCCGCATGTGGTGCGTAAGCAGGTGACTTTTTTGCATTTTGATGAGGTGGAAGATTTGCTGGATGAGATTGACCTTGGCACAGAGACTGGATTACGGGATCGGGCGATTATTGAACTGCTGTTTTCTGGTGGCTTGCGTGTGTCGGAGTTAGTGAAGCTGAATCGTGATTCGATTAATCTTGAGCGACGCGAATTTATTGTGCGAGGTAAGGGGAGTAAAGACCGGCCGATTTTTATCTCGCAAGCAGCGGCTGATCGAGTACAGGAATATCTAGACGCGCGAACAGATACTCTTGCACCGCTTTTTCTGAATAATAGTAAACATTTGCAGGAGGCGGATACGTCGGGGAATTATCGGCGACTTACGGCACGGTCGATTGAGCGCATTGTGCAGAAATACGCGCGTTTGGCTGGAATTACCAAACATGTCTCTCCGCATACGTTGCGCCATAGTTTTGCGACGGATTTATTGATGAATGGGGCAGATCTGAGATCGGTGCAGGCGATGCTCGGGCATTCAGATATCTCTACTACGCAGATCTATACACACGTTACAGATCAACATTTGAAGGATGTGCACGAGAAGTTCCATTCAGAGACGGCGGAGTGAGAACTATAAAAACTTTTGCAGATTTTTTATAGTACTATAAAGAAAATGGAAAAAAGTTTATAGTACTATTGACATGTGAAAATCTGAGGTAAATCTTTTCTACCTGTGGTTTTGTGGTATAATATATACATTGAAGAATTAAAACTAAGAGGAGTTTTATGGGAAAAGAAAAAGAGTTAGTCGACCGTAGTCTGGTAGTGTTGAAGCCAGACACCGTACAGCGTGGGATTGTCGGCGAGATTATTACGCGTTTTGAACGAGTTGGTCTCAAGATTGTTGGTATGAAAATGGTCATGCCAAGCGAAGACCATTACCGTGCTCACTACGAAGAAATCGGCAAGATGATTACACGTCGTGGTGAAAAAGCTTTTCAGTATAACGTTCACTATATGATGACTGGTCCAGTGATTGCAATGGTGCTCGAAGGTGTTGAAGCGGTGCCACTAGTCCGCAAGATTGTTGGCCCAACCGAACCAAAATCCGCAGAAATGGGTACCATTCGTGGTGACTACTCGCACATGAGCTTTGGTTATTCGGATGCTCGTGGTATCGGTGTGCCTAACTTGGTTCATGCTAGCGGCAACAAGGAAGAAGCCAAGCAAGAAATCGCGCTTTGGTTCAAGCCAGAAGAGCTTTACGATTATTCTGATCTCAATGAGAAATTCACTCGTTAAAAATAATTATTAAGCCTGAGGAACACTTGGGCTTATTTGGATTTTAATAAAATTGGTATAAGGGAAAAGAAATGAGCAAAGGACGTACAACTTACGTAGTAAAAGTCGACGACGCAGAAAAGGCCGAGGAGAAAATTAAAGATTACATGAAGGCCTACAAATTTAAGCCTTACGAGAAAAAGGGTGCAAAATGCTATCGCGGTGGCGATGCGATGCTCGGCTATAAGTTTTTCAATTATTGGATTGACGGTAACGAAGTAACTTTGCAAGGTTGGACGCATGGCGCGGCTGGGGATTTTGATCTTGATACCGTAGCGGCGATGACAGTTGGGCGACCATTTCGGGACAGTTTGCAGAAATTGATTAAGAGCATGGATGCAAAAGAAATTGAAACCAAAAACGTTGCTAGCAAGAAAGCTAAGACGGCAGAAGTGGCCAAAGCAGAGGAAAAATCTGGCAAAACTTCTTCTAATAAGAAGAGCATGTCGGAGTTCGAGAGCAGCGCGACTAAAACTGACGAGAAGTTCTGTATCGCTGGTTTTGTGATTGCGTTGATTAGCTTGGCATTAGTGCTGTTTAGCGAAAGTTTTGTACCGGGCTGGTTGTTCTATGTTCTGGCTTACTATTTTGCTTAGCGTGGTCTCAAAACTCCGAAGAAAGGTTTGGCGATTGCGACTTTTGTAATCACTTCGATTTCGTTGGTGCTGACAATTTTAGCTTACATTATCACTTTCTCGATGGCTAACTAATCTCTGGTAAAAGTTAAAGGTGCAACTTGAATTAGGGTTGCACCTTTTTGTGAGGCTGGTGATGGAGTGGGTGGTTTTTGGTTGAATTTAACGTTTTGCAAACTATTATGTTAGCGAGCGAGGCAGCGGACGGAACGGCCAGCATAGCGATTTGTGAGCCACGTCGGAAAGATAGTACTTTTTTCAAAAGTCATAACATAGGCGGTTGTGTCAAAACCAACTGTCGATGACGCATAAAGAGCAGTATTGCCAACTTTGCGTAAGTTTCTGTACCAGGTGTCGACGTGTCCGCCTCGTACGAAGTACATCTCTGGTGCGTTGATATTGCTTTCTGTCGGTTGTCCTAGGCCAAGCATATCGGTATAAGCCATACTTTGAAAGTGTATGTCGCCATCGATAATCTTGTAATCGTCGGAACTTGGATAACCATACGCTAGGAGTAATTGGTAAAAATCATTAGTCAAACGTGGTTTGAGGTTGTTTTGATGTCCTGATTTTGGTAGTCGCCACTGACTTGGACAAATTGAACTTGGAGCTTCGCTGCCATCTGGACTTGTGGTAGCGCCGGTGCCGGCTGTGGCGGTATTATATTGATAATAATTTCCTACAAGATAATGTGCATCATAAGATTTGGTATCGGTATTGACTGCGATATAGGTTGTTCCATCTGCGGTATTAGTCGCGGAAACTTCTTTAGTTTCTGGGTCGTAATTGTAGTTTCCCATTTGGGCTTGGAACGAGGCAGACCAATCGGTATTATCAATTTCTACGAAACCGACTTTGGCACAGTTACCTCCTAGAGTGTCAGGATAGGCTACTGATGCGGAATCGGGATCTATTTCGTAACCACCGAGACAGATGTCGTTCTTGAGTGGTGTGGCATAGACTACGCTACTGCCTAAACTCCAGGAATATTGTGTGTTTTGTTCTGCCATCTGTGTGGTGCCGAGTAGCTCAAACTCATCCGTCCCACTCTCTGGCGTCCAATCACTGGTGACATCGGTGTCGCTTGGCGTGAGGGCTTTGTCAGTGGAGAGATTGAGCCCCAAATTCTGCGTCATCCAACAATTACCATCTCGTAGTTTGGCTACCCAGTAT
>CAYNHE010000003.1:0-70241 GCA_964397215.1 uncultured Candidatus Saccharibacteria bacterium
AAAAAACCTAAGAATAAGCAAAGGCAGGGTTAAGCATGGCAAGAATTGCTAGCGTAACTATTCCGAACGAGAAGCAAGTGTGGATTGCACTGACTTACGTTTATGGAATTGGACGCACCACGAGTAAAGCCATCCTTGCGGAGGCCAAAGTCGAGCCTACCACTCGGGTGAAAGATCTCACCGAGGCTGAAATTCAAAAGATCAACGATATTATCAGCAGCAAACACACTGTTGAAGGTGATCTGCGACGCCTCGTTACTAACAACATTAAACGACTTAAAGATATTGGGTCTTACAAAGGGGCAAGACACAAGCTTGGGCTACCAGTCAACGGTCAACGCACTCGTACGAACGCGCGTACTCGTAAGGGTAAGGCGATTGCAGTTGGTGGAGCACAGCCAAAGGCAGCAAGCAAGACTTAGTTAGGAGTATAATATGGTAGAAGAAATTGAAAAGAACCAAGATGCTCCAGTGAGTGAGGAGCAAGTCGTTAAGACAAAAACCAAAGGTAAAAAAGGCAAGCGTGTTGTGAACGCAGGTCAGCTTCACATCCAAGCCACCTTTAATAACACTATCATCACCGTAACCGACAGAAGCGGTGGCGCCTTGAGTGCTAGCTCGGCCGGCGCTAACGGCTTCCGCGGCAGCAAGAAGGGTACTGCCTATGCAGCCCAAATCGCCGCCGAAAAAGCCCTCGAAACCGCCAAGAAGGAACACGGCCTAAACAGCGTCGATGTCTACGTTAGTGGCATCGGTCTCGGTCGCGATAGCGCCATTCGCGCAGTATCCACCGTCGGAATTCGCATTGATAGTATCACAGATGTTACCCCAGTTGCGCACGGTGGCGTGCGTCCTAAGGGAGAAAGGAAACCGTAATGGCACGAGATACTTCTCCAATTGTTAAACAAAGTCGTCGCGAAGGTTACGCTCTAGCGCCAAAAGCCCACAAGGTGATGGCCAAGAAGAGCGGCATCCCAGGCGAACATTCAGATATGCGCGTACGTGGCGGTAGCCTCTATCTCACGCAATTGCGCGAAAAACAAAAAGTCCGTCGCTTATACGGCCTTCTTGAGAAGCAATTTGCTAAACTCATGAAAGAAGCCGCCAAAGCTGATGGTCTAGCCGGCGAGAACTTGTTACAGTTCCTCGAACGACGCGCTGATAACGCCGTCTACCGAGCAGGTTTCGCTACTACTCGTAGGCAAGCTCGTCAACTAGTCTCACACGGACATTTCTTGCTTAACGGCAAAAGGGTGGACATTCCTAGCATCCGTCTCAAACCAGGCGACGTGCTAGAAGTCAGGTCGAAATCACAAAAATCCGAGTACTTCAAGAATCTTGACAATATCGTTAGTAGTTCGTCAAACGCACCACTCAGTTGGCTCAAAGCAGACCCTAAGAAAATGAAAATTGAAATCACGGGCCTACCAAAACGAGAAGAGGCAGAGGCCGGTATTAACGAACAACTAATTGTTGAGTATTACTCACGCTAAGGAGGAAAATGACTACAAAAGTAATTCACGAAGCAAATTTAGCTGAAGTCAACCAACTTGGTGACAATACTGCTGAATTCGTCATTAGGCCATTGTTCTATGGCTATGGTAATACTCTTGGCAACTCTATCCGTCGAGTTTTACTCTCCAGTATCAAAGGTGCTGCCATCACGGCTTTTAGCATCGAAGGTGTTAATCACGAATATACCGCTATCGAGGGTATTCGCGAAGACGTGGTCGACATCATGCTCAATCTCAAGAATATTCGCTTCAAGTCGCACAGTGATGAACCAGTCGAAATCGATTTTGAGATTAAAGGCAAGAATGCCGGCAAAGATGGTGCCGTTACGGCTGGCGACATTAAGCTCCCAGGCGACATGGCAGTCAGCAACCCTGACCAAATCATTTGTCACATTGATAACGCCAACTACACACTCAAGATGCGTTTCGTAGTTGAGACGGGTCGCGGATATCTCACCATCGACAAATCTAGCGCCGATCGTATCCACAGTGATATGATTGCTCTCGATGCCGTCTTTAGTCCAGTACTTCGTGTCCGCTACAATGTTGAGAACACTCGTGTTGGCCAAGATACCAACCTTCAACAGCTTACTCTCACCGTAGTAACCGATGGTACAATTACGCCTGAAGAAGCCTTTGAAGAAGCCAATGCTATCCTCATTAATCAATATACTGCTCTCGCTCGTGGCCGTGTCGTAGAAACCGCCCCGGCTCCTGGCGTCGAACAAGAAGTTGATGATTCTGGTCTTAACCTACCAATCGAAGAGCTTGGTTTGTCTGCCAGAACCGCTAATGCGTTAGTCAACAACGACATTAAAACCGTTCGTGAGCTCATTGCTCTTTCCGAAGTCGATCTCAAAGATCTCAAAGGTTTCGGTAGCAAGGCTCTCGACGAAGTAAAAGAAAAGTTAACGGAGTTACTCTAAATGCATCGTCATGGATACAAAGGTCGCAAATTCGGTCGTGAAACCGACCAGCGACGCGCACTGCGACGTGGGCTGATGCAGGCGTTGATCAACAATGCCGATCAAGGCATTAACACAACTCTTGCTCGCGCCAAAGAAATTCGTCGCGACACCGAGAAATTAATCACTATCGCAAAACGTGGTGGTCTCGCTAACCGCAGACTACTGATTGCCAAACTCGACGACATCAAGACCGCTGACCTCCTCATGGACGTCATCGCGCCACAGATTAAGCGAGATTCTGGCTATCTCCGCATTGAACGTACTGGCTTCCGTAAGGGAGACAACACCGAGATGGGCACGATCAGTTTTGTCGATAATATCGAGCTGAAACCTGCTCAGAAAGAGGGGAAGAAATGAAAACTTACAGCCAAAAAGGCAGCGAAATCAACCGCGAATGGTGGATTATCGACGCCGGTAGCATGCCACTCGGCAAACTCGCCGTTGTTATCGCTGACAAACTAATGGGCAAGAGCAAAGTTACCTACACTGCTCATGTCGACAATGGTGACTATGTAGTCGTCGTTAACGCCAAGAACATCCAAGTTACTGGCAACAAAATGACCGACAAAAAATACTATCGTCACAGCGGCTTCCCAGGCGGCCTCACCGAGCTAAAACTCGAAGAAGTCATCGAAAAAGATCCAAAAGTCGCCATCGAACACGCTGTTAAAGGTATGCTTCCTAAGAACAAGCTCGCCGCAGAGCGTTTGCAAAGATTAAGGGTTTTTGATGGTGCAGAACATGCCCACACCGCCCAAAATCCAAAGGAGATTAAGTAATGGCAGAAAAATACATTTACGGCCTCGGCCGCCGCAAAGCAGCCACCGCTAGAGCACGTCTCTACAAAGGCAAAGGTGAAATCACCATCAACGGCAAACCTGCCCTCGAATACTTGTCTGGCAACAAAAGCCTCATGGCAGAGATCACTGATCCATTAGCCCTCGCCGAAAAGCAGAACGAATACGACGTATCGATTCGAGTTGCCGGTGGCGGTCTAGCCGGCCAAGTTGACGCTATCAAATTAGCCATCAGCAAGGCTCTCACCACTGAGATGAGCGATTTGCGCCCAGTACTCAAGAAGGCTGGCTTCCTCAAGCGTGACCCACGCGAAAAGGAACGCAAAAAATACGGCCTCCGCAGCGCACGCAAGAAGGAACAGTTCTCCAAGCGTTAATGCGACAGGGAAACAGGAAAGGAGTCAAACAAATTGGCTCCTTTTTTGGACTGGGCTTACAGGACGATAATCATTATTTATATGCGCAAGGCTTTTTAAGCAATAACCATTATACGTACAAAACTTTTCGGGCTTAGGGCAAACTAATTAACCAAAACCACTCGCTCACAACAAATAGGCTTGCCGAACCGCAAGAAAAATCCTGATTCAAAACGGCAATTTGAATCAGGAATTAATCTTTTCTAGTACCTTGGTGCCAACTCCTTACTATAACTTTCGGTATAGCTCGACCCATATCGACCGGCTTGCGAGAAACCCCACAAATACGCATCAGAACGAAAGTTAAAGACCTCAGCGGCATTATATTTGGCTGGCGGATCGTTAAACGTACCTCGACGTACCACTAATGGATCCGAACCAAATGACCGGTTCAGAATCACACGATTCGCAAGTACCGGACCATTGAAGACAAGCTGCTTGGTACATGGATCTTTCAACCGATTTACTGCATCTGCTTCCGTCGAACTCGTGACAAAATCACTACAAGTATTAATTGTACCATCTACAATCAACCAAGCATCGATTTGTTCGACATTACTAGTAATATTCAAATCCCCATGGACGAAAATCACCATTTGCGGTAGTTGATAAACGTTATCGTAACTACCCGGATTCACTTCGAGATCGCCAGTAATAGTTAAATTCCCATCTCGACGCAAAATTCTCGTCTGGCTAACGTTCATCATTCCGCCCAAATGATCCGACAGTTGAGGTTGTTCTGCGCGATTTTCAAGAAAGTTGCTAAGACGCATGAGGTACGTAGAATTATTAGTAATGCCAGACTTGCCTAATTTACCGCTATTAGCAACCGAAAGTGATGACCAATCAAAATTAGTGTCACTTCTCGGCGCAGACGAGGAATTCGCATGATTTCGCGCCAAGCTAGCACCTGAGGTAAAGAAAGTTATATCTCGTCCAACTACTGCCATATACTCCGACCATGAGCCAAAAAGTGTTATTGGTCCACCCGTAAGCCCCAACGTCGTATCATTATAACGCGGCGAAGCCGAAGTGGCGACGCCACCCTGTGTCATAAAACTTCCATTCCAAATTGCTACCGAAGGCTTCTTAGCAATCGTACGACAAGAAGCATCATAGACGAACCAATAATTACTCCGGCTAGGACGGCTGTCGTATTTCCAATCGCCATTAATCGCATACCACCACTCATACCGATAACCGCCAGAGTTACAATATTTATAGCCAGTGTAATCTGGAACTACCATAAGCCTGCCCCCTTCCAGATAATCATCATTATCAGGGTGAATGTTGCCTCTACCATCAAAAGACACCGTGCCAACAATATTTCCATCCCTAGCACTCGAATAGTACCTATATACATCACCGCCTTTATATCTAGGAGCACCGTAGATTGGCGCGCCCTCTCTACTTGGGCCAGCATTAACTAGATACGCCACCACTTGACGATCCGTAAGACGACGAACATCATAAGTATCCGCCCAAAGATCCCACGCCATTTTTATTGATTCGCCAGCAAACATCAAATTCGCCGTCGAACTACCGCCGGCAGTACCATTTGGATCATCAGGATTATATGGACCATCTTGAGGATCCATTGGGCGAGTAATTATTGCGCAGGCACCGGACGAACCAGAGCCAGAATATCCCACGTTATACCAGTCATAGTGGTCATTACCTACCGTCTCAAAATATCCACCCGATGCATCACCGCTACCATCATCATTAGAATCATCGCTAGAATCATCACCAGAATCACTACTATCATCGCTACCATCTTCGCCCGAACCTCCCGTCGAGGTAGAAACCCATTTTCGCTTAATATGTTTTTTGCTAGTCATTGTAGCAACCTTACGGTCATACATGATATGGCTACAGACCGTCGTAGTCTCCCCGGGGCTCAGACTAACAGTTTGCGAACCACCCGAATAATCACTAGTGGATCCTCCGGTCTTGAAAACGCCAAAACTGCCACCGCCACCCGTCGTAATCGAATACGGCGTGCTGTTATTATCTGGGTCATCAGCATCCTCTGTTTCCATATCTTCAGCATCTGTACCAGCAGTATCCTCGGAAGTCATCGCATCATATCCTTCCAAAGCAAACCCACTATAGTTCATGGTATGAGTAAAGCTAATCGTCACAGGATTATCGTCAACACTAAACTCCACTGATACATAACCGTCCCAACCAGAATCTTGAACACTATCTCCAGGAGGAACCCCGTCACCAACATCGATTATAGTCTTTGACTGGAAGAAAGCCTTTTTAGAAGAAGGACCGGACTCCGTCCTAGTAACTTTCTTAGCAATGTCCTTTAAATCCTTAAGCGCGTCAATCGTCACTCCATCTGGTAACCAGTCCAAATCAAATACAAAGGCGCCTGTCTGATCAAAATCGTACTGCATCACAACGCCATGCGACACTGCTAAGTCGAAAAATGCTCGGTATTGTTCCATACTAATACCACCAGGAACGCTAGATGGGTCCATATAGACCGTATTGTTGCGATTAGCAACCTCAGGCGTAAGCTGTCCACGCATATAATCCAAGAAGTTCCCACTCTTAGGATCAAATGCGCCATAAGTAAACTGAAATACTACCGGATTCGTCATGCCTGCTGCTTTCTCAGCTATATCGTTTTTCTGACTAGTGCCCAAACCAATTTCGTTCTTCATCGACATATAATTGTCGTAATCCACAACACGCGTACCTACTCCCTCACTAGTACAGCTTAAACCACCATTACCGCATCCGCCAGTCTGCCCAGCGTTTGTGTTACCACCACGCGCCGCGTTCACGATAGCCGGCCAATAAGTTATATATCCACCAAATCCAACCAACAGCGCCAGGGCAATTAAACCTATTTTTCTAATCGTCTTCTTCATGTTAGTCTCCTACATAACCTTTCACTTTATCAGCAACATCGCGCATTAGTACATAGTATCTACCAGCTTCATCCTCATTACCCAGCTCTTTATACGCTAGATATGTTAAATTGTAGAAACGTAACTGTTCGGAAGAATTCAGCCAGCTTGCATCGACATCCGCCGCAACATCTACGACCTTCTGATAGTCCATAATAGATGTATAGAAGACGATTTGCGCTAATCTTATCGTATTTAAGCGATTTTTGTTCGCAGGATTCTTCATTGCCGCCTCAAAAGTCGCCTCAGCAGCGGCTAAATCACCATCCACAGTAACTTCTCCCGACTCATTAATTGTATAAGTCGGTTTATAGACTTCGTTGACAGTTGTATTTAATTTTTCAACACCTTTAAGAGATGCTTCTATGGCATCTTCACGGGTTTCATCAACTGGAGTATCATCCACCACCGGACCATTCGAATTTTTTGCACTCCTCACAATAAAGAAAACCGCAACCCCAATCGCCGCCATCACAAGCACCGCAGCAACTGGAATCACCCATTTCAAAGCTTTCTTCAATTTCTGTTTGCGCTCGGCGCTTTTCTGATTCTGCTCAGCAAAGAAGTCCACCGGCTGGCGCAACGAAGCCACCACCTGAGGATCTACTGGCGCACCAGCTAAATTTTTTACGCTACTTGCCGAGTTCGCACTAACGGTAGGATTAGCACTGGCAGTATTACTGACATTAGCGTTAGTAGTAGCGGCAGGATTAACATTAGCGGCATTACTAGCATTGGTGGCAGGATTAGTATTAGCAACACTAGCAACATTGCCAGGATTAACAGCAACATTGGTTTGATTAGCAGTATTAGCTTGATTGGTATTATTAACTTGATTAGCATTATTTGCCGGATTTGGCGCTGGGACCGTTTTGTTCGGCTCTAGTACAACTTTGCCTGACACTGGTGCGTTCTTGCCGGCTACCGGTACAGCCTTATTCGGCTCTGGTACAATCTTGTTTGGTGGCGTCAACTCGCCCATCCTACCTCCTTGAGTTACGCGCACTTTTCAAGTAAAAATCTTACAAAAAATGCGACTATTTACTAGTCGCTAAACCCTACAATTCACCTGTGTTCATACAAGCAAGATTGCGTAAATAGCCGCATATTCCGCTCATATGAACAAAAAACGAATCACTTTGTGAATTATAAGATTTAGCACTTTTATTGTAACGCAAAAAATTCCTTTCGACAAGCAAGAAAGCCCACGTTCAAATGCCAAAAATCCACACCCCACCCTAATTAGATTTCTTAGTAGCGAATCTCGGCAAGCGGCCATTGCTTTTTCGCCAAGTTACCCTATAATAATCTATATGTTACCCCAAGCCTTATCTGACGTGATTGAAGCCCTAGGACACTTGCCTGGCGTCGGCGCGCGCACTGCCGAACGTTATGCTTATTATCTGTTTCGCAATAGCCCACGCATTAGCGGTGACATCGCCAGCAGTCTTGTCAATTTACATACCGGGGTTAAATCTTGTCCAATCACTTTTGCTCTGATCGATGCCGATGCCGAAGTTTCCGAATTTTATTCTGACGAAAAACGCGACAAAACCACCATCCTAGTAGTCGAAGAACCGCTCGACATTTACGCCATTGAACAAACTCGTGGCTATCACGGCACTTATCACGTCCTCGGCGGCGCTATTTCACCCATCGACGGCATCACTCCAGATGAATTACACATCAAAGAACTAGTTGAACGGGTAAAAACCGACCAAGTCACCGAAGTTATCATTGCCACCAACCCATCAGTCGAAGGGGAATCAACCGCCCTCCTCGTCCAAAAAATCCTTTCCGAACAAACCCCAGACGTCAAGGTTACTCGCCTTGCACGTGGCCTACCGCTCGGCGTCGATTTATCCTACGCTGACCAAATCACCCTTTCGGCCGCCCTTGAGAACCGCACCAAACTTTAACCATAGCTATTCTCGTTGTCCCTTATCGTCGTTTCAACTCGGTTCTGAGATTCAATCTCAATAACTATAATCACAATAATTCACAACTATAGTCGCCGTTTAGCGCGCCCCACTTCATCAATGTGCGTCGCAATAGTTCGCGCATCCGGCACAACTCGGCCTCGGCTAATTAAATCACAAAATTTTGCCATTTCGTCATCCGAGAGACATATTTTTGTTTCACTTTTCATCCGCGCGATTAGTTCATGAATCCCCGATTGTAGACAAAAATAATGCCCAGCCGGCAAGGTCTTGAGGGTTTTTAGCACGGTTTTATTACCAAAAACCACTACCGAAATCAAGGGAATTTCGGCACCAAGCAAATTCTTGAGCGCTTCGAGATGCGCCTCATTCTGTAAAAAAGGATTATAAAAAGTATTTTTCTCGCGCCCAAAATCAAGCACTTGCGTCCATTTCGCTTGTGCAAAATCACCATAAACCCACCCCGAAAAATCTTTCGATTCAATCACCAGCACGCCCAGTTCGCTCACCACGATGCAATCGATCTGCGTCAACCTTGTGTCCAGGGGAGTAATTTTGGCAAAATCGCCCACCCGTTCAAACTCCCGACGCGGCAAATATACATCCACCAAAATCCGTTCCGGCGCAAAATACCGCTCAAGGCTAAAAATCAGTCTGATTTCGCCCGGTGTTAGCTTAACCGGATACGGAGTTGTGACTTTCGTCCCACGAATTTTGTACGTCTCAGACATCTCTAGTTAAATTTAACCATAGAAATTATGAAAAATCCAGAATTTTCCGAAATTAAAACCAAGGCATCGCAGTCAAGCACCCATACACCTCCAAGCAGCGTTCCTGCTCCTGCAAACAGCGGAGAGAGAAACCGTAGTAACGAGTGAACGGACCATCCGACGGGTTCACCCCACCGGCACCGAAAAGGAGGTAGTATGCAGTAGGTAATGCAACTCCGCTATGCGACCAGTAGCGACCATCCATACCCACACCTCTTAAGAAGCCGTAGCCCATATAAACGTGGCCGCTGCGCACGAGTGCTTTTTTGGCCCAACCATCGCTTGCTGAAGTATGCGCGGTTTTTCGATTTCTGCGCGTAGATTTTTGATGATTAACAGAGGTAGAACCGGAAAAAGTGTGCGCGGATTTGCAAAAAGCGCACATAAAATATACGTCTTTTTCTCTATATAAATACGGCAAAAAGTTATATAAAATTGGCGTGCGCAGCGGCGGTGTTAATTTAGACCGTGGGTTCTTAAGGTTTATAAACATCCTTGGTCATTATTGGTCAAGCAGTGGTATTATCACTAATACTGCACATGTTTTTCTCTTTAGTGATGTAGAGGCAATTCCTTCAAGCGGTCCAACCTATCGTTATGACGGTTTCTCTCTCCGCTGTTTGCAGGAGTAGGGAATTAGCAGCTGAAATCATGAAATAAGCTACAATACTATTAGGTTAATGTTTTATGTGCATAAAAGCGAGACGTAGCACGTCTCGCAGAGCGAGTGCCCTGTAAAGACAGGCGCGCGAACGGTAAGCAGAAAATATTAACCTAATAGTATCGTTACTTGTGTTATAATTATCTCAAACGGAGGTTTTCATGAAACAAAACGAGATCAAATGTCCTAAGTGTGGCACAACTTTCCAAGTCGACGAAGCGAGTTTCGCTAGCATCGTCAAGCAAGTTCGCGACGCCGAATTTAACCATGATATCGAAGAGCGCTTACACTTTTTCGAAAAAGAAAAATCCGACGCTATCAAGTTGGCCGAAGCCAAAGTTCGCGCCGATCTTGAACGCGATTTGGCAGCCAAAGATTCCGATTTGCGCGAGCTAAAGGCGCGTGAACAGTCCCTCATCGCCGGCAAAGCCACTGACATCAAACTCGCCGAAGAAAAAACTCGTGGCGAACTCAACCAACGCATTGCCGAGCTAAAAGCCGAACTTGACGCCGCCGCCACTCGCCAGACCCTCGCCGTCACCGAAGCCGTCACACGAGTCGAGCGCGAACGCGATAGTCTCCAGAACCAAATCGAACTAAAAGATGCCGAGAAAAAATCTCTCGAAGCCTCACTCAAACAACAGTACGAAAGCATGATTAAGTTCAAAGACGAAGAAATCGACCGCCTCAAAGATCTCAAAGCTCGCCAGAGCACCAAGATGATTGGCGAATCCCTCGAACAGCACTGCGAAAACCAGTTCAACATGATTCGCGCCACCGGTTTCAAGAACGTTTATTTCGAGAAGGACAACGCCGTCTCGCGCACCGGTAGCAAAGGTGACTATATCTATCGCGAATACGACGAGAACGGTGTCGAAATTATTTCCATCATGTTCGAAATGAAAAACGAAAGCGACACCACCGACACCAAAATGCGCCACAAGAACGCCGACTTTTTCAAAGAGCTCAACAAAGATCGCGAGGAGAAAAATTGCGAATACGCCGTCCTCGTCTCCCTGCTCGAAGCCGACAGCGAACTCTACAATACCGGCATCGTCGATGTCTCGTTTCAGAGCGGTTTCCCTAAAATGTACGTAATTCGACCACAATTTTTCATTCCACTCATCACCATTTTGCGTAACGCCGCCCTTAATTCGCTCGACTATAAGCGCGAGCTAAATCTCGTCAAAAGCCAAAACATCGACATCACCGATTTTGAAGACCGCATTGAAGATTGGAAAAACAAGTTCAAAACCAACTCCGACCGCGCCACCAAGAATTTCACCAAAGCTATCAAAGAAATCGAAGAAAGCATCAAACGTCTTGAGAACACTCGCGACGCACTGGTCCAGACCGTCAAGAATTTTGAAGTCGCCAATGGCAAACTCGACAACCTCACCGTTAAGAAGCTCACTCGCGGCAACGCCACCATGAAGCAAAAATTCGCCGAACTCGCCGCAAATCAAGCCGAGCTAGACACAAGTCACTCAGACAACCACGTTACAGGGAATGATGAGGATGAAGAATAAATGACGGAATTCCTAGATGAGCTAGATCGCTTCGGCAACCCAACTAGCCAAATCGTCGAGAAAGGAGCTGCTATTAAATTTTATTTTCCAGCAGCAACACTTTGGATTTTTAACGACAAAGGCCAAATCCTTCTACAAAAGCGCGCCGCTAGCAAATCCTTCATGGCCGGCAAATGGGCCGAAACCGGCGGCGCCGTAAAACATGGCGAGTCTGTATCCGATGCTCTAAAACGCGAAGTTAAAGAAGAGCTAGGCCTTGACATTAACCCCGAAGATTGCGATTTGATGCTTCGTTATCGTTCAGGCTGGGCCTGGCAAAATGTGTACTTTTTACGCCAAAATATCGACCCCAAATCACTCCATTTTAACGACGAAGTTGACGACGTAAAATGGTTTACCGTCGCAGAAATCGACCAACTAATCACCGAAGATAGTTTCATCCCTGGACGCTGGCCGTTCCTACGCGAAATCTGCCGATTTTATAGCGAGGGAATTAACGCCTGCGACTTGAGTTTTGCGGATTGATAAACACTTAACCAATAAGAAAAACAGTTTTCTTATTGTCCTACAGCCACTCCGGCGTACGAACCCTACGCTGAGTTCGTCTCACAACAAAGATAAGGGGAACAAATTTTCTTAACAGAAAATTTGACCGGGTTCGTAGCGGCTAGGAAAAATGCCAGCATTTTTCCTGCCTACTGCCACTCACCCAGAACGAACTTAATATCCTCCAATACCTATCTAACCCAGCCAATAAAATAATCTTGACCATAAGTCAAGATTATTTTATTGGCTGGGGATGAGGGATTCGAACCCCCGAATGGTGGGACCAGAACCCACTGCCTTACCACTTGGCGAATCCCCAATGGATTCGATTTTGACTTTACCAGGAACAATTTTCTAACAAAACTCACTCCTTAGCGAAATCAACAATATTATTATACCACAGTTTTTAACTTTCCAAGAATTTTTGCGTAATTTTATCTCATAAACCCATCCCTAGCCCCACGACAATCGATCAACTTAGGCCCAACCCTAGCCCCACAACAATCGACTAACTTAGACCCAGCCCTAACCCACAACAATCGGTCAACATTTTTCCCAAAAATCCCTTCCCAAACTTGACGAGCCGTGCTACAATACTATTGACAAGTCTGGTATCAGACTTTTTTTGATAGAGTTTGGGATTGAGTTTACCAGTATCTCATCCGACCTCTATTAGAAGGGACGATTCAGTTCGTCAAGAGTCGATGCCAGCGAGAGAAAGGAGTTACATGTCGGAAAAAGACGACAACAAGCACATCACCAAAATCTCCGCCAAGGAGAGTAACCGGACCGATGTTGACGCCAAGCAGCCAGAGGAGCCGGCGACTTCTCAACCAGCAGCAACCAAGACCACTACCGAATCTGCCAAGGTCGAAAAATCTGAAAAGGCTAAAAAAACCGAGCCAGTCGACAAGGCTAGCCAAGTAGAAAAAACAGAGAAGGCCGAGAAAAACACCAAAACCACTAGCGAAGCAAAAACCGTAGCATCAACCGAACCAACCGCAGCTAGCAAGGACGAAGCCGTTTCTCAGTCATCAGCAAAAGCCGAAAAATCTACTAAATCAGCCGCAACAGACACCAAACCAGCCAAAAAGATCGAGGTTAGCACCCCAGCCAAATCAGACAAAGACACCAAGAAATCTAAAAAAGCCCAAAAATCCGCTGCCAAAACCGACGACAAAGGCCGCCGTCCACTACGCGAATACTTCATCATTTTCCGTCCATTCGTGGCTTTTCAGCGCTATTTGCACGACTCATGGATCGAAATTTGTCAAGTTCGTTGGCCAAGTCGCAAAATGACCTGGAAGCTCACCCTAGCTGTCCTAATTTATTGTGTGATTTTCATGGTTTTCATCGTCATTCTCGACGCAGTTTTCACCTTCCTCTTCAACAAATTACTCGGACAATAACAGGGAACAATAATAGAAATTAAGCACAAATAAGCATCGCGCCCACTAGTTCGGCGCAAAATAAGGAGTCAATATGGCAGTAAATCGTTACGACGATACCCGTGCATGGTATACCATTAGCACGTACAGTGGCTACGAAGACAAAGTGGCCGACAGCATTAAACAACGTCTGGGCAGTCCAGAGCTCGATGGCAAAATTTTCGACGCCATCGTCCCTAAAGAGAAGCGCATCGAGATCAAAAACGGCAAGCGCAAAGTCGTCGACCGCAAAATTTTCCAGGGCTATGTCTTGGTCGAAATGAAACTTTCCGACGAAACTTGGTATATCGTGAGAAACACCCCAGGCGTCACCGGGTTCGTTGGCACCGGCACCCAGCCAACCCCAGTTTCGGAGAAAGAAATCCAAAAAATCAAAAAGCGCATGGGCGTCGAAGATCCAAAATATTCCGTCAACTACGAAATCAACGAAGTCGTCTCCATCATCGACGGCCCTTTCAAAGGTTTCGAGGGCACCATTTCCGAAATCGACAGCCAAAAAGGCAAGCTCAAAGTCATGGTTTCGATGTTCGGCCGCGAAACCCCAGTCGAACTGGACGCTTTGCAGGTCAAACAATTGCAATAATCGAATAACACCAATAAACTAACAATTCGACCATGGACAGAATCCGTGGTCGAATTTTGTCAAAAACACCAAAAACCAGAGCTTAAAACCACCACAACTCCACTCCACCTCGATTTCTATTGACAAATTACACCTCATGTGCTATAATGGAAGTAGAGAGTACTATTTTTGGGTATTCTAGATAAGGAGGGAAAAATGAAGAAAAAAGTTTTACAAAAAGAGGGCTGGTCAGTCAATAATGTACTTAACTTTATCACTTCAGCTATTGGCTACACCATTCTGGCAATTGCGATTTGCATGATTGTGGGTTTAATAACCTGTAGCCTCGCCCACAAGGATCGTGCAACCTTGCTCGAAAATTACGGCAACGCTACCCTTGTTGCCAGGTTAGAAAACGGCCTGATTGACGAAAAAGTCGAGTTAGAAGACGAGGTCAATGGTCAAAGAATCGTCTCACGTACCTACACTTTCGACGATGAAACAATCAGCAAAATCCCAGCTCTCAGCATTGTCGTGAACGGTGAACGCCAGGGTCATAAAACTTTGCGCGAAATCTTGACCGGCAGCGATATCAAGCGTCAACGGGCTACAACTTACCATGGCATCCCCGTTGTAAATTATCGTGCCAGGGCTAATGTTGTTTATGAGTTGCCATCCGGTCACACTGTGCATTTTGACTATTTGAGTTGCGTCATAAACGACGAGGTCAATGCTCAAATCAACAGCTGTTACCAGAGAATCAAGTTGGGTGGCATCATCGTAGTCCTGTCGCTCTACGTGTTTTTCTTGGCAATCATCCTACTGATTCTGACCTACATCTGCAAATCTTTGGTCAAAACGTCGCATGACTTGGATAATCAGAGCATCGACACGCCTAAACACGGCCAGCATGGAAGCAACAGCAGGAATTCCAGAAAAAGCCATGCCCAGACCGAACGCCCTGAGACAAACTATCACTACCCAGTCTAAATCTGTAACCCCCAAGATTTTCTTAAAACTATTTTCAACTCGCACCTTGCAAAAGGCCGCTGCAAAACATCGCAGCGGCCTTCAAACGTACTAAAAGGTTGATAAAGCAAAACTTCCAAATTCCAAATTCCAAATTCCGAAACCTAAGATTCCAAAATCTCTCATCACAAATACCCAATCACCAATCTCAAATCTCACAGACCTGACCAGAAGATACCTCAAACTCAGTCCGCAGACACCCTCGGCAGCGCGAACGGTAACACTTTTTCGCTCAAGAGCTGAGCTTTAGCCAGCGGAAAATCATCCGATTCGACCACCGCACGCAGAATCCCTCGTGTCTCTGAGTCACGAATGTTGGCCTTGCCGAGCGTTTTCAATGTCGCCCACAGCTCATCTGGACAGTCAATGTGGCCGGTAATAAATCCCCAAGTTTCTACCTCTTCAAGATAATAAACCTGGTCTTTAAAATCCACCACATCGCCAGTTCCCCGGAACACACGCCGGACTTTACTATAAGCGTTATCAATCGCTTTCTGCATAACCGTTTCACGATCCGAATCATGCTTCACTGTCTGCAGATAGAGAATATCGCGTTCCAGCGTATATAACTCACGGAAATTAAATCCGTACTGACTCGCCAGTCCAATCCCCACCAAATATTCAATCGGTGAGTGATCGAACGCGTCGCTCTGACCAATTACCTGAGCCAGAGCCTTCTCCGTACAAGTCGCGATGCCTTCTTCCTGACCTTCATAAACCAAAAATCCGGTCGACAGCATCGGTAGTTCCGTCTGCTCATACGGTACACCACGCCAAACGTGCGTACCAATTTCATGACCAGCCACCTTAGTATAGAGCGTAAACCAGTCAATCGGACCTTTAGAACGATGTTCCGGAATAAGCACTTCGCGCTTCGCCTGGTTCACTGACATGACTGTGCCTTTTTCATCTTTTACTGCATGGAATTTGCTTCGGTCGCCAAACTGCGCCGCAAAAAATTCATTCAGCATCTCGACCAACGCATCAGCCGAATAGACTTCCGACTGGTCCGCCGGTTGCTCAGGCAGTTTTTCCAGAATGGGTGCCAACTTCCGCTGTGCCAAACGGCCAAACCGCTCCACCACATCCTCGTCCGGATGATAAATCAGCACCGTCTTCGACGCGTCGCGCTCCCAAACCTTGTCCAGACCGTGCGTCGCGAGCAGTACACGAATTTCCTCCAAATACTGCCGATCATCCGCATTCCAGTTGTCCGTGATACCGTTGGGATTGTCAGCCGCCCAGTCGTCCATATTGTCCGTCATCAATTCCAGCCAATCGTGTAGCAGCGCCCAGATCAAATCTTTGTCAATCCGATAACCGTAATACTGCTGACTGAGCCGTTCGAGTTGCCGCTTTTCAGCGGTCAAATCGCGCACACGGAGTTTTTCGACATCTCTGACCTGTAACAAATGTGGCCAATCAGTCCTCACCGGCTCCATCAAATCCACATTAGTCCTGAGATTTTTAACATCGTCTTTCATAAATCTGGTCTGCATGGGTTTCAGCAAATCAAGATCACTCTGGTCCAACAATACCCTGAGCACATGCTGATGCGCAGCGAAAATCTGCTGCCACAGCGCCGTGAGGATTCTTTTCTGCGTCTCGGAGCAATCCGGCTCGGCAATCAGCGGCCTGATTTCTCTCACCAGAACGTCAGCCTGATAGACCAGTCGCTCGATTTTTGCCACATCATGTTTGAAGGCCGGATAAACCATTTCCTCATGTGTCAAAAACTCTTGTTTCGCCTCCTTTGGATTATCCTCATTCAACTGTTCGTAAACCCGAACATCCAAGGCCTGCAGTTGGCCCATAATTTCCTGAAACTTGTTCGTTGATATCTTCATTCATATCAACCTCCTTTTTCTAAAATTGCCTCTCTGACCAAAAAGCCGTCAGAAACTATGGCTTATCCCTTCATTATAGCACACATATTGCAAAAAGTCAATGGTAAAATCTTCGATTTTACCATTGCTGCCTGCGACGTTCGGAAGAAGAAAAGTGAACTTTTCTTCTTCGTTCGCTATCCTCAGCAGTTCAATACCAGAATTGAAAATTCCGGTATCGCTATCTGCGTCGCTCAGAAGAAAAAACAAGTTTTTTCTTCGTTCGCTATCCTCGGTAGTTCAATATCAAAATCATCAAAATCACCTCTTCTATTAAAGTTCATGCTAAAATTCTACGAAATCTCAGTTTTCCGAACCAAATTCCGCAGACCCCCCCTAACCAAGAAAAGTTTATGCTATAATAATTCTATGAAATTATTTAACCGTTTGCTCGGCAGAACCGAAACCGACAATGCCGAATCTACCAACGAGCCAGAAAATTCCACCAACCCAGCTGAATCCGCTAATTTCGGCGAGTCGGCGAGCAAATGGGAGAGCCTTCAGAACGCTGACTCGCCTGAGGACGCCGACATAGCCGTTCAACAAGAACAAGACCGTCTCGCCGAGCAGGAGCGTCAGGAGCGCAAACTTATCGGCGCCTTCGCAGAGGGGGTTAATGTGCTTAACCAAGAGGATTATGCGCCTTCTCATGAGAAGCAAGAAGCAGTCTACCGTGCTCTTGCGGACGGCGAAATCGATACCGACGCCAAAAGTCGTTTACTACAGAGAATCGCCACCCCACTCCAACGAACCAATAAGCCAGACAACGTGCTTGCTAGCATCGATAGTAAGCACGAACGCCGCATACTTGCTTATATTAGTGGCGTTCGTGCTTGCTAGCATCGATAGTAAGCACGAACGCCGCATACTTGCTTATATTAGTGGCGTTCGGTTTGACAACTGGCAGAATGTTACGATCTCCGACTTGACTAGGACGCAGGATAATTTTCCTACTCCATACGAACTAGCTGAGAAAAAAGACGAGCTCCTGTCCAAAATCGCCGCTCATAACTCACCCGAAAAATTCCAACAATACGTCAAGGCGATGGACGATTTTGAACAGAAATTCTACGGCAAACGTTTCGAATACTATCAAGCCCTCGAATCTTTGCAAGGCAAAGCCGAGCGCCACGTTGCCGAGCAAAATTCTCGCGACAGCGTGCTAGCGGCGTACCATAAGGGTGATACTGAGCCAGCAACAACACCAAACGACTCACGCGACACTATCCGCGTTGACCCACGCGATACTATTCGCATCAATACCGAACCAATTACAGAGCGAATTCCTCAGCCGGCTAAACCTCAAGAACCAGAATCCTACCACCAGCCCAGCGAAAAAGTCACCGTGCACTATCTCGACGCCAAGGAGTCCAAGAAAATCCTCAAACGCAGCAAAATCGATGGCGACAGTTTCTACTACAATGGTCAAGAGTATGACCTCACGCCAGAGATTCTGGAACATTATGGCCTGGCGCCGGCCTATGGTTTTGAATTACAGAACGCCAAAATCAACCTTTCCAAACCCTTCCAACTCGGTAGTCATACTGCCATGATTGGTTACGTCACCACTGGCAAGCAAACCAACGTTTGCTCATACTATCGCAGCAATTCGCAAGGCATTTGGCGTTATCTGCCAGATTATGTTGCTAGTGCTGACTCACGCGAAATGATCAATTGGTTCGGCAAGGGTTACGACGAAGAAAGCCTCAACTTACCTAACGCCAGCCAGTACGCGCTTGAGCTTATCACTAATACTCAAGAAAAAGCTGATCTCAACCCAGTGCAAGCTTCACACGCATTTGCTGGCACCGCCAAACGTTACAGTAGCCGTGACGAATATAGTGCCATTAAATACCAGCATGCTTTACGTGGCGAACATTACCAAGAAATACCAGATTCACCATCATTTAATCTTGGTCACGTACGCCGCGAAAAATCTCCACCCGACACTCTCGACCTCGTAGAGAACGACGCGCCAGATTTTAAGACTTCGGTCAACCCCTATCGAACTTCCACCAGCCTCTATGGACCAATTTCCGTTGAAGGCATCCGCTCTAAGAATGACCGCCTCGAATACACTTTTAACCGCAATAGCCAAGGGCAAGCTTGGCTCAGCCATATCGAAATCACCGACGCCCCTATCAGCTCTCACGGTCTACGCACCGCTTGGGCGACTGCCGGCGATTTTGGCACGCCACTCTACGAATATCACGTACAAGACGGTGGTTACGGTGACCATTCCGACCGCCACCATAACTATGTCAACATGTGGAAAAATTATCTTAGCCGCATGCCGCTTATCCAAAAGTACCTTAATAGCCGACACGCAAATCGTTGATTTCATCAGCCAAGTTCCTACTGATTATGACAGGCCAGTCGTCCGCGAGTATATAGAAAACCGTTGATTTCACCCCTAGCCAAACCAACCAAAATATAGTACAATAGAGAAGTTACGCACGATTATTATTAATCGTATCTGGTCGCTTCAACCAGAATAAAGGAAATTTTATGGCAGGAAAAGTCATTGGCAACCTCAAGTTGCGCATCCCTGGTGGCAAGGCCACCGCAGGACCTCCAGTAGGTTCTACCCTCGGTCAATGGGGTCTCAATATGATGGACTTCATTAACCCATTCAACGAAAAAACCAAAGAATTCATGGGCAAGAACGTGATTGTCCACATCAAAGTTTACGAAGATCGTACCTTTGATTGGACCTGTCTCGGTCAGCCAGTCGACGATCTCATTCGTGAGAAGATTAAAATCGAAAAAGGCTCCGGCAAGCCAAACCTCGAAAAGGTTGGCAAAATCAGCCGCGCCGACCTCGAAGACATTGCCAAAACCAAGATGGACCAGCTCAACGCAGTTGATCTAAACGGTGCAGTCAAAGTCATCGCCGGCACCGCTCGCTCAATGGGCGTCGAAGTCGTCGACTAGCCAAAACTACAAAATCCACTCTGACAAGGGGTGGATTTTTGGTCAAGGAAGACAAAAAACATATTCCTACTATATACCACTAAAACAAAACTCTCAGAACAAAATTCCGCTTTTTCACCCTCAGCCCTCCTTGCGCCTTCAGAGCGAAAAATCTCCATTTTTCACAAACATTTTTGCCAATTTCGCAATTTTAGCATAATTAGTATTGACTTGTACGAGAATCTGTGCTATAATGGGAATAAGTACACTGATACTCGCTCGTTAACAGTTCAATTAGTTAATGGGTCAAATATTATAGGAGGGAATAATATGAAAAAAATTTCAAAACGTAACTATAAACCCAGCAGAGGCGTTGTCTGCTTAATCACGGCGGTCGTCCTCATCTTAGCGTGCGGAATCTGGGCGCTCTCTCGCAAGGCTGATGCCGAAGCAGAGCTCGTCCGACAGATTAGAATCCCGGTGCTTTGTGGCTATACCGGCCAGTACTGGGTTGATCAGCACGGTGAGAGAATGCATGCAGAACAGGCCGAAGAATATCTGTACGACCATCCAGTTTTCGGCGTCAGGATAGTCAATCTGAATCGGGAAGAGAGCATGCTGTACGGCCTATCCAACCCCAACCGCAATGACAAACTATCTCAGTTAGAAATCAGCATCATAAACTGCAGCCAAGGCAACTGGGATCCGGCCGAAGAATACAGTTACATCACTGCGTTCCATGACATCGTCCAGAATGGCCAGCATGTTGAGACGCTAAAATCATTCTGCAATGATGAAGACAGCAGTGCAACGAGAACGGCGATGTCGCTCATCGAGCGCATGGAATGGCCTCTGTTTGTCAGCGGTAGCGGAACGGAAAATTTTGACGGCAACAGTTATGCCAGACATATTTTCTATGGCAAACTGGCCGAATTCATCGATGACGGTATTTTTGCCGAACTCTGTGCCGACAATCCACATCTGGGCGAATCGATACCAGTAATTGCAGCAAGCAATGGCCAAGATTGGTACGATCAGAACGGCGTCATCATGCCCACCACAGACGCTCACGAGTTTCTGCGCAATCACCAGAGATACGCTAGAGGGATCATTGCCCTCAACAATAACTCGCATTACGCGCCTGAACTAATCACTGAACAGCGTAGCCAGCAATTAGAGTCGTTCCGGCGTAGTATCGCCACCGACTCGGTGTTTGATGACTCAAATCATGATTTATATGATTATGGGTACATTGTCGAAGACATGCAAGGCGATAGCGAGCTGGTCACGACGTTGCAAAGTTTTTCTGACGGGCTGAACGGCAATTGCGCATGCTATGATATTGATAATTTAATCGATATCATTAACAATGCACCTCAGCTCAACAGGGTGTATGCGTGGGAAAGGGATTTTGCCGATTACGTCTATTGGGGAACTTTGGCAAAGATGGCTAATTCTGGCATCTACCATAAACTGGCCAAACCACCCGTCAAGAATCCACCCATTAACTAATGCGCTGCAAGAGGTCGAACGTTTGTTCGACCTCTTTTAAATGACGTAGCCAGCAAAAGTCTTTACCTATCAAACCACGCCAACGACAACCCAAAACAGTACGCAATATTTTTGCAAAACGGCAAAATAAGCATAAGTACTCTTGACCCACGAAGGATAGCGAGTGAAGAGAAAATCATATTTTCTCTTCCGAGCGACGCACGTGGCAATACCTTTTATGTGGTTAAATCATATTCAGCATTATAAACGCATTTATGTTTAATAGTAGTTGATTTTTCTTTAATAAAACATAAAAGGTATTGACAAAACGCTAATGATTTGCTATAATGGAAGTAACGATAGTAATCGCGAACCTTAAAAGTTTTACTTATTCAATTTTGGTTCGCTTAACCTTTTTAAAATTCATATACGGAGGGAAAGATATGAAGAAGATGACAACAAATGCAACCGTTAACATCAGCACCGAGGTATTCTTGAAAAGTATCACCTTGATGCTGATTACGCTGGCAGCAGTGCTATGTTTCGGCACCAGCCGGGTACACGCGGCAGAGACGCCGACTGACGCTACGCTGCCTAAACAGCAAGCGACGCCTCAGACGCCGGCTCAGCCAAAGAAGACACCAGTTCAGGCCAAGAAGTCTCCGGCTTCTACGCAGATACCGGTTAAGCCGGAAAAAGTTCCGACCTATACACCGGTGCCGAACTCTCAGCCGGGAGCGGTTCAGGTTCAGCAGGAGGAGTTAATCGCCCTGCCGATACCGGAAGATGCGGACGACCAGAACGATGCGAGAGTCGTGGAAGATTACCTAAACGGCAAGTCTATTCCGATTGTCGCAAATTATTTAGGCGATTGGATCGATCAGTTCGGCAAGAAGATGGATCAGGGCGAGGCCAAGGAATATTTAGGGATCCATCGTGACTATAGTTACGCCCTCAAATCCATCAACATCGGTCTCAAATTCGAAATGGGCTACTCGCGCGAAGCGGCTCTGCGTAAAATTCCTCAGGGAGAGGCACAAGGTAGTTACACCTTCATCCAAAGCGCCATCGACAAACTTCAGGACGACGGGACTTTTGTCCTCATGGTGATGAATCCGTACCATCTGGAGGCCTTGCAGGCCTATTTGGTGTGGTCTCACAAAACAGACGATGCCATACCGGTTTACAAGAGCGCAAGTGAAGGTTGGCTGGACCAGTATGGTCACCCCATCAAAGAGGACAAACTCCCTCAATGGGCCGGCTACGCAGATGTAATCAATAGCATATCGGAGTATGCGGCCAAGATTGGCATCAGCGACGCCGATGCATTCGAAGACGTGCAGTCGGCTTATTGTGCATGGTACATGCAGTCTGCGCGCTATCAGAAGGGCATTAGTAATGACATGTTCTATTCGGATGCCGTCAGTATGGAGGATAATGAATTCATACTGAAAAAGTATTGGTCACCCGACGACCTGATAGATGACTTCGAAAATTTAGCCGACCGGTACTATTGGCAGTACATCGACAAGTGCGCCAAGATAGTAAAAGACACTCCGGACTGGTGTGAATACTGCTATGGCATGTTCTGTTACATCGAACAGTACCATCAGGGTAGCACCGGCAATACCTATTGGCGTGGGGAGCTGGTCGGAAACATCGACCAGAGTGGTCATTGCTGCTGCAATCGGGGACATTCATGTGGTTATACCAACATGGAAACCTCTGAGCTTCTCCACACAGGAGATTTTAGCAGAGCGCTGCTGGCCGAAATGAATAAGTAATACAGAATCGCCGAGGTGTTTACACTTCGGCGATTTTTGCATGATTTTAACCACAAGTTTTACCCAAAAAACTCAAATTTGTACTACAATAGATAGTGTAACAAACAATTCGTTTCTGCTTTGTGTAGGAGGTATTTTTATGAACATTAAAAATTATGCAACTTTTGAACCGTCGACTTTTGACAATCCATTTTTCCGGCGCCAGACTCTCAAGAGATCTACCGCCAGCAAGAGCGCTCAGATTTTTGAACTAACTTGGTTAACTTGGCTGATTTTCGCCTTTTGCTGTCAGAATATTCTGCCTTTGCAAATCGGTTTTCTGACCGCAGTTGCCTGCACGATTTATCAGGCGCTCATCCACAGCATTCACAAAGAACGACCCGGCTGTGCGCTCTACGTCGTCACCCTGATGTTTCTCGGCATCACCGGTCCCACGGTAATGTCGCCCTCGCTGCTCCGTTCTATTACGGTAATTGCTGCCCTGATTAAAATTCTGATTATCCTCGCCCAAGATCATCCAGAAAATTCCGACCATCCTGATCATCCTGCCACCAATAACTATGCTCACCAAACACCGAGCACCACCAATCAATCGCCCACTCACCCCTTAATCTACAATAATTTTCCGATTTTTGGCAATTTTGCCGCCCGTTTTGACCGTTTTCTCGCGCTCGTGCAAGACCTGAGTCTCCCTGACTGGCCCCTGTATCGTTGGATTGCTTACGCATCCTGTTATGTTTCGTTGATTTATCACCTTTGCCGAGCTTGCCGCTATCTAGGCTAAACGCCTTAATCATATAAATTTCCGTTCACTGTCTAGGGTTGTCGCTGTCCACCCCGGCGCCGCCCTACTCAGCCTTGAACTACCTTTATTATAGATGACTTGCCCTAGTCAAACAGTCGCATACGCCCTTTGCTTCCGTCCTCACCTTCGGGTGGGGACTTGTTTTTTCTTTAATAAACCATAAAAGGTATTGAACTGCCGAAGATAGCGAGCGAAAAGAGAATTACATTTTCTTTTCCGAGCGACGTAGGCAGCAAGAGTTTTTATCTATAAAGCGACATCAGTAATATCTCAAACCAATACGTAATAATTTTGCAATATGGAGAAATAAGCATAAAAACTCTTGACTTTTTCCGCATGATTTGATATAATAGAAAGAGCGATAGTAATCGCGAACCTTAACTTATTGTTAGTCAGTAATTGAGGCTCGCTTAAGATTTTTTTAAAAACGGAGGGAAATATGAAGCAGACTAGAAGAAGTAGAAAAACCAGAAAAATTACCAAGAAGACTAGTATTGCCAGGCGTCGCCGGATGTTCACGTTGAGCATTTTAACGTTAGTGTCGCTGTCGTTTTTCATTATAGTGACATCAGTAGCGTTAGTTGCCGCGGTGGGTATCGAGGCGAAAGAAGTCGACAGTATTAGTGTTGCCACAGAACCGATTCGACGTCCCATCAGTGAGGAGTCGCAATCCGCCCATAAGGCAGCACAGCCAGTCACCCAAACACAGATGGCGCAGCCCACTACGAGCCCTAGTATTCCGGCGTCGACCGTAGAAGCCGTCATCAAGCAATACGATAGCGCTGGCGTGGCCGTGCCAATCATGATTGACTACATGGGTATGTGGATTGACCAGCGTGGCGAAAAAATGTTCAAAACTGATGCCGAATGGTATTTTAAGGGACATTTGGACTACTGCGCGGCGGCTCTTGCGGCCAATCGCCAGCTCAACCACCATCCGCAAACCATGGACGAGCCGGACGATGAGTATGACCGGATTGAGCAAATTTTGGGAGATTACGGTCCGGCTAGAGGTGAGTATCCGTTCATTACGGAGAAAATTGCCGAGTATCGTGAAGATGGCACGCATATCCTGATGGCTATGTCGCCATATCAGCTGGACAGCGTCAAAGCCTACATGAGATGGTCCGGTTATCAGCCGGAATTAGTACCGATGATGCGTACCTCGGAGGGTTGGTTTGACCAGTTTGGTAAGGAAATGGCAGACGAAAAGGTGCAGGAGTTCTTCGCCGCTCATCCGGGGTACGAAGACACCATCAACGCCTACATTCAGGCTGCTCGTGACACCGGCATGATTGAGTCAATCAATATCATGCAGGCTGGGATTTCT
Organism: uncultured Candidatus Saccharibacteria bacterium; assembly: GCA_964397215.1. Lineage (GTDB taxonomy): Bacteria > Patescibacteriota > Saccharimonadia > Saccharimonadales > Saccharimonadaceae > Nanosyncoccus. Next base: position 25,317 of record CAYNHE010000003.1, read on the forward strand.
TACAGTAATTGGTTCATGTTTCAGGCGCGACAAGCGGAAGGCATCAGTGAACAGGCTTTCACCCATACGAGTTTTAGCGAAAAAGTCGGTTCTTCTGACACGCTCTGGGACATCGAAACTTTGATCACTCATCTCGTGAACGAGACGGAGAAGTTACTGGACTGGCACAATTGAGTATAAAATCGCCGAGACATTGTTTTCGGCGATTTTTACTTGCCGATTTAACGATTTACTGGCGAATTTCAGATTTATTTTTTTTACTTGCCGATCTGTTGTTTCTGGCAAATTTCAGATTATCCCACAATTTTCACCCTCGGCAAATTTCCGCTTAGCCTCTTGCCAAACTTGCAACTTTTTGCTATAATTACAGCATCAATTAACCGTGGGAGGATTAATCCGTTTGCACCACAGAAAGGGAATTATGACCGAAGAGATTAAAGATCAGGTCAAGGATGCCGTTTCTAACGTCGCCGAAGACGTTAAAGAAGCCGCAACCGAACTTAAAGAAAAAATCACCGACAAGGTCGAAGATGTTAAAGCCGACCTTGCCGAAGCAAAAGAAGAAATTGAGGAAAAATTCGCCAAGGCTGGTAAAAAATCCAAAAAAGCCGTCGAAGAAGCCAAGGCCGAAGCTGAGCGCCAGGCTCGCAAAATCGAGAACAAGTTGGCCGAAGCTGCCGCTGCCGAGAAACCTCGTGGCGCCGCTCCAGTCACTCGCCCACTCATCGAGCGCCGTGGCAAAAAATACCAGGAGAAAGCCAAGCTCGTCGACAGCAAGAAGGTTTACACTCTCGCCGAAGCGCTGGAACTCGCCAAGCAGACCAACCCAGCCAAATTTGACGCTACTGTTGAAGCTCACATTCGCCTCGGTGTCGACCCACGTCAGGCCGACCAAAACATTCGTGCCACCGTTGTGCTTCCTCATGGTAATGGTAAAAGCATCCGCGTAGCGGTTTTTGCTCCACTCGACGAAGCGAAAAAAGCTGCTGCCGCTGGCGCCGACATTGCCGAAGACGAAGAATTCTTGAAACGTCTCGACAAGGGTGAAATCGACTTTGACGTGCTAATTTCTACCCCAGCCTACATGCCAAAACTTGGTAAATACGCTCGTTTGCTCGGTCCAAAAGGCCTCATGCCTAACCCTAAGGCCGGCACCGTCACCACTGACATCGAACGCGCCGTCAAAGAGTCCAAAGCTGGTAAGGTCGAATATCGCGTCGACAAGCAAGCCATCATCCACATCGGACTCGGCAAAACCAGTTTTGATACAGCTAAATTACTCGATAACGCCAACATTTTCTTTGAGTCATTGAAGAGCCACAAACCAGCCTCTCTCAAGGGTAGCTACGTTAAGTCGGTGTTCATCACCACTTCTCAAGGTCCTTCAATCGCTATCGAGAACCTCTATAATTAATCATTAGAGTATTAGCCACCTAGATTTTGAATCTGGGTGGCTTTTTGAAGGCTTGTTTTTTTCTCAGAGTTTGTTATAATGTGATTAGTTACCGAAGACCGTAGCGGAGGCAACCGTTTCTACCCCTGTTGGTAGATTTAAGCGATTCTAAGGCGTTTTAAGGCCATCCTGACGCGAGAGCGCCGTATGACCGCGCTTCGCCCCTAGAACACGCGAGAAGCCCTCTTAATCACGCTACCGAGGAAATCTCTTGAATTTTGGTAACGCTAGTTAACAATTTGCTAGTGGATTTTTAGGAGAAAATACTCTAGTCCTAAGGGACTAGAACACTGTTTGGGGCATTTTTGGGATTTTATTGGAATTTTCATGAATTTTGATACAAATCTCACAAAGTTCACCCGAACGACCAGTTTAACCAAAGTTAATTAGGAATTTGTTTTTATGGCAATTTCAAAAGAGAAAAAAGATACTTTGGTTGCTGATTTGACCGCTCTACTTTCGGACGCCAAACTCACCGCTTACGCGCGTTACCAAGGCCTCACCGTAGCAGAATTGCAAGAATTGCGCAAAGCTGCTCGCGAAGCCGGCGTCAAGATTAAAGTCGTCAAAAACCGCCTAGTCAAGGTCGCCATGAAGGAAATCGCTGTCTATCAAGACACCGATACTACCGGACTTACCGGCCAATTGGTCTACGCAGTTTCTGACAACGACGAAGTTGCACCAGCCAAAGTGCTCGCCGAATTCGCCAAAACTCACCCAGCTCTTGAGCTAATGGGTGGTTTCAGCAACGAAGGTCGCACGATGGATCAGGCCGAGATTACCACTTTGGCAGCTATGCCAAGCAAGAACGAACTTATCGCTCAAGTGGTCGCTCAACTTCTTTCGCCAGTCACCGATACCATTTCTGGCATCAGTGGTGGTTTGTCCGGGATTATTTCTGGACTCGAAGCCAAGGCAAATTAGCAATCAATTCTAACTAAGAATACATTTATTTTGTCCAATCGGACTAAGAAAGGATTTACAATGGCTACAGATATTAAAAAACTAGCCGAAGAATTAGTCAACATGACTATTCTCGAAGTCAACGAACTTAAGAACCTCCTCAAAGACGAATACGGCATCGAGCCTGCCGCCGCTGCTGTTGCAGTTGCTGCTGCTCCAGCCGAAGGTGCTGCTGCCGACGAGGGCAAATCTGAATACGATGTCATCCTCAAAGACGCTGGTGCTCAGAAGATTGCCGTCATCAAGGCTGTCAAAGAAGCTACCGGTCTTGGTCTTGGTGAAGCCAAGGCTATCGTCGATGGCGCTCCTGCCACCGTCAAAGAAAAGGTCGCCAAAGCCGACGCCGAAGCCATGAAGAAGGCTCTCGAAGAGGCCGGCGCAACCGTCGAACTCGCCTAGTCATTATCCTACTAGCAAATTGTTATAATTGATGAGCTGATTTTATCAGCATCAACCACGAAAATGGACTCCCTGTAACCGGAGTCCTTTTTCATAATTTGTTGGAAGGAGGCAAGACAACTTATACTCTCTTAGAGATAATCGACAGTTCATCACAAACCAACATGGAGCAATACTTTTTATGTTTTATTAAAGAAAAAATCAAAAACGCTAAGCATAAGCTCATCTATAATGCTTGACGTAATCGAACCATAAGCGCAAATCCAAAAATTTCGCAAGCATAACCTACTTGTAATTTTTACAACATTTTTTCGGTCATGTCTGTAAAACCGGTGGAAAACTCCCGATTTTCCTAGTTGACTTTTGACTCCAAAAGAGATAAGATTAAGTCAAGTATTAAAGTTAATTACAGACAGGATGTGCGAGGTGATGTCTGAGTTACCAGAAAAACAAATCAAACGACTGCGCGGCTTGATCCAAGAAGCTGAGACGAACCTTGCCGCGGCAAAAGAACTATTAATTTCCGTCCTCGGTGACGGCGAGGCTATTACTGCTCCGCGCGACACTGTAGTCAGCAGCCCAGACGGTAAGGTTATTGAGGGTGTTTTTGACGGCCAGATTATGATTGGTCCGGACGGCAAGAATTATCCTGTCCCAGCCAACTACGCTAGTAAGTCTAAGCTCATTGAGGGCGACATTCTTAAGCTTACTATCACGCCAGAAGGCAGATTCCTCTATAAGCAGATTGGTCCAGTCGAGCGCAAGGCGGTGATTGGTACGCTAGTTCATCATGATGATAAATATTTTGTCGAGGTAGGCGGTCGCGAGTACGAGGTCCTCTACGCCAGTGTCACCTATTTCCACCTTAAGGAAGGCAACCAAGTTTCTGCCATTATTCCAGCCGCTAACGAGCAGGCTGCTTGGGCAGCCGTCGAGGCAGCGCTCTAGTGACTTCACTACCCAAAGCGCTCTATCGTAAATATCGCCCAACTCAACTTTCTGATGTGGTTGGCGAGGCTCAAGTCACCACAGCGCTCACTAACGCCATCAATTCTGGCAAAATCGGCCACGCTTATCTTTTTATCGGCCCACGTGGCACTGGCAAAACTTCGGTGGCGCGGATTTTTGCTCATGCCGTCAATGGTTTTGACTATCAAGTCGAGGACGATTATCTCGACATTATCGAAATCGATGCCGCCTCTAACACTGGTGTCGACAACATTCGCGAGCTGCGCGAGAAGGCCATCATCGCCCCTTCACGCGGCAAGTACAAGGTATATATTATCGACGAAGTTCACATGCTGACAAAAAGCGCCGCCAACGCCCTGCTCAAAACTCTCGAAGAACCACCAGCGCACGTCATTTTTATCATGGCGACCACTGACGCACATAAAGTCCCGATTACCATTTCTTCGCGTACTCAAGTTTACCAGTTTAAGCTCGCTGATGACACCACCATGCTGGCTCACCTCAAGCATATCGCTGAACAAGAGGGAATTAAGATTACTGATGACGCCCTCAAAATCGTTGTCGAGAAAGGCGGTGGATCATTCCGCGACTCTTTGAGCCTGCTCGACCAAGTCGCCACTCTCTCTGATGAAGAAATCACCGCACCCCTGATTGAACGCATGCTTGGACTACCAACCGACAGCAAATTAGCCAGTTTGCTCGAACATTACGAGCAACACGACCAGAAGCTAATTAGTACCGAGCTAAAAGATTTGCTAAATTCCGGCATCACGCCAGAAGTGATTTGCAGCACTCTGATTGCTAAAATCGTCAAAAACCCCGAATCCGCCCTCTTACCACTCCTGGCTCGACTACCAGAGGTGGCCGCTCCCTTTACTGAGGCTAAATTGCTCCTCGCCCTACTCTCAGGAGGGAATAATTACACCGAACCCACCCCTGTTAGCAGCAAAAACGCCTTCATGAGCAAAATTGCCGAGCGAAAAGCCCAAAAATCCGCCCAGACCGCACCAGAAGCCCTAGAAGCGCCCTCCACGTCCGAAGAGCCACTAGACGGCTCTTCCGGCGAAAAACCGCGTACAGAGAACGGTAACCGCCTTAGGGCCAAAATGGCCGAAAAAGCCCGTGAACGTGCCGCCGCTAAATCCACCTCTGTAACGAACGGGGAGGCCGCAGAAGATGGATCTGACACCAGTGAGCCATCCCAGCCAGCTCCGACCTTGAATCACTTCAACGTGAATAATTTTAGCTGGCAGAGCCTGCTTGACGCCATAAAAGCCGAAAATGACACGGTTTATCGTAATATTTGCAAGGCCGATTACGAGTTCAAAGATGGCACCCTGCACGTCTATCCGCTGAATAATTTTAGCAAAAATATCCTAGAGCAAACCCAGAACTTCGCTGTTTTGCAAAAATACCTCGGCGATACCCCAATTACCATCCACGAGCCAGGCAGCAAATTGTCCGAAGACCCCCAAATTTCCCAAATTTCTGCTATAATGGGGAATGTACAGGAGGTAAGGGAGGTTGATACAGGGATGCCGTTCTAGCGGTAGGTGTGGGCCATAAATGACTTCCCATAGATAATATGGAAGATCAATCACAAGCAAATCCCGGCACCACTGCCGGACGAGTGCCACCACAGAACATCGAAGCCGAGAAATCTCTCCTCGGCGCCCTACTCTTATCTGACGCTGCTTTTCCGAGCGTGCTAGAAATTCTCCGCGCCGAAGATTTTTACGACCCAAGACACGTTGATATTTTTGCTGGCATGGTCAGCATTTACGAAAACGACCATCAAGCCATCGACCTCATTACCCTCACTTCTAAGTTAAAAGATCTCAAAACTTTAAAAAAAGTCGGTGGCGCCCCCTATCTCACCGAACTCACCAATTTCGTTCCCACTGCCGCTCACGCCGAAAACTACGCCGAACTGGTCGCGCAAGCCTCAGTGCGACGTCGCCTAATTCAGGCCGGCGCCAAAATCAGTGAAGCTGCCTACGACAGCAAAACCGACGTGCAAGTTTTACTCGGCGATGCCGAGAAGGAGCTTTTTGCCGTTTCTGACAAAACCGTTAAATCCGACTACGGCGTCCTCACGGACCTCTTGGTCGAATCTTATGAACGCATGGAAGAATCCCAGCGCAACCGCGGCCAGCTGCAAGGGCTCAAGACCGGTTTCCGCGACCTCGACGATATGACTGCTGGATTGCATCGCGGTGACTTGATTATTCTGGGCGCTCGCCCGGCTATGGGTAAAACTACTTTTGCCCAGAACATCGCTCTCAACGCCGCACGCTATAACGGGCCAAACGCCGGTGTGATGTTTTTCTCGATGGAGATGAACAAAGGCGAAATTGTCGACCGCATGGTGTCGGATATTTCTGGCGTGGAAAGCTGGAAAATCCGCAAATCTATGCTCACTGATGATGATTTTGTGCGAATTGGCGATGCGCTAGGCGAACTGGGCGAAGTGCCGCTCTACATTGACGATTCTAGCTCGCTGACCATCCTGAGTCTGCAGAACAAAGTCCGTCGCGCCGCCCACGAACATCCGCTCAGTATGATTATTATTGACTATTTACAGTTGATTCAAGGATCCGACCGTTACGCTGGTAACCGCGTGCTCGAAATTGCCGAAATTTCTCGTGGACTCAAAGTCCTCGCGCGCGAAATGCGCATTCCGATTGTCGCCCTGGCTCAGCTTTCACGTAACGTTACCGGGCGCGATGACCCTCGTCCAGTACTCTCCGATATTCGTGACTCCGGTTCCATTGAGCAAGACGCTGATATTGTATTATTCTTACACCGACCAGATTACTATAAACAAAACAAAGACGACTACATCCCAACCAACATTACCGAGCTCATCATGGCTAAACACCGTCACGGCCCAGTCGGAAAAATCGAACTATACTTCCACAGCGAGCTTAACCGATTTTCTACCCTCGATAAAACCCATCGAGACGAGTAGCACCTTATGTTTTTCACATTTTTCGCCAAAAATATATTATAATGTTTATGTGAGTAAGAAATTAGTAATTAATAAACTGTTTCTTTACCGATACCGCTTTTTCATCGGGTTTTTGGTGCTAGGCACACTATATGCGGCGTTGCTTTTTGGTTTGCCACTGTTGTCGCCAAACGGCCTATCTGAGGCTGAGATGATTTCGGCTACCGAATCATATAATTTACATTTTGACGCCGCGCTCAAGGGCGACGTGGTCGAGTTACCATATCGAATTTTACAGAAACTTTCCATTATGACCTTCGGTTTTAACGCTTATGCTATTAAGCTACCGAGTATCATTTTAGGATTAATCCTTGGTGCCTTGTTAATTCTGTTGCTGAACCGCTGGTTCAAGAGTAATGTGGCGCTCCTTGCGTCAATTCTCGCGGTTTTGTCTAGCTCTTTCCTTTATTTAGCTGGCTCCGGCACGCCGTTAATTATGCTGGTGTTTTGGCCGACTTTGTTACTCTGGCTAGGAAGTAAAATTCAAGGCGTGACCAAACCTAAGCCGATGTACTGTTTTGTTTTTGCCTTTGCGCTCCTCGCGTCAATTTTTACGCCGCACTTGATCTATCTAGCGACTTTTATCGTCCTGTTCGCTTTTTTGCATCCACATTTGCGTTTTACAATCAAGAATTTGCCAGTTGTGCCGCTAGTTTTGACTGGGTTAATTGTAGTGATTGGCTTGGCCGCACTGGTGATGGCCGCCGTGATTAATCCAGAAATCATCGCCGAACTTTTCCTCGCCAAACGCATTACCCTGAACGAATTTATCGTCAATCTCGAAAACGCTTTCTTACCATTCTTCGCCTGGAATATCGCGCTTGAGAGCAATTTCTTATCACCACTCATTGGGCTGGCCTCGATTACGTTAGCGGTTATTGGTCTGTTAAGTACCACGCGCGGATTTTTCGCTTCACGCAACTCCATCGCTAGTTGTCTGATTCTGTTCACCATTTTCCTCTCTGGTCTTAATCCTGAGTCGGCCATCTTGATTTTACTGCCAATTGCTATTCTAATTGCCCACGGCTTACGCTATATCCTTGACAAATGGTATGATTTATTTCCTAATAATCCATACGCGCGGATTTCGGCCTTTTTCCCAATTGGAATTTTCCTCGGCATTATGATTATTGGCGATATTTCGCATTTTATCTTCGGTTATCGTTATGTACCGATGGTAGCCGATGAGTTTCATAATGATCTCGCTCTAGTTGAACAGCACATTGATCCAGGCTCCACGATTTATGTCATTAATGATGAAGTAGCCTACAATTTTTACAAAATTTACGAAGATATGGGCAAATTTACCATCAAAAACGAGTTTTTGCCTAGCGACCAGGGCGATTTTGCCACGCTCGGCATCCAAAAAGACGTTCCTGGCGTCATAAACGACATTATAACCTCGCCAAAATCCAATAATTCTGATAGAATATACTTATATACAAGAACTAATGAATCAGAAGTAGAATCAATAACGGAAGGAGAATAAAATGGGTGCAACCATGGATCAAATGAAGGCCCTCAATCAGTTGCGCAAAGCGCAAAAAGCCCTCAAAAACGAAATCGTCGAAGTCGAAGCCGGCGACGGCGCTGTGGTCGTCCAGATTACCGGCGAGCTCAAGATTAAAAGCGTCAAAATCGATCCAGAAAAAATCGACCTTGACGACATCTCTGAGCTCGAACACTGGATTGAAGATTGTATGCGCGATGGCTACGCCAAAGCCCAAGAGATTGCCACTGACAAGATGAAGCCGATCATGGGCGATCTAGGTAGTTTAGGATTATAATTTAGTGGGGTTCTCTTATGATAGACAAAATTGAGTTAAGCGGCAATAACTACAAGATTTCCGAGAGTTTCAAGAAATATGCCTTGAAGCGCATTGGTAAGCTTGATAAATATCTACCGCGCGGCAGCAAAAAAGACGTCGTCACCAAAATCGTCGTCACCGAAGTCGATAAGCCACACGGCAACAAGTATCTGATTTCGGTCGCTATGGAAGTGCTCGGTGGCAAAGTTATCACCGCCAAGGACGAATGTTCCAACGTTTTTGCCGGCATTGACATCCTTGAGGCCAAGCTCAAAGGTCAGATTAGGCGATTCAAGCTAGAGTCTACTCCACACATGTCCAAAAAAGGACGTGGCCTGAAAAAGTTGTTCCAAAAACAGGCATAACATGCTATAATTTAGGGAAATTGTGGAGAAAAAACTATGACCATGGAGAAGAATGCTGAGCCAAAACCAGCCGCCAAGACTGCCAAGCATGCGACCAAAGAAAAGAAACCAACCGATAAACTAGCTGACAAGACCTTATTAACTCGCATTTTGCAGGGAGTTTTTGGTGATGCTCAGAAAAAGACCCTGCGTCGCATGTACAAGAAAACCGTGGAAATAGGCGCTCTCGAACCTAAATATCAAGCAATGTCCGACGAGGAGCTAGCCGGACAGACGGCAGTGTTAAAAGGGAAATTGAAGGAAGGGAACCAGAAAGAACTTGACGCGATTCTCGCCGACGCCTTTGCACTCGTACGGGAAACTTCCAAACGTATCCTCGGCATGCGTCCATACGATGTACAGCTCATCGGTGGCATGGTACTACACGAAGGCGCTGTCGCCGAGATGAAAACCGGCGAAGGCAAAACACTAGTTGCGCTACTACCGGCGTATCTCAATGCCTTAACTGGCAAAGGCGTACACGTAGTCACCGTCAACGATTATCTTGCTCAGCGCGACGCTGGCTGGAACGCGCCAGTTTACCATTTCTTAGGCTTAAGTGTTGGTGTAATTATCAATCAAGCTAGTTTTGTTTATGACCCGGAATATATTAACGAGGACCACGAGGATGAGAGATTTGCTCACCTCAAACCAGCTACTCGCAAAGAAGCTTATGCTGCTGACGTAACTTATGGGACTAACAACGAGTTTGGTTTCGACTACCTACGCGACAACATGGTAAGCGAACCACAATATCTCCGTCAGCGTGAATTAAATTTTGCCATCGTGGACGAGGTTGACTCTATTCTAATCGATGAAGCCAGAACTCCACTAATTATCTCGGCTCCAGCTGGCGATAATCCAGACGCTTACTACCAATTTGCTAAAGTCGTTAAGCAACTCACCGAAGATGACTATGTTTTTGACGAAAAGCGCCGCAGCGTCACACTCACCGACCAAGGCGTCGAAAAAATTCAAGATATTCTTGGTGTAAAAAATTTATACAGCACCAAGCATACCCGTATGGTTTATCACATTGAGCAAGCTCTGCGCGCACAAGTTGTTTTCAAACGCGATAAAGATTACGTCGTTACCACCAATGGTGAAGTGGTAATTGTTGACGAACATACCGGTCGTCTCATGCAAGGCAGGCGTTACAATGAGGGTCTCCATCAAGCAATCGAGGCCAAAGAAAACGTTCCAGTCAAACAAGAGAGTATGACGCTCGCGACCATTAGTTTCCAAAACTTCTTCCGACTTTATCATAAATTGTCCGGCATGACTGGTACAGCTTTCACCGAAGCCGAGGAATTTCAACAGATTTACTCACTCGATGTAATCCAAATTCCACCTAACAAACCAATTCAGCGCGTCGACAAAGATGATCTTATCTACCGCACCGAAGCCGCCAAGCTCAAGGCTATCGCTGCCGAAATCAAAAAATACCACGACCGCGGTCAACCAGTCCTAGTCGGTAGTGCCAGTATCGCCAAGAACGAAATGATTGCCAGATATCTTGACCAACAAGGTATTAAATATGAACTACTGAACGCCAAGAACAACGAACGCGAAGCCGCCATCGTCGCCAAAGCCGGCGAGAAGGGCGCTGTCACTCTTGCTACCAACCTTGCCGGACGTGGTACCGACATTAAATTAGGCGAGGGAGTTAAGGAATTGGGCGGTCTAGTAGTAATCGGCTCAGAGCGACACGATTCGCGACGCGTTGATAACCAGCTGCGCGGTCGAGGTGGCCGTCAAGGTGATCCTGGCACCACTCAATTCTTCGTCAGTTGCGAAGATGATTTGATGCGCATTTTCCAGGGCGAACGTATCGGTGCACTCATGGCTCGCTTAGGCCTTGACGATGATATGCCAATTCAGAACAAAAGCATTTCAAAAAGCCTTGAGAGCGCACAGCAGCGCGTAGAAGGATTTAACTTCGATTCTCGCAAGAACGTCGTACAATATGACAACGTCATTAACCGTCATCGCAAAGTTGTCTACACTATGCGTCGCAAAATCCTCGACGGCGAAAACATCCATAATGAGATTAAACGATTAATTAAAGTCTGTGCCGAAGATTTAGGTAAAGACAGCTCACGCGTTAACAAGAATTTCGTCGATGATGTTTGTCGGGTGTTTAATTTTGACCGTACCGAAGTTACCAAAATCGGCGCCATGCGCAAAGAAAAAGACCGTGTCAAGGCTCTAGAAGATTTAATCACTGCCCAGTATTCTGATAAAGAAAACGAGTTTACTCCAGAAATCATGCGCAGAGTCGAGCGTGAAGTTTATCTGAAGGTGCTTGACACACTCTGGATGCAACATCTTGAGAATATGCAACATCTCCGCGAAGGTATCCATTGGCGCAGTATTGGCCAGCGTGATCCATTAGTTGAATATCGCAGCGAAAGCCAAAAGCTCTTTGATGGTCTCGAAAAAACCTTGCGCGAAGAAGTCTTAAAGATTCTTCTCAGCATCACCAAGCGCGAAGCCGCCAACGAAGAGCTCGATGACGGACAAGATTATGATACCGAACTAACCAAGATGGCCGGCTCTGCCAACGAGAAAGGCGTCAATGACATTCAATCGGGCGAGAAAAAAGCTGAATTCGGCGAAAAGAAGCAAGAAACTAACGCCAGCAGTAACCACCAGAAAAACCAGACTCGCCATAATCGCAAAAAACAGCGTCAGAACAAACGGAAAGGGAAACAGCGATAAAACACTCAGCCGAAGAAATTGTTTTGGCTTCGGGTGCCCAAGGATTGTTAATCGACGTACCAGACGCCAGCGTAATGAGCACGCGATTCCTCTTTCGTGCCGGTCTCCGTTACGCCAAAAAACCAGAACTCTACGAAATTTCCCATGTCGTCGAGCACTTAGCTTTTGGCGCCAACGCCGAATACAAAGACGAACAAGAATTTGAGGCAGAATTCACCAAGAACGGCGCCTATCACAACGCTTGGACTTCAGATTTTTCGGTTTGTTACGAAAGCGAATGCGCCGATTTTGAATGGGAACGCATTTTGCATTTGCAAGAAGTCGCCATCACTAAACCGCGTTTTAATGAAGAGGAGCTAAAAAGCGAAAAAGGCAATATTCGCACCGAGCTAACCGGTTACATGAACGAATATTGTCGGCTAATGTGGCCGCGTTTGCAACAAATGATTGGCGAAAAGGTTCCTGACCTCAGCGAGCGTATTCGAACCATTAGTAACATCACGCTTAAAGACGTGCGCGAGCATTATCGTCGCACACACACGGCCGAAAATATGCGTTTTATCATTGCTGGCAACCTCCGACATCGCAAACGAGACATCGTCAAAATCTTAAATAATTGGGAACTGAAATCCGGTCAGCATTTTGACATTCCGCGTGACGATTTGCATAGTGCCGCGCCAGTCTTAATTCGTCGCAAAGATGCCAGCAATATTTCTTTTGCTTTTTCTTGGCTCATTCCACGCAAACTCTGCCCAGCCGAAGTTTACGCCATGAACTGTCTAAATCACATCCTCAACGGCACTATGAGCAGCCGCATCCTTGGTCAAGCACGCAAGCGCGGCCTTGTCTACGGCATGGGCAGCGATTTATCAAATGGCTGGCACAATGCTAGTTGGGATTTTGATGGCGAAGTTAATGCCGAAAGCGCCCTAGAACTATTTGAGATGATTGCCGGAGAACTACATAATGTATTAAATGGCGACATTTCTGATAGCGATCTCGAAGCGGCAAAATCTTACGCTACCGGTCGTTACCAAATGGGCGCCCAAACTGTCGGCCAAATTACAGATTATTATTCTGATGGTTATTTTACTAACGGCACCCTCGAAAAATACGACAAGATGCCGGCTTTTATCAAAAACATCGACAAAGAAACCATGGTCAATCTAGCGCGCGAATTTATCACTACCAATACGCATGCTCTAGTTGCCGTAAGTTCCGTCGAAAAAGCCCTGATTAATGCCATGGCGGCCGAATTGGCAGTTCTAGACAGTGAAGTAGAGGTGCAAAATAATGGACAATAAAAAAATCGCCACCTTGAAGGCCGAATTACTAGACGCTTGGCACAAACTAAGAATCGACGACAAGCTTGCCGAGCTAAACCACTTAGAACAGCTCACGGCTGACCCAGAAATTTGGAAAGATCCCGAATATGCCAAATCCACTCACGAAAAACTGGCGCATTTAACCGACACTATAATGCCGTGGCGGCTCTTACGTACCCAACTTGAAGATTTGCAGGAAATCTTTGATCTTGGCGACGATGATCTCGCCACCGAGCTCTCCGAACAAGTTGCCGCCCTCGAAACCACCTTGCAAGAACTCAAAAAATCCTTACGATTCACTGGCAAATTCGATCAACATGACGCGATTTTGCGTATTACCGCTGGCGTAGGTGGCACCGAAGCCATGGATTGGGCCGGCATGTTGGAGCGAATGTATCTCAGGTGGGCCGAAAAGCACCACGCCAAGACTACCCTTATTGAACGCACTACTGGCGAAGAAGCCGGCATCAAAACTGCGGTTTACGAGATTAAAGGCGATAATATTTATGGGCTTCTCCGCGGCGAACATGGCGTGCACCGCTTAGTCAGGCTCAGTCCGTTTAATGCCGACAATTTACGCCAAACCAGTTTTGCACTTGTCGAAATCTTACCGATCATTGACTCTGCTGAAGAAGTTAAAATCAACGACAAAGATTTACGGATTGACGTTTATCATTCTGGTGGTCACGGCGGTCAAAGCGTCAACACTACCAACTCCGCCGTCCGCATTACTCATCTACCAACTAATACCGTCGTCGCTATTCAGAACGAACGATCGCAACTACAGAATAAAGAAAAAGCCATGGAAATTTTGCGTGGCAAACTTATTCAAATGCAACAAGAACAACACGCCGAGAATATCGATAAACTACGCGCTGGCGAATCTGCCAAATGGGGTCAGCAAATCCGAAATTATGTACTTCAACCTTACAAATTAGTCAAAGACACTCGCACTAAACACGAAAATAAAGATCCCGACAAAGTGCTCGATGGTGAATTTGACGATTTTATTGAAACGTACCTAGACGCAGAATCCTAGCTGTAATACAAGTAGTGTAAACGTTGTAATTTTTACAACGTTTACACGGCGGTGCCTCTTACCATAGCCAAGATTCCGCTTGCGCATATTCTAGTTGCGTGCTATCATAAAACCATGATATTGCTTGATCATATCACCAAGATCTATCCGGGCGATGACGAACCGGCGCTTGATAATGTCTCTCTGCATGTCGAACCGCACGAATTCGTCTTTTTGGTGGGTAAATCTGGCGCAGGCAAATCTACTTTAACCAAAATGATTACCAAGGAAGAATCTCCCGACTCTGGTAAAATCATCATTGGCGGCATCGACCTTGATTATGTCAAGCGTCGCCACATTCCGCATTATCGTCGACGTATCGGTGTAGTTTTTCAAGACTATAAACTATTGCCCACTAGAACTGCTTATGAGAACGTCGCTTTTGCACTAGAAATCGCTGGCATGAGCACGCGCGAAATCCAAAAAACCGTGCCAAAAGTCCTCGACCTGGTCGGTCTCAGTGACAAGAGCCACCGTTTTCCAGATCAGCTGTCCGGTGGGGAACAACAGCGTATTAGCATCGCTAGGAGCGTTGCGCGCCAACCTAAGATTTTGATTGCTGATGAGCCAACCGGGAATCTCGACATGCTCACTCGTCACGAAATTTTTGATCTCCTGCAAAAAATTAACGATTTCGGCACAACCCTGCTTGTCACTACACATGATGAGAATATCGTCAACAACCTCGGCAAGCGAGTAGTTACGCTTAAGAGTGGTCGTATCGTTGCCGACCAAAAAGTCCACGGCATCTATCGTCTCGACAGCGAGCCAGAACCAGAATTAGAAATCACTCAGCGCATTATTGTGCCAGGTGGACGCATGAAAGAAAGCGTTTTTGGCCAAGAGCAAGCACCTGCAACGCCAAAAAAACGTTCCCGTCTCGAAAACACCGAAGAAAGCCTTAAAATCATTCACGACGAAAAACCAGCCGAAAAAGCCAAGAAATCAGCCTCTAAGACCACTAGGGCTACTAAAGGTTCGGCAAACCAATGGTACAACGCCAGTCGTCCTCTCAAGGCCGCACCAAAATTAAGCGATTTTGCCACGATAAACAGTCAGACCATCAAGCTAAAACCAGCCCCAAGTAGCGTCAAACCTCCTCGCAAGCCAACCACAAGAATTAAACAAAAACAGGTAATCTAGTATGATTGATAAAAAGTCCATCGAAGAATCTGGCCACGAGGCGGTACACAAAATTCACGAGCCGTCCCAAGCCGAAACCAAAGCCCACCTCAAAACCCTGATGGGTAATAGCCGCGTTAACAAAATTCGTAACACTGAGCGTTCAATTAAGTATGGAGTTATTAGCTTCACTCGTAATATTTGGCTCTCGCTTGCCGCTACTCTCGTCATGACCGTCACGCTCTTGATTCTAATGATTACAGTTGGTGCCAGCATGGTGCTAAATTCCACCGCTGAGACCATGCGCGAAAAAATCGACATTACAATTTTTTTCCGCCCCGGAACCAGTAGCGAAGTACTCGAAGAAATGCGCACCATCATGGCCAGCAATCCCAATGTTAAATCAGTCGAAATTGCCGATTCAGTCACGGAATATCAGAATTTCCTCCAAGAATACAACGATGACGAAGAAATTCTCGCTGCGCTTGATGACGAAGCAATGTATAATCTCATGGTCAATTCCATGCAAGCCACCATGCGAATCAAAGTTCACGACACTGAAGATTTAAACAGCATTAAATATCTAGTCGACACCAACGAAGTATTCCAAGCCAACCTCGACCCCGAAAAAGGTCAGACTTACGATGCCAATCAAGCCGAAATCGCCACCATTAACTCTTGGGCCAACATCGCCAAAAACGGCGGTCTAATTCTCGGCGCGGTGTTCTTAGTTATTTCCATTCTAGTGATTTTTAACACAATTAGAATGGCGATTTTCTCACGCCGCGAAGAGATCTACATGATGAAACTCGTCGGCGCCGACACCGGCTTCATCCGGGGCCCATTCCTAGTTGAAGCAGAAATTTGCGGTATTATTTCTGGCGTGCTAGCCGCCACTCTCGCCTTAATCGGTTTCCGTTTTCTTGAACCACAACTCTCCGGCTACGGCATCGATGTCACCACCGTTGCTAAGTTCATGGACAGCAACTATCTAGTCGCAGTCTACGCCGTCATGATTGGTCTAGGGCTGCTCATTGGTACGATTTCGGCCCGTCTCGCTATCAAAAAATACTTAAAGTAAAACTTGCCACAAGCGGAATCTTGCCATATAATTATAGTAGTATGAAGAAGACTACTCGGAATATTTGTTTAACTATTTCAATCGTCACCCTCACGGCCGTGGCGAGCGCAATTCTCAGCACACTCAACTACGAAAAAACCGCCGAGGCTTATCCAGCTGGTTGTGTTTCGCAAGCTTGCCGAGAAGCCGCCGACCGCGCTGCCGAGGCCGAACGTCAAGCCGCCAGTTATTCCGCCAACGCCGAAACCCTAGAAGGCGAAGTCGAGAGACTTAACGCCGAGATTAACTCTCTGCAGAGCGAAATTAACTACAACCAGGCCATCGCTAGCGATTTGTCGGTTCAAATCGCATTAAATGAGGAAAAATTGAACCTCCAGCAGACCGCGCTAGCTAAATTACTCGTCAATATTCATTTCGAAGACGATCCAGACGCAATTATTTTGCTCGCCGGCAGTAGTTCGCTCAGCGACTTTAGCGAAAAACAAGCTCGCCAAACCACTGTCAAAAGTCAAATTGCCGCTTCGGCCGACTCCGTCAAGAATCTCAAAGCCGAACTCGAAAACCAAAAAGTCGCCGTCGACGCATTAATCGCCACCGCCGAAGCCAACCAAGCCGAAATCACTCGCAAAAAAATCGAACAAGAAGCGCTTATCGTCAAATACCAGAACAATGCCGAAGCCTACGCTGCCGACGCCGCTGCCGCTCGCGAAACCATGCAGCGCGAAATTGCCGCCGAAATCGCCAAATACAACAGTGGCGGTGTAGTTGGTGAAGGTTACGATAGTTACCCATTTTCTAATATTTGTCCAGGTTATACCTACACTGCCATCGCTAGAGGTGACAGTGCCTACGGTGGCTACAAGTGTCAGTGTACTAGTTACGCCGGTTGGAAAGCCTACGAATACTACGGTGTTCTCATCTCCGCTTGGGGTAACGCTCGCTACTGGGTCGGCTCAGGTTCCGTGAGCAAAACCGCTCGTGGCCGCGACGGCAATTACCACGCCTATCGCATCGACCGCACGCCAGCCGCTCACACGGTTGCCGTGAGCACGCTAGGCACCTTTGGCCACGTCATGTGGGTTGAGAGTGTCAACGCCAACGGCACCATCAATCTTAGCGAATATAACAACACCGCTAGCGCTGCCAGCGGTCTAGAAGGTGATTTTGGCGCACGTTACAACGTCGGTCCATCCCAATATTATTATATTCATTTCGACCAGCCGCTGTACTAGAGAGTTCATAGTAAGATCTATAGTTTATTTCCATATTAATATATGCTTAAAACTCAGTATAAATTCTCATTTTTGGTATTTTTTGTGCTAAAATAAAAATATGTCTAAACAGTGGGAAGAAAAACAAGTCAGCCTGGGCGCCACCATTATCGCCGGGGTTGTTACTCTGGCTCTAGGATTTTTTGTTGGAATTAATTGGCATAACATTGCGCCAAATGTTCTGCCGTATTTAGGAATTCGTGACAAAACCACCTCTTCCTACGACTGGTCAGCCCTCGACGAAGTATATTTTGCCCTCAAGAATAACTACGATGGCGAGATTGATCAGGCCGCTGTCATCGAAGGCGCAAAAAAAGGCCTTGTAGCATCAGTGGGCGATATCTATACAGCTTACATGGACACTCAAGAAGCTGCCGATTATGAAGCCGAGTTGCACGGTGATGTTGGTGCTGGCATTGGTGTCGAAATCGGTTTACGCGAGAACTACGTTCGAGTAATTCGCACTCTACCTGACAATCCAGCCGGCAAAGCTGGCATGAAAGCCGGCGATATTATCTACAAAATCGACGGCGAAGAAGTTTATGATAAAACCACCGACGCTATCTCCAGCAAGCTCCGTGGTGCGGCCGGTACCAAAGTAGAAGTTACCGTTGTTCGGGATGGCGAAGAAAAATCTTTCACTCTCACCAGAGAAACCATCAACAACGTCAGCGCTTACATCGAATATGATGGTAGCACGGCAATTATTACAGTTTCACGTTTCGATAATGACACCGGCACCCTCGTCAAAAAACTGGTTACCAGCGACGAATTCAAGCAAAAGCACATCAAAAAAATCATCCTCGACCTACGCAGCAACGGCGGCGGCTATGTTTCCGCAGCCAAAGATCTACTATCACTCTGGATTGACGGCGATGTCGTACTCATCCAGAAGAGCAAAGGTTCCAGCGACACATCTACTCGCGCCAGTCGTGGCACTGCCGTAGTTAAAGACATTCCGACCGTAGTTCTCGTCAACGAAGGTACCGCATCAGCTTCCGAAATCGTCGCCGGCGCACTCAAAGATTACGACAAAGCCACCATTCTCGGCAAAACCACCTACGGTAAGGGCGTAGTGCAAACCTTACTCGAACTCAGCAACGACACTTTGCTCAAAGTTACTACCGCCAGATGGTATACTCCACTTGGTAATAGTATAGACCAAAACGGTATTAAACCTGACATCGAAGTTGATTTAACTTACGACGACGCCAATCATAGTCGTGATCCACAACTCGATGCCGCTAAAAAATTGGAGATAAAATAATGGACCAAACTCACACTACATCACAATCAACCAGCCTTGACGAAGGAAACCAGAGCCAAAATCCGGCTACTGCTAAAATCAAAGTCTACACCACCAAAACCTGCATTTTCTGCCATGCTTTGATGGATTGGCTCGATCACCAAGGCATCGAATACGAAGAAATTAGCGCCGAAACCATGCCGGACATCACTGCCGTACCAGTCACCGAAATTAATGGCGAAAAAATTATCGGTTTCGACCGCCCAGCCATCAAAAAAGCCCTCAAAAGGTTGCAATAATGTCCCAGAGCAAGCACCAGGCCACTCAATCAGCGGCCAAAAGTCAACGTAACCCCCAAAATCAACGCCAATCCACTGAACCGGATATTATTCTTTTGCACGGTTTGCGCGGCGCGCCGGTCGGTCTCCGCGACGTTAAATCCGCGCTCGAAGCCCACGGCTATACTGTCCACACACCAGCCATACCACCTTTTGCCGATGCAGGCACCTTGCCAGAATATAGCGTTGCCGCCTACGCCAATTACGTCGCCGAATGGATTAAAACCCATCACCTCGAACGCCCTATTCTCGTTGGTCATTCCATGGGCTCCATGATTGTCGCCGCTGTTGCCGCCCTCTACCCAGATTTAATCGATCGACGAATTGTTTTCTTGTCGCCTATTAGTGATCGCGCCGCCGGCCCATTCCGACTCGTATCGCCACTCGCCAGCTTTTTACCCAGCCGTTTAGTCGATTATGTTACTAGCAAATTCCTTTTTACCGGCCAAGGGCACGATGAGTTTATCGACGTTATGAACGTCACGCACGAATGTGGCGACCAAAATCGCGAGGTAAGCCGTAGTGACCTCCGCGACGCCACCAAATTTTCCGTTAGCTACGGAGTAGGTGACATTCTAAAACTCGCTAAAAACAATTTTGACCAAAAATTCTACATCATCGCCGGCGCCAAAGATCGCCTCGTCAGCCAAAAATCCACCAAGCGTCTCGCCGAAGATTTTGACGCCAACCTCACCCTCATCCCCGGCACCGGTCACCTACATAATTACGAAAAACCCACAGAAACCGCCGATTTAATCGCCAAATTCCTCGAAAAAGCCTAATCTTAAGCACTTTCTTCCGAGCGACGCAGGCAGCAATAGTAAAATCTTCGATTTTACTATTGAACTATCGAGGATAGCGAGTAAAAAGCAAAAACTTTCTGCTTTTTCAAGCGTCGCAGATAGCAATACCTTTTGCATTCGCAAAGGGTATTGACTTTTTTGCTTATGTTTGGTATAATAGAAAGATAGGGGTGGCGCAGTTTAATAAATCGGGAACTTTTGGAGAAGGAATTCCGTTTAATCAGCGCACACCACCAACAATCAGGAGGGAAGGAAAATGTTAAAAAATCAGAAAAATCTTACTCAGAATTCAATCCAACAGAGCAGCGTGAGTCAACCCCACGAGCAGAGCCAAAATCAAATTCAGCTGGCCAAAGTCCACACGCGCAAAGAGGCTGCCGAAGCCGTACGTTTACAGTTGACACTCAACGAAGCAATCGCTTGCAAGTTGCGTAAGTTCTATTTGCTTTGCGGCGCAGCTATAGTAACCTTTACATTGTTACTGGTATCGTTTTACTGGACTGCGAGCACTGGAACGGTCGACATCATCTCAGGCGCAATTTTGGCGGTTTTATTCATGCTGGAGGGCGCCGGACTGTACAAATATCGGCAATATAACCCGATTAGCGTACACCGCGCCATGTTGCACGAGCATGACTACGGCTTAGTCCTCTGCGCCATTCGTGGCAGCGGCTCGTATGGTCACAGGAATTTCCACGACCATAATTAAACCACAATATCGACCAAAACCACACAGGGCAATCTAAACTTAGCCAAAACCACAATGAAAAAGCATCTTAATCTAAAAATAATACGCCCGAAATCACCAAAAGTTTCACCCTTCAGAGCCGCTGCAAAGCGGCTCTTTATAATTCTTTGTATTTTAGCGCAATAGCTTCTTCGTAAATTTCCACGAATCGCTTCAGCGTCTGACTTAAATCATGCTTCTTAGCAATTTCTTGACTGAACTTGCCATACTTTTTACATAAATCATCATTTTTTAGCAGATCAACCATCGCGTCAGTTAATTCTTCAACATTACCAGGACGGCAAAGAATGCCGTTTTTTTGGTTTTGGCAAATTTCGCGCACCGCTCCAGCATCAACCGCCACTAGCGGCAAGCCAGTCGCAGCCGCCTCAATCAAAACAATACCCTGAGTTTCGGTTTCACTCGCCGTCGCAAAAAGCCGTGCCGCCCGATAAATTTCCATCACATCTGGCGGATACACTCGACCGGGGAAACGCAAACTTTTTTCAATACCGAGCGCTTTCGCTAAATCGGTCAAATGTTGCCGGTCCGTTCCGTCACCCACAATCACCAACATCGCGTCTGGAACCTTATCTAACACTCCGGCAAAAGCTTCCACGATTTTACTTAGACTTTTTTCGGGATCGACCCGTCCGACATAGAGCACAATTGGTCGATTTTTAGGCAGCCTAAACTTACGATAAATCCGCTCTGGCACTTTTCCGGGACCAAACTGCGAAAGATCCACACCATTCGACACCGGCTCGACCGTCACTTTAAAACGCTTACGGTTCTTAGGCACCAAATCATCAATTGCCATCTCAGTCGGCATCGTCGCATACTCAGAATGTTTCAGAAAACTCGCCATATACGCACCCAGAATCGCATCAAGCGGCTTTTTGATTGGCTTAAGAAGTTTAACCTGCCCGGTAATGTTATCCGGATAAGCATGTCCGGTACTCACCATCGGAATATTGTAACGTTTAGCATAACGTCGCACCGCAAAAGCCACCATTTCGGCCGTCTGATTATGGATCACCTCCGGATGAAATTTACTAAGCGCTCGCTTAATTTCTGGATACGGGTCCACCGTAATCCAAAGTCCGTGTCGATAAGCCAGGCGCGGTAATTTTTTGCCCAGAAATTTCTTGTTGTCGGGCACTTCGTTAATCTGATCTGGGTAAAACGGCATCCGAATCGACCTGAGATAAACTGTCGTCACGCGGCCTTCACGCGTTTTGTGCGGTTTACCGGTAAAACTCGGACAAAGCACCATCACGTCATGACCCTGTTTGGCCAGCCCCTTTGCCAAATTGTGCGCAAAAACCGCCACCCCATTAGTCATCGGATAATAAATATCAGAAGTAATTGCAATACGCATTTCATCTTAATTATAGCATAGATTTGCCAAAAAGTCTCGCCGACTAGACAAAACTTTCACAAACCTCGCTAAAAGTCATCCCAGAGTCACTTGATTACGGCAAATTATGTTACAATATATTATATGAGCAAAAAACCTAAAACCCCGACCACTGTCACCGAAAACCGCAAAGCCCGGTTTGATTATGAACTGCTCGAAGAACTAACCTGCGGCATGCAACTTTCTGGTCCCGAAGTACGCTTGATTCGCGATCATCATGTTCAGCTAAAAGGCGCTTTTGTCACCATCCGCCGAGGAGAATTATGGCTGAATAATCTCACACTCGGCGCCGACACTGCCAAGAACATCAAACTACTAATTACCAAACGCCAACTTCGCGACCTCGAACGTAGTCGCCAGAATGGCCTCCAAATCGTCCCAGTGCGCTTGCTAAGTGGCGGACGCTACATTAAGCTTGTCATCGCCACCGGCAAATCTAAGAAAAAATACGACAAGCGTGAAACCATCAAAAAACGCGACCTCGACCGCGGAAGGTATTAATTAGACCAAAACCGCAACAGCCGCTTCATACTTCAGGGAACTTGAAACCACCCAATTCGCATTCTAAGAAGCTCGAAATCCGGCCATTTCATGCTCCTGCAAACTAATACTTTTTCTGCAAAATCTATGTTACAATTAGATTATGAAAATTTTTTCTTGGAACGTCAATGGATTACGCGCCGTGCTAAAAAAAGGCGCTTTACTCGATTTTATCAACGACATTCATCCGGATATTCTTTGTATTCAAGAAACCAAGATGAAGCCCGGTCAAGCCACGCTTGATTTGCCTGACTACCAAGAATTTTGGCACTCAGCCGAACGTCCAGGCTATTCTGGCACAGCGATTTTTACCAAAATCGCACCGATTCAAGTCGTCAATGGTTTCACGCCAGAAATCCACAGCAATTACAACTGGCAACCGGATAAATACGGCTCGCCGCTTAACGAAGGTCGCGTTATCACCGCTGAGTTTCCTGAATTTTTCCTAGTTAATGTCTACACACCTAACAGCAAACGTGATTTGACACGGCTGAATCTACGCGAAAGTTTGTGGGATCCAGCTTTTTTGCAATTTGTAAAAGAACTTGAAACTTACAAGCCCGTGGTGATTTGTGGCGATTTTAACGCTGCCCACACACCGCTTGATCTCGCTCGGCCTAAAGACAATGAGCATAACGCCGGTTTTACCGAAGAAGAGCGGCAGGGAATTAAGAATTTGCTCAGCGCTGGTTTAGTCGATACTTTTCGCTATTTCAATCCGAGCATTCAGCGTTACACTTGGTGGTCGAATCTTGCCAAATCACGCGAACGTAATATCGGCTGGCGGATTGATTATTTCTTCGTTTCGCAAGTTCTCTTACCACAGTTAAAATCTGCCGAAATTTACGAGCATTTCCAGGGTTCCGACCACTGTCCGATTTCAATTGATTTGGAGTTCTAAATGGATTTTGCGGTAATTAATTCCGATTTATCTTATTGGAAAAAGCAACGTGAGCCACTTTTTCCCAACATTACTTGGAATATTCCTGAGCAAAAAACTGGCAATTTGAACGTCATTGGCGGCAATGTGCAAGGTTTTGCCACTAGCGTACGCGTGACGGATTTTGCCAGTCACCATTACCCCTTCCGCGAAATCAAAACTATTCTGCCCGACTCGCTGAAGAAAAATCTGCCAGTTAGCGCCAGTATCGAGTTCATGCCATCAACCGAAAGTGGGTCGTTTGCCAAATCACGCGAACTCGTGGCAACTTTTCAGAATGCTGACGTCAATCTCATCGTGGGCGATTTGTCCAAAAATTCTGCCACCTCAATCGCTATCACAGATGCCATTAAACATTCTCCCGACAAACTCTACGTTCTATCGCGCGACGCAGTCGATTCCTTAGCCAACGAAATGGATACGCTACTAACCTTGCCACGGCTTTTTATCCTCGCTACTATGCCGCAACTACAAAAGATTTTCCGTACCGTCTATTATCCTAAAATGATTATGCTTTCGCAACCTTTATTGCCCACCGTCGAAACCTTGCATAAGTTTACTTTGAGTTATCCAGCCACTATTATTACTTTTCACCAAGACCAAATCATCGTCGCTAGTCACGGCACAGTTATCACTACGCCATTGAACGAAACATTTTATTCACCGCTTAATCTCTGGAGTGGTCAACTTGCCACCCATATTGCCGCATTAAACTTTTATAATCCTGAACATCCACTAGAGGCTACCACTACGGCGATTTTACAGAAGAACGATTAATTCTGCGGACGTTTCTTGAGCGCCAACTTGTAAGCTTCAAGCATTTTTTTGATTTGGACGTTCTCTAATACTTCGTCACGATGCGCAAGCATTACCTGACTCATGGAAGAGATTTTTTCACCATCCAAATTATGGAGCGCCATTGCCATCGCCTCCGGCTCAATCCCATGGCTCATCACATAGCCACCGGCCGGAACTACTTCTTCCATCGCCGGATCACAGAACAGTACCGGCAAGCCAGTCGCTTCCGCTTCTAGCAACGTCATGCCTTGTGTATCAAAATTATACGACGCCATAATCGCGAGATGGCATTCACTCATGCGTTCAATGATTTTTTGTCGGGACACGTGACCATAAAATTTCACTTTGAGTTGATGTTTTTTAACATACTTCTTAGCGCGTTTTAGATCGTTACCATTACCATAAGCATATAATAAATATGGTCGATCAATCAGTCTCAAGGCTTGCAAGAACTCCATCATGCGTTTTTCGCGCGAAATCCGCGAGTTCCAAAGCATCTTTAGCACGTCGCCATCATTGAAGTCACGCATCGCGAATTTTTGCTCGACCATTTCTTCATCAATACCATTAGAAACCGGACAAATCGGCTTAGTCACACCGTAATGTTCCAGCTTATCACCAAAATGTTTCGACGGCGTCACCACCACATCGGCTTGATTGGCGTGATTTACCATCAGGGTCCACATGTGCGCGCGCAACTTAGTCGGCGCCTGAAATTTATCACGTTTTACTTTTATGTCGTGTGACAAATAGTGACCATGGAGTTTATTCAGGCAGCATGCTACAAAATTTCTAATTACCGGTGGCGTATTTATTTCAATCGCGCGATCCTCACGACCATGCATCGTCTGCACTAATGGCATACCAAAACGTCGCGCCAGCCTCACTCCAGCTAAACTACAACTTGCCTCATAATGCACGTGCACGAGATCAAACTCACTCGCAAAATTAGGGAACCGACCCAGCACAAACTCCATAACTTTTTTCGGTCGCTTTGATAAAATTGCGCCGTTAATCTCCACGTGTTCGTGACTTGGCACGTTAATGACGCCCTTTTCGCGCGCATTATATCCCGGACAGAATACCACTACCTCGTGTCCTAAACGTTCTAACTCGGTTTTTTGCGCTTTTATCGATGAGGGAATACCACCATCCGCCCACGGAGCGTAAATATCAGTAAAAATCGCGATTTTCATTACTATAATTATATATCAAAAAGCTATACGCCGCAAATTATCGCTCGGAGTTAACGTTTGCGTGCTTTCCGTCGTACTTTATGCGAAGTATGCGCATCAAAACCGTATTCATGCGTAATTGGGTCTTCAAACAAGAAATTATGTAGCGGAAACTCCGTCAGTAGTAAATACGCCGCAAGAATTACTGTACTGACTAACATGCTTAGCAAACTTCCCCAGAAACTAATCGCCGGCGCATTTAGAATCATTACAAAAACCACCGAACTTAAGAACGCCGCCACCACAAAACTACTAATATCAACCGGCAGAATCGGATGTTTAGTAAACTTGGTATAAGAGTAAAAGATAATCGGAATCACCACCACTGGCACTACAAACGACATGCTCCGCGCCAGCCAATAGTTTGGATTATTACCAAAGAAGAAAATATCCACCAGCATACAGCAAAAAATTCCCGAAAGCGCCAATTTAATATGTTCCCACGTACTTTCATTAACTGCTGAGAATATCGCCACGATTTTGTTCTGGTGACTCCACTCGTAAGTAAAATGTAATAGCGACCCAATCAATGTAATTGCTAAAGTTTCAATAATTATTACCCACCACATGTTGTCCTTTCTTATTTTTCTATATAATATGCATAATATTCTTCAAAAGTTAACCCTTCCGCCACAATTTGCTGCGCCGCATCAACGCCAACATAACGATAGTGCCACGGCTCATACATAAAACCAGTAATATCTTCTAGTCCATTAGGATAACGCATAATAAAACCGTACTCCGCCGCGTGCTTTTGCAACCAAGCAAACTCAGCTGTATTCTCAAAAGTCTGACTAACCGAATTAATATCTGTAGCGAGACCAGTTTGGTGTTCCGAATAACCCGGCCGAGACGAATAAGTATCTGCCTCAGCATAACCATCGCGCGCCGCATAATTATTATATAGTTGATTCTGACGATTATAGCTACGATAACCAGAAATATTTTTAAGCGTTAAACCATCTCTTGCCGCCGCGTCCGCCATCCTGATAAAAGCCTCACCGGCCGTTTTTTGCATTTTGGTCGCCGAGCCAGAACTGTAGCTACCGAGATCAATCAAATCCGCCGGCTCATACTGCCCAAGATAATAATATTTACTCACCAGCGATAGTTCACCATAACTTAAGTCGGCGTCCACCACGTCCTGATAACGCGTTTTGTCAAAATCACAGTTGATATTCTTAACAATTTGCGCTGCCGAGAACTCCGGATGACGTCCCGCATAATTCAAATACCGTTCCAAACGACGTTCAATGAAATATTTTTCATTCCTCAGCGATTGCTCTAGCGAAAACATCGTTGAATCTGTTGTTTCATTAGGCGTCGGTTCGGTATTATCTTCCATCGGTTTATCTGTTACATCATCTACACTACTCGTCGCTTGACTATCAGTAGTCTGATGGTGTGTACTAATCAAAAACACCACCACTCCACCAGCAATCAAAGTCATCCCCAACACCGCACAGATATAATATTTTTTCTTCATATGTCTAAATCTATGATAAGACAAAAAATCGTAAAAATAAAGTACCTTTATCACTAGGTAGCGTGCTATGATAGAACTATGAGAGAATTAAAAATTCACGGTATTTATAAACATTACAAAGGCGATTATTATATTGTCGAAGATTTAGCCGTCCATTCAGAAACTGGCGAGCAAATGGTAATTTATCGCGGTTTGTACGAGAATTCGCCGCTCTGGACCCGACCACTCGATTTATTTCTCGGCGAAGTAGAGGGAAAATCCCAAAAATATCGTTTCGAGTTACAAGACATTAAAAGTGTCGCAGAGCACTAGTCCTTAGATTCCAGATTCAAAATCTCTTTTAAGCTATTTTTGCTTACAAACCATCGTCTCGCTTCGGCAACTTCCGCTGTTCTATCTATTAATACCTCACCGATTTCACCAAAACTTTGGCCAAAACATTTTCTCGCCTCGCTAACCGGCATTAACTCTCGGCCATAAACCCAATTATTGTCTCGATCTGGATCTGGCTCGGCTGGCAAAATTTCTTCAATCAAAGCCACCATGCGCACTTGAGCGTAATTCTCGCCCTCTGGTACTTGATAACCTAAATATCCCATCTCACCTAAACATACGCTAGACTCTTCCAACGCTTCACGGCGCAAAGTCTCTTCCCAAGTTTCGTCATTTTCTGGCCGCCCACCAGTCAGACGCGGCTCACCGCTCTTCCATCGCACTAGCACACGCCCATCACACGTCACCAGAACACCATGCACTTGTTTTACCGCCATAGCATCTGGCACTGGTTGGTTATACCATTTATATCTCAAGGCTTTCTCCTACGCCCAGTGCCTTCAACTCCACACCGCATTCATCGCAAGTTTTACTAAGCCAATTGTTCACAATTTTCTCACCAAACTTAGAGTTCAGAGCATTATGAAAGGGAATCACCACTTTTGGTTTAACAGTTTTCATGTAATTCGCGCTCTCGTCAATTTTCAGCCACGGCGCAGCATTTGCTACGAACAGAACTTCTGGATTCTCTAAATTTTCTGGCACCACAAAACTATCACCAGGATTGACAATTCTATCATTTACGATGACGCCGATGTTCCTGCAAACAAAACTACCCGGCACAATTTCGGCATGATTCTCGCCAAAAAATTCCAAATAAAAATCCGCCACATCACGCACGTCACCACCATGCACTTTTTCCGCGCCAGCAATATCTACATCTTCCGGCGCAAAAATTTTTGCTTCGGGATTATTCTGCAAAATTTTCGCCAAGACCGCTGGCTGATAATGATCGCCATGTCCATGCGTAATCACAATCGCTTCTACGGACGTCAACTCCGGGATTTGTTGCTCGATTTCGACCGGATCACACACCAGCAATCTACCGTTTTCTTCAATAATTATCCCCGAATGCTCAAGTTTAGTAATTTTCATTTTATCCCTTTCTAAGATCCCAAATGGTATTATAATAAGTATAACTCAGACACTATTCTCGCACCAGCCGCTTAAATTCATCACCCTTTTCTTCAAAATTATTATACGCATTATAACTGGCCGCCGCTGGCGAAAGCAGACAACTTTTACCTTTTTTAGTTAGTTTCTTAGCAAGCGCCACCGCTTTTTGCATGGTTTGAACTTTTTCGCCACGACCGAGTTCATCTATCACACCCCAACCAGTTTCTGGCAGACCAATCACATTTTGCACTACATCATTTTGCAGAAAATCCACCAACTTTTTTTGTTCGACTCCACGATTCATGCCACCAATAATTACCGTGTCCACATCAGCTAAAGCCTTAATCGCCGCAATCGTTGCTTCGGGGATCGTCGCAATCGCGTTATCATAATATTTCACGCCATCATACTCACCAACTAGCTCCAAACGATGTGGAAGACCGCGGAATTTCTCCAGCGTCGCGCAGGCTTGCTTAACATCTAATCCAAGTCCGTTCGCCACAGCTAGCGCATAAGCCGCATTTAGTTGATTAAATTCACCCGGCACTCTCAACTTTAAGTCCGAGTTCAGTTTTACTTTACTAATAAATTTGTCATCCGAGCGTTGAAACTTAAAAATGTTTTCTTTAGCAGCTTTATACTCATCAAACGATTTGTAATAGTCCAAATGCTCCGGAAAAATATTTGTAATCAACGCAATTTTTGGCGAACAACGCACATATTGCAATTGATGCGATGATAACTCCAACACCACAATCGTATCGTCCTTAATCTCGACTAAACGATCAAAAATCGGCACGCCAATATTGCCAAGTAACACCGTGTCGAGACCTTGGTCTTTAATCACTTCATAAATCATCGTACTCGTGGTACTTTTACCCTTAGTTCCAGTTACGCCAATCGTAGTACCATCAAAATTCTCCAAAAACAGTTCCAGTTGCGAATAAATTTTATCTACAAAACTTGACACATCAACATCTTTTAACGACACGCCAGGCGATTTCATAATAACGTCGTAATCAGCCAAGTTGTCTAAATAATTTTCGCCGCTCACTACCTCAACATTTTTATCAGTTAGTTCAATAGGATTACGATCCGCAATCGTCACCACCTGTTCCGGCAAATTCTCACGCATCAAACGATAAGTTGACCGTCCTTCGCGACCAAAACCCAGAATCAACACTTTTTTATCACGTAAAAATTCTACGATTTTTTCTTCAAGCATTTAATGCCTCCTTTAGCAAATCTTCTTGCGTGCTAGTTAAATTATTCTCCATGTTCCAGGCCGTGAGTAATCCATAATCCACTGCGCGTTCACCATATTTTGCATTGTATCGCTCAAGTAACACAGGTAATTTTCCTGCATTTTTATCAATCGCTAACTTTAATGCCAAACGTACTTCTGCGTAAGTACCCACACACTCGAACGGTTTATTAGCGTAGTCGCCAGTTAATTGCAGTAGCATCGTCCACAAATCTTCACGCGCGAACAAATCCTCACCAAAAATTTCTACTAGCTTATCCGGATACAAATACGGCGCCAAAATAATGAAAGCGAACAAACATTTCGCACAATTGCAACACCAATGCCACGGCTGAGTTTTGCTGCCAACATTACAACTTTTGAACGTGTCAAAATATTTTTCATGCCGCGCAAAAATCTTCGCAATCTCCAATTCGTTCAGCGGCCGGAGAAAGCTAAAATATTCCACTTCCGTCTGCAAAAACTCGCGCGCGTAACTACGAAAATCCTCTTCAAACTGAAAACTCTTAGAATATTGATGATTAGCATCTACTTCGCTAACGTTAGCTTCGTTGGCACTATCTTCGTTCGAAACAACTAAATATTTTTTACCCAATTTCTCCGCCGCAAAACTCAAATAAAACGCCAGCACGCTCGAAAATGGCGTATGGCCATTAATAAATCCTGCCGCATTAAGACGCAAAAGTTCCGCATCAATTTTGCGCTCCACTTCTACAATTCGGTCATCCCGAAAACCAGCCAACTCGGCACATTTACGCGTTACATATTTAGGATTCACAATTGCCACATAGTCGCGCGCGTAATCAATGTCCAAAGTTTCTAGCGTGACGTTAGAATCCTTACCGCCACCAATCGGAATTAAGTAGCCATCAAGCTTATTCGACTTAACAGCACGTTCGTTAAGTTCACCCTCAAGATTATTCAGCTTACCATTGAACTCGCCAAGCTCACTCTCACATTTTTTAATCTCACTCTCACGTTCGCCAAGCTCACTCTCAAGCTTGCTAAACTCTGGTACGCACTCAATCGACATAAAATCTTCTTGGGTTGTCGTAATATTATTGCGATAAAACAACTCGCCGAGACCATAATAATATAGTTTCTTCCACCAGGCAATTTGCGCCGCCGTAAGTGTGCCACATTTAACTACGACTTTTGGCGAACAAGTAGCTTTCCAATAACTCACCAGCTCCGCCAAACCGATATTGAACGCCCAAATCCGCATGCGCTCAGTCGACAGTTGTTGCCAAGGCAAAGATTTTTTCAAAATCCGCGTCTCCGGCGTGAATTTCGCGAGACCCTTCACTTCAAACTCAAATTTCAGCGTCAACGCCTCAGCATCTTCCTGCCAAGAGTAATTATTATAGCAAAACTCCGGATAGTTCTCGCGTAACTCAACAAACTTTTCTGCATTATCAATGATGTCCATATATATATTATACGTCAATCTAGCGAGTTTTATAAGATTATAAATATATTATAAAAATAACGTTAAATGACCATTGACTTAGATTTTTAACCGTCTTATACTAGTAAAACGTAATCTTGGTTACCGATAGTCGAGTTATAGTAAAAAACCTTTTAGCCAAGAAGAACTGGAGTACAAATGTTTAAACTTTTCAATAATTTTACAAAACAAGATTTGCTTAAAATCGGCGTTGTCATCGGCCTGATTGTGGCGCAAGTCTGGCTTGATCTCAAAATGCCTGACTACATGTCCGCCATCACCAAACTTGTCCAGACCGAAGGCAGCGAAATGTCCGAAATCCTCAAAAACGGTGGCTACATGATGCTCTGCGCGCTGGGTAGCCTTGCCTCAGCTATCGTAGTCGGCTACTTCGTCGCCGGAATTTCTGCCAGTCTTTCAATGCGCATTCGCAAAAAACTGTTCGACAAGGTCGAAGATCTCGATATTCACGACGTCAAACGTTTTTCGACCGCCAGCCTAATCACGCGTACCACCAACGATATCACTCAGATTCAGATGCTGATTGCGATGGGCCTACAAATCATAGTCAAAGCCCCGATTACTGCCGTCTGGGCCATCACGAAAATTCTCGACAAAAGTTGGGAATGGAGCACGCTAACTGGCGTGGGGGTTTTAATTTTGCTCAGCACCGTGGCAGTGATTATGGTAATTGTTCTGCCACGTTTCAAAATCGTCCAGCGCTTGCTCGACCGTCTCAACGGCGTCACGCGGGAAAACTTAACTGGTATTCGCATCGTGCGCGCGTTTAACGCCGAAGGTTATCAAGAAAAGAAATTTAACGAAGTCAACGCTGATCTGACTAAGCTCCAGCTAAGCAACCAGCGTAAGTTCATCATCATGGAACCGATGATGTATCTTATGATGTATTTCCTGACGCTCGGTATTTATTTCATCGGCGCACACATGATCGAAGACGCCGTCGCACCAGTCGAAAAAATGAATATTTTCTCCAACATGGTAGTGTTCTCCAGTTATGCCATGCAAGTAATTATGTCGTTCCTCATGATGGCAATGATTTTTATGATGATTCCGCGAGCCGAAGTTTCCGCAGCACGTATTAATGAAGTACTTGAAACCAAAAGTACCTTGCCAAATGGCAAACTCACCGGCGAGGACACAACCGAACAGGGCACGGTCGAATTCCGAAATGTTTCTTTCAAATATCCGGACGCCGAGGAGTATTTGCTTCACAATATTTCGTTCAAAGTTAATCAGGGTGAGACGATTGCTTTTATCGGCTCGACTGGTTCTGGCAAGTCTACGTTGATTAATTTAGTACCACGTTTCTATGATGTTACTGAAGGCGAAATTCTCATCGACGGCATCAACGTTAAAGATTACGAACAACAAGCTTTGATGAATAAACTTGGTTATATTTCGCAGAAAGCTGTAATTTTTAGTGGTACCGTAAAAAGCAACATTGCTTACGGCGACAACGGCAAGGCCAAACCAGACGACCAGGACATCGAGCAGGCCGCCAAAGTTGCCCAGGCCGCTAATTTTATCAACGACTTGGATGGCAAATTCGCTGCACGCATCGCCCAGAGCGGTACCAACCTATCCGGCGGACAAAAACAGCGTCTGTCGATTGCACGAGCCATTGCACGTGATCCAGAAATTTACATTTTTGACGATTCATTCTCGGCGCTCGATTATAAAACCGACCTAGCCCTCCGCAAAGCGCTCAAGAAACACACTAAACGCGCCACCAGTCTCATCGTTGCACAGCGCATCGGCACAATTATTAACGCGGATAAAATCGTGGTACTCGACAACGGCGAATGTGTCGGCATCGGCACCCACCAGGAACTACTAAAAAATTGCGAAGTGTATCACCAAATTGCGCTTTCACAACTGAGCGAGGAGGAATTACAAAATGCCTAGACCAGGGAACGAACCAAAAATCGAAAAATCCAAAAATTTCGGCGCCGCCATGCGCAGGTTGCTGAAAGAACTCACGAGTTTTCGCACTATTATTATTGTGGCAATGGTGCTGTCAGCGCTTAGCTCGGTAATTTCGATTGTTGCGCCAGATCGTCTCGCCGAACTCACCGACGTCATTACCGCCGGATTGCTCACCGGCATCAACATGGACGAAATCACACGCATCGCACTCGGACTAGTAGCACTCTATCTCACCGCAGCACTTTTCTCCTACATCGAAGGCTACATTATGGTCACAGTGGCCAACAAATTTGCTAAAGATTTGCGGAGCCGCATTGTTTACAAAATTAACAAACTACCACTAAGATATTTTGACCGCAACCAGACTGGCGACATTCTCTCGCGTATTACTAACGACGTCGACACGCTCGCTCAGAGCATGAACCAATCACTTTCGACTATCGTCAGCGCTTCGGCACTTTTCATCGGGTCAATTATTATGATGTTTGTCACTAACTGGACGATGGCAATTACGGCTATTGTAGCTAGTTTGATTGGTTTTGGTTTTATGACGGTCGTACTGGCCAAATCGCAAAAATACTTCCTTATGCGCCAGGTTGAACTTGGTAAACTCAACTCACACATTGAAGAAATTTATTCTGGTCTGCTCGTAGTTAAAGCCTACAATGGCAAAGCCGAATCTGACCAAAAATTCGATCAACTCAACCGCAAAGTTTACGAAGCCAACCGCAAAAGTCAGTTCCTGTCAGGGCTTATGCACCCAATGATGAATTTCGTCGGCAACTTGGGCTATGTCGCCGTTTGTATCGTTGGTGCGCTACTAACCATGAACAACGTTATTTCGTTTGGTGTTATTGTGGCATTTATTATGTATGTGAGACTATTTACTTCGCCGCTTTCGCAAATCGCCCAAGCCATGAATAACTTGCAATCCACTGCCGCCGCAAGCGAACGCGTATTCGAATTCCTTGATGAAGCCGAACTACCGGACGAATCTCACATCAAGAATTATTTGGACAAGAATTCCGTCCGCGGCAATGTGGAGTTTTCACACGTGCATTTTGGCTACGACGAAGACCGCACAATCATTAACGACTTCAGCGTCAAAGTTAAAGCCGGCCAAAAAATCGCCATCGTCGGACCAACTGGCGCCGGCAAGACTACACTAGTCAATTTACTGATGAAATTCTACGACATCAAGTCGGGCGATATCACGATTGACGGCACTTCGATTAAAGACCTCACTCGGAAAAACATTCATGAATTATTTACCATGGTGCTTCAGGATACTTGGCTATTTGCTGGGACCATTCGCGAGAACATCGCTTATAACCACTTGGATATTCCTGACGAGCGCATTGATGAAGTGCTTGAGACTGTCGGACTAACGCATTTTGTTAAAACTTTGCCAGACGGACTGAATTCAGACATTTCGGAAAACGACAGTGTTTCGGCCGGGCAACGCCAGCTACTGACCATCGCTCGGAGCATGATCGAAAACGCGCCAATCCTCATTCTAGACGAAGCCACCTCGAACGTCGATACGCGCATGGAAGAAACTATCCAAGCCGCCATGGATAAATTGACGGAAGGGAGAACCAGCTTCGTCATCGCGCACCGACTTTCCACTATCAAGAACGCCGACCTCATTCTCGTACTAAAAGACGGCGACATTGTCGAACAAGGGAATCACGAGCAGCTGATGAAAAAGGACGGTTTTTACGCCGACCTATATAACTCGCAGTTCAAGCTATAAAACAACAAAATACCCCCAACTTAAGGAAGCTGAGGGTATTATTGTGTTTTGGTCGGAAAATCTTAATCAAAGTCGCGTTCGCTAAAGCTGCTATTATCTTTCAGCAGCGTGTTTATAGCCTATTTCGGCATCACCACACTATCCAGCGACATGTGATACACCCAAGTTTCGGTCACCGGATCGGCGCATAATTCGGAGAGATCAAGTTTAATCACATCCTGCCCCCACGCGCTCGCAAAAGTTTCCAGAATCATATTAGTCAGTTCAACGTTATAAAGCAAGTCTTCCTGACTGTTCTGACATCCTGAGAACCCGGAATCGATGTAGAAATTCTTTTCCTTCACCTTTCCAGCCGTACCAAACACTTTGATCAAGCAGGGAAAACGCAACGCACCATACCACGGCGCAATGCCGAACTGATCACGTAACCAAACTGCCGCATCGTCACTAATGACCTCGACCGTGGTTTCCGGATCATACTCGGCGTAGAAATTCGCCGCCTCCTGCTCACTCAAGCCCTTGTCGAGTAACATGCCGCGCACCTGACCGATGGTCTCACCACCGGTATGCGACTGCCAAGGAAAGGCTTCAAGCTGTTGAACTTTAGCCGTAGCATAGAGCCCTGACGCATCAGAAGTTTTCGCTTCTACATGAAAAGCTACCGCTTCGCCATCGTTCAGGATCTTCACCATCTTAAAGATGTAGTGCACACCCTTCTCGGCAAAATGTTCCATGTAACGGCGACTCTGCGTGAATCCATCAGCCCAAGCTTCCAACTTGCGCACCACGGTAGTATTAACCTCTTTCTTAAACTTCGAGGTATAAAGCACTACCGGTTCAAAAGTTTTCTCCTCCGCGATCCCTACCTGCTCAGCT
The DNA here is from genome assembly GCA_964397215.1 of uncultured Candidatus Saccharibacteria bacterium. Taxonomy (GTDB): domain Bacteria; phylum Patescibacteriota; class Saccharimonadia; order Saccharimonadales; family Saccharimonadaceae; genus Nanosyncoccus. The sequence goes on from CAYNHE010000003.1 coordinate 61,193, forward strand.
ACTTCCACGTTTTCTGCCTCAACTGCCACATTTTTCACTTCATCCATTTTTCTTCTCCTTTTCTTTTTCTTTGTTTTTCTGCGATGTATAAGAGCTTTATCACAGGAGATAAACCTACCAAACGATAGATTTGTCTCCTACGACCAATCCTTTGTCGCAAAAATCAGAAAAATCTAGAGGAGTTTTCGGTAAAAAATGAAGATTTTTTGATGAAATTAGAGGGTTTTGGGTTAGAATTAGGAAATTCTAGTCAAACTTGGGAAATTTTGGTTAAAACTGGCAACTTTTTGGCCGAAAATGAGATTTTCTTGGTCGTTTTCCGTTCAAAAACACAAAAAATTAAGGTACCTATCTTTCCATTATAGCAAATTTTAGTGAAAAAGTCAAGTGTTTTTACATATTTCCCACGTAAGTTCTACATTTCTGAATTCAGCTGAATGTGCTAGGATTGAAGTATGATTACCAGACAAGACCAACTTGATGCTCTCAAATTCGTCGCCGAACGAGCCAAACATGTCAAAATTTGCGAAAACATGATTCCTGCAGTTGTAGCGAAAATTCACTTACGACCAAGTGGAGATTGGGCTAGTCAAGCCGGACTCGACTATAGCCACTATGATATGGAGGCACTAACGCGTTATTTCATCATTCGCGAGTCATTCAACTTTTGTTTCTGGGACTCCAAGCCAAAATGGAAAATCGAGTATCAAGGCAACTGGTATTCTGGCTCATATGCGATGATTTACGCCATCGAAAAAGCTCGCGCTAGTGGCCACGATTTAGCCAATCTCGATTACGCTAGTAAACTAACTTTGGACGAGTTTCAGAAAATCTTTGTGGGAACTACTAACATTCCACTCAGCGAAGAGCGTTACGAGATTTTTCGCACCCTAATCGACGAGCTTAAGCAAACCGGGAGTTTATTAAAACTTTTCGATGTGAGTAACGATGAGGAATTATTAAATCGCATCATTGAAAATTTCAGCAATTTTCGTGACACGAGTGATTATCATGGTAGAAAAGTTTATTTTTATAAACGTGCAATTTTGCTTGTCACGGATTTAGTAACACATATTTCTACCATTAAAGCCAAAGTCAAAAACGACGACCATATGCTAGGATGCGCCGATTATAAGATGCCTCAGGCACTACGGCACTTAGATATTTTAGAATACAACTCGGAATTAGCCGAAAAAGTTGACTCGCAAATTCTCATCCCAGAAGGTAGCGATGAGGAAATCGAAATTCGCGCTACCACGCTTCTTGCCATTGAGAAAATTAAAGATGAATTTATTAAACAAGGCCACAATGTTAATTCTGTGCAAATCGATAACGCGCTTTGGTTGCTCAGCAAGCAGCCAGATTTTGACGATAAACCTTACCACCTAACTCGCACAACCAATTATTGATCTTATGTTACAATAGAATAAAGAATTCACCAAAGGATAATATGCAAGAAAACAACATTGTAGACCAAATCAAAATTTTAGTTCAACAAAAATCTCACCAATATCAGCAGAACGATCCAGGGAAGTACGATTTTTGGAATGGACATATTAAGTATGTTTACCGTGAAGCAACTAGTCTTGCAGAAAAATATGGAGCGGACGTCGAAATTGTACAACTTGGCGCGTTGTTACACGACATTGCACAGATGGAACGTGGCGACAAAAAAGATCACGAAATACATGGTAAAGTAATCGCTGAACAAATTTTGCACGAGTACAATTATCCCGAAGACAAATTACAACAAGTACTTGGTTGCGTGCTCCATCATCGTTCTAGTAAAAACGCCGAGAATCTTGAAGAACTTTGCGTGGCGGATGCGGATATTCTGGCACACTTTGATAACATTCCAATGTTATTCGATGCCGCTTACAACTTGCACAAAATCGTGGGGATTAACCAGGTCAGAGAATTCATGCGCGCAACTTTTGTGAAAGATTTTGATGATTTAAGTGGAAGAGCTAAACAAGATTTTAATGCGCGTTATCAAACAATTTACCAAGTAGTTTTAGGAGAAGACGATGAGAGAGATTCACAAGAAAATTAATCACGAATATTACGAAGCGATTCTGGCTGGCGAGAAAACTTTTGAATTTCGGGTGGCGGATTTTGACTGTGACCCAGGCGACATTATTGTACTAGAAGAGTGGGAATACGAAAACGGCTACAATGATACCGTGCACCGACATCCAACTGGACGACAAATTCGTAAAAAAGTTGGTTACGTTGCGCGTTCGCGTGATTTTGAATGGCTCAACCGACCAGACGTTAAAGCAGATCTCGATAAATACGGCTACCAGATTATTTCACTTTTGGAGAACGAATGAAAATTTATCTTGCTAGACATGGCGAAACTAATTATAATGTATTAGGATTACACAACGTCGACCCAACCGTGGACGTCCATCTCACAGCAAAGGGGATCAGCGAAGCTAAACAACTAGCTGAAAAATTACAAGCTGTTCATTTTGACGCAGTTTACGTTTCAGAAATGCCGCGCACTGCCGAAACCGCAAGTTACGTTACACGCCTCAAACCAAATGTTGATAAAAGGCTAAATGACATAGACTCTGGGTTTGAAGGTAAAAGTGTGCATGATTACCACGCCGTACGCGACAGCTCACCCGACCGTTACTTGTTCAAAGTAGCAGGCCACGAATCTTCAGAAGATGTTTATCATCGCACAATAGATTTCTTGCGAGATTTAAAATTAGCAAATTACGAAAATGTTTTAATTATCACGAGTCTACATAACTTACGACATTTTCGTAGTATTATTGACGAAATACCTCCACGCGAAGGTTTAAATTTTCATTTTAATAACGCAGATTTTATCATGCGAGAAATCTAGACAACGATGCTTTGCCTATATTTCACGAATTTCAAATTCTTAAACTCTATTCAATAATTCCATAAGCTAGTTTCATTGCTAGCACCCGTTTAGCGGCGCCATTGATTTGCGATTCTGGAATTTTACCTGATTGCACCGCGTCAAGCACTTCTTGCTGTTGCTTTAGAAAATCCGAGGTAATAATTAAATCATTACCAGCCATCACGGCGTCAACTGCCGCTTCGCCGTTCGTGGAATATTTTTGCACGGCAGCCATCGCCAAATCATCTGTCATAATCACGCCGGTGAAACCCAACTTCTCGCGCAGAATTTCGTGTACTTTCCGAGACAACGACGCCGGTCTAGTGTCGTCCATTGACTCCACAATATTGTGACTAACCAGAATCACTGGACCGTCCGCCCGAATGCCGCTCTTAAAGGACAATAGGTCAGCGTTTTCTAACTCGACATAGGCGCGCTCGTCAATCGCCACGCCAGTATGCGTATCAGCGTTATCGCCGTAACCCGGAAAATGTTTCATCACCGAAATCATACCATCACTATTCATCGCTTGAACTACCTCGCGTACATAATTTGCCGTCTCAGTCGCGTTCTGTCCGAACGACCGGTCATACATGAACGCTCGTTTTTGCGTTGGCACATCGGCTACCGGAGCAAGATTCATATTGATACCAAGATTTTTTAACAAGACAGACTTTTCGTGCGCATCCGACACGATTAAATCCATTCCGCCCTGTTCATATAATTCCTGTGGCGAGGCAAACTGATGCTCCCGAAAAGCTGGAAACCGACTCACTCTCGTCACCGTGCCACCTTCTTCATCAACACCAAAAATAAATTTGATTTTTTGTTCGTTCTGTAAATTCTGCAATTTATCGCGCAAAGAATTCGGCGTCTCATTCTGGAAATCTTTCGCGAACAAAATAAAACCGCCTGGACGAGCCGCAACATTTTCTACTAATTCATCGTTATCTGGGAAACGCACTAGGAACATTTGCGCGACTTTTTCTGCCAGCGACATGTCCTGCAGCAAGTCATTCGCGTGGTCAAAATATTGAGCAAACAATTTTTTCGTACCCATCCGATAATGCCCAATAATCGCGTTCTTCCGTCGTTCCAGCACATCCTCTTCATAATTCATTTGCCATGGGCTCTCATGATGAATCAAAAACGGCACGCCGTGATGATTGCGCACGTCCGAAATAATCCCAATGTGGTCCTTAAACACAACAATGTCACTGCCCTGCCAAGCCGCGATGTCTTGAATATCCGTAGTTAGAGATTCAGCGTGATGATTGAAAAAGTTTTTCAAATTATTCACCCGGCGAAAATCGATATTCTTATCAACTACGTCAATTCCATATTCGGATTGATGAGCTCGAATGTCGGCGTCAACCAATTCTTGCAAATCATATCCAGCACCACGCAATGCAAACGCTACCACGTCCGTACAAACTCCATATTCATCATCCGGGTAGCCAGTGGCATAATATTTACTTTTGTACTTAGGTTTTGTGCCCAAATATTCTCTAGCACTAGCTAGAATATCAGTCTGATCATCCACGCCATCCGCATCTTGATCCTTAGCGCTCACAAAAGTCGTAATACCAAAATCCTCATTAGTATACCGCCCATGCGGAATGATATTGAATACATAAAGCAAGTAACAAATCACCGAAATCCCCAAGAGCACGGCAACAATAATAAAGATTTTGTTTTTCATCTTGCTATTATTCTAGCACTCTTAGACGGTTTAGCCAAAAAATTTCCATCAGCCAGACATGATATAGAGATGTTGTAAAAATTACAACACACAAGCTATCAGAAGTGTGGTAAAATTTACAACATATTTACTAGTTAAAAAGGTTGGTTCTAGTCACGTTTTTGGGTCAAAATTATGCCGATTAACGACAGGACAAAAATCAGCGGCGCCACCCTCACAAAAATCCACTCGAACGAATGCATAAAAGTACCTAGCACAGCCGTTTCAGGATCATCATAATCCCAATTCGAGTAAGCACTGTTAAACAAAATTAGCGCGACAAAAATCAGTGCAATCACCACGCATGACCCTACTAGAACGAAACAAACTGTTTTGCGCCGAGAAGTTTTACGCTCCAGCAACTGAGCATTAATTACTTCGAGTTTTTCGGAAATTATTTTTAAATCATCCGACTTGCTCTGCTCGATTTTTTCTCCTAGCAAAGTACTAACTGGCACGTCAAAAATTTTTGCGATACGCACTAACATCTCCGCGTCAGGCACCGACAAATCTTTTTCCCATTTAGAAATCGTCTGCCTCACCACGTGTAGCCTAGCAGCCAATTCTTCCTGCGAAAGCCCCTTGGACTTACGCAAAATTCTAATATTATCTTTTAACATTTCAAAAATTCCTTTCCTTAACCGTCATTATACGCAGAATTGACCATTGCTACAAGCAATGTGTTTTAACATTTGGGGCGAAGAGGGAATAGATTCTCTGCGGACGTGGCGAAGAGGGATTAGATTTTGCTGACGCAAAATCTCCGCAGTCGTAGCGGCTAGAGGAAAATAAGTAAACTTATTTTTCTCTGCCTACCGCCACTCCTGCGTTTCGAACCCGTCTTGCTTCAATTACCTAACCACCAACAAAATAACCCCAATGGGGTTATTTTGTTGGTGGGCGAAGAGGGAATCGAACCCTCACCCTCGTAAGAGGACAAGATTTTGAGTCTAGCGCGTCTACCAGTTCCGCCATTCGCCCAAAAGTACGTTTAAGAAACCTCACTGAGGTTTACTTCCTACCAATTATAGCACATTTTCCCAACTTTTGATAAAAATCTCCGCTTCGTGCTATAATATATACTATATGGATGAAAACCAAGGTGGGCAATCTGATTACAATGCAAGTTATGAGCGCCAACGGCAAGCTGCCGCTGAATTAGCACGCCAAAAAGTCCTTGCCGCCTATTCTTCTACCGTCAACAACTTACCCAAGAATCCAAATCCTCGCGAGACTTTAATCCGCAATAGCGCCAACCAGATTTCTCATGATTATTCACGCACCCAAGCTAACGAACAAGTACGCGGCTCAGTTCGACCTAACGCCGAACCGCGGCGTTTTCCAGACACCTCAACCTATCAAGCATCACTAAGCGGTGTCGCCAGCCAACGTCCAACTGTTTACAGTCAGACTCCAGAACGCGCCAAAAAATCTTTTTCTAGGAACATCAAAAATTTCTTCAAGCAAAGATCAGCTGAGCGCGCTGAGCGTCGAGCTACTAAATCTCATGATATCAACAACTCCAATACTGCGCCAATTGAAAACGTTTCTCAGGCCATCAATTACTCGCCCAACTATACCAGCACGCCAAGTGCGATGAAAGACACCACGATTAATCAAGCCGCCGTTAGTAGCGAATGGCAAAAGTACCACAGCGCTTGGCAGGATTATTATAAAAAATATTACAGCGAATATTACGCCAAAGCCGCACAGAATTATCTCGAAACCGAAAAAATGAAAACCGAGCGCATCGCTAGTGGCAAAGCTGCTCGCGCGCGCAATCTACGTCGTCTCATACCAGTCGGAATTTTGTTGTTGATTATCGCGACGGGACTTTTCTTGCAGTATAATCGATTGATTTTTGCACCAATCATGGCTTATATTTCGCCAGACTCTGACAATGTCACTAGTAGCATCACTGCCGTCGATCCAACCGTGAGTGGCACCGTTTCGCCAGAACCACGTTTAATTATCCCTAAACTTAACGTTGATGTGCCAGTAGCGTTTGGCATTAGCACCGCCGATGTCGACCAGGCCATGGCCGAAGGAGTGGCGCAATTCATGATTCCTGGCGCAAACGCCATGCCAGGGCAAATTGGCAATCTTGTAATTACTGGGCACTCTGCCGGAGATATTTATAGCAGTAATCCTTATAAATTTATTTTCTCCGGTCTAGAAAGGCTGGAAGTTGGCGATTTAATCTACATCAATTACGAATCAACAAGATATACCTACCAAATGACTGGACGCCAAGTTGTCGAACCAACCAATGTTGACGCTTTGATTTACGAAACCAACCAGCCGATGCTCACATTAATTACTTGTACGCCGCTTGGAACATCACGTTACCGACTATTAATTAGCGCCGAACAAATCAGTCCAGAGCCAAATCCGGACAACGTTGCTAGCGATAATGTTGATGATTCGTCCACTACCGATATGCCAGCCAATGAACCATCATTCTTTGAAACAATCTGGGAAAATATTTTCGGCAATTAAAGTTCGTGCGCAGCGGCTATATTTATCTAGGTTATGGGCTCCACAGAGCTGCAGGAAATCGTGGATATGCCTGGTCATCGACCGGCGATGCGGCCGCTTCAACATACTATCTTTTCGTTAATGATGTGATGGTAGACCCCTTAACTGGGCCCGACGGTCGTTCCTACGGTTTCTCTCTCCGCTGTTTGCAGGAGAAGGAATAATTTCAACGTAAGCAATATAGGGGCTGCTTTTGATTGAGTATGTCCTTACGTAGAGTACCTTTTGTAAGACTAAAGACTTGGCCTAAGCGGCCCGGAGCGGTCTTACAAAAGGTACTCTACGTGGGGACATATTTAACCATTTTTAGCACATTATGCTGTTTATGTTGAACTGCGGAGGATAGTGAGTAAAGAAAAAAGTACTTATACTTTTTCTTTCGAACGACGCACGCAGCAAGGCTTTTAAGCAAAAGCCTTGTAAAAATTACAACACTTCTGTAACAGAGAGGATTTATACAAAATTGCAATAAATCGGGGGGTTAGGGACTTGTAACTTTTTCATTTTTTGGTATATACTGCGAATCAGAGTGGCAAAGCGTTCTGCCGTTAGCATCAAGTTATGAAGGAGAAAGGAGGAAAGTTAATTATGGGAATAGATCTCTTCTTTGGACGTTTAGTCCTAACCATGAGTCTATCCATTGTTGACCGTGATGATTCACGCAATAAAAATATTAACGGCCCGAAGAACCGTTAATACACATTAACCTACTTCAAGTATCCCACACGAACTAAGGGTAGTAAAGTCTTTTTTATCAAAAAGACTTTACTGCATGCGTCGCTCAAAAGATGACACGCAAGCGCGCCATCTTTGTTCGCTATCCTCTGCAGTTCAAGCATTTTTACGACAGTATCGTAAAATCTATTGGCGAGGCAAACCCCCTGGCCACTCCACAAGAGTTCTTCATTTTAAGGACAAAGTGCATTCTCCCCTTTTTGGGGTCTCGCCAGATAAATCTGGCGAGACCACCGAGAGCTAGCGAGCGAGGCAGCGAACGTTGTAGCCTCTTGACCTGATTGACCAATTTTGAATTGTTGATGGACCAAAACCATCGGTATTGTGAGTAGCGACATAGGCTAATTCCTTGTTAGCGGCAGCTGCGGATAACCACAATACCCCATCCATACCAACATAACTATAAGCCCCCTCCCTGGTCGCTTGCGCATAACCTGGACGAACCATATATAATGGAGCAATGTCTATAGTTTCTACCGTGGTACCCATCGCAGTCGTCAGTTGTTTAAAGCTCGTATCATAACTTACTTCCGAGGTTGGCATGCGCCATCCTTTAGGACAAATCGAGCCAGTAGCATTTTCTTGCGTACTACTCACCATATCTATGCCAGTACCAGCCACTGCAGCATTCCAAGTATAAAAATTCCCAGTTAGAAAGTGCGCGTCATAAGCGCGGTTGGCCATATCTACCGCCAAAACGCCCGTATAAGTGGTCCCGTCCTTGAATTTCCACTCCCCCTGCTGAGCAGTGAAAGTTGGTCGCCAGCCCCCATCACTAACATCAACAAAACCCCAGTCAAAACACATTTCTCCCATACCAGGAGTTGTATAAGCACCAATCCAAGACTTCCCAGGATCAATCGAACAAAGTCCAGGGTTATTAATATTTTGACCTTGTTTTAACGAACGTTGTGGTAAACCCACTACTACTTGCCCCGGATTCCAAGAGTATGTGGTATTGCTAGAAAGTTCCAAACCGGTCCCTTCAAGCGGCGGAACGTTAGTTGAAGACTCTGGAGTAAAAGTATATGGAGTATCATCAGAAAGATTAGGTACATCTGCCAAATCCGTATCAGCCGAAGTCAAAGTCTTCTCAACTGACATATCCAGCGCCAAATTCTGCACCATCCAGCAGTTACCATCAGCTAGTTTGGCTA
>CAYNHE010000004.1:0-63535 GCA_964397215.1 uncultured Candidatus Saccharibacteria bacterium
CTAAACAACTCATCGATACTCGTGATGGTAAGAAATACTGGGTATCTAAGCTCAAGGATGGGAATTGTTGGATGACACAAGACTTGGCCTTAAATTTAGGTTCTAACCCAAACAATAACATGTTTAATACAGTAAATAATGAACCTTATGTAGGTAAGCTAACTCCAGCTGATTCCGATGTTGCCGTAGATTGGATTCCGTCAAGTAGCACCAATGAAATTGAACTCAACAGTGAGAAAATAGATAGCACTCAATTAAGCGCCTTCTCCTGGAACGTTGGCAAAATAGTGAACGCTGCACCAAGTCTCAATCTGAATGGTTGCAGCAGTACTGAAATTTTATCCGACATGAGTATGGGTGAAATTTGCAATGAATTTGGGTATGTGAATGTAGCTGGTCAGGAGTGGGCACCGAACTTTTCAGCAAAAGAAGGAACAATAACATTAAACAACGGATCTATTCTACCAGATTCTGGGACGACTTTCGTTGCGGTAGACACGTCCGAGAAAACCTATGATGCACATTACTTAATTGGCAACTTTTATAATTACGTTGCGGCTACTGCCAGTAGCGGAGTCACTGTAGATATAAACTCTCTGGCTGAAAATAGTATTTGTCCGAAAAATTGGAAATTACCGAGTGCACGCCGTGATGCGAATACTTTTCTGCCTCAGGAAGAAGAGGGGAGTTTATACAATCTTATGATTGCATATGGTTATCCAGATTCTTCTCAATATGGGGTAGATCAGAATAAAAACGCTTTTATTTCGATGGACGGGCGGCCACTTCTGACAAAACCTCCATTTTATTTTAGCGTTTCAGGTACGATTAATGTAGAAGGAGGCTTCTATTCTAGAATGAACATGCTGGGGAGATACCAGACATCGGCTGCGTGGTCTCTAGCTGGGTCAATCGATTCAGATATTCATTCTAAGCATGTTTTTCCAGTAGCATCTACCAGTAAGGTGCTTGACGCAATGAGGGTTCGTTGTATTGCTCGCTAGCTCTCGGTGGTCTTGCCAGATTCATCTGGCGAGACCCAAAAAGGGGGAGAATGTGTTTTGTTCTTAAAATGAAGAACTCTTGTGGAGTGGCCAGGGGGTTTGCCTCGCCAATAGATTTTACGATACTGTCGTAAAAATGCTTGAACTGCAGAGGATAGCGAACAAAGATGGCGCGCTTGCGTGTCATCTTTTGAGCGACGCATGCAGTAAAGTCTTTTTGATAAAAAAGACTTTACTACCCTTAGTTCGTGTGGGATACTTGAAGTAGGTTAATGTGTATTAACGGTTCTTCGGGCCGTTAATATTTTTATTGCGTGAATCATCACGGTCAACAATGGATAGACTCATGGTTAGGACTAAACGTCCAAAGAAGAGATCTATTCCCATAATTAACTTTCCTCCTTTCTCCTTCATAACTTGATGCTAACGGCAGAACGCTTTGCCACTCTGATTCGCAGTATATACCAAAAAACAAAAAATTTACAACCCCTAACCCCCCGGTTTATTGCAATTTTGTATAAACCCCCTCTGTTACAAAAGTGTTGTAATTTTTACAAGGCTTTTGCTTAAAAGTCTTGCTGCGTGTGTCGTTCGAAAGAAAAAAGTATAAGTACTTTTTTCTTTACTCACTATCCTCCGCAGTTCAACATAAACAGCATAATGTGCTAAAAATGGTTAAATATGTCCCCACGTAGAGTACCTTTTGTAAGACCGCTCCGGGCCGCTTAGGCCAAGTCTTTAGTCTTACAAAAGGTACTCTACGTAAGGACATACTCAATCAAAAGCAGCCCCTATATTGCTTACGTTGAAATTATTCCTTCTCCTGCAAACAGGGGAGAGAAAAACCGCCGTAACGAACACCTAAGTTGTTCGAAGGACGCACGATAGAAGTATCAAATTCAAAATAGTACGAACCAGCAGAAACGCCACATACCCCCGTATTTTTATCGTTTGCCGTAGCCATTCATGAACGAGCGAGCATCCATCGGTTTTTTGCCTTCGGGCTGGAGTTCGTCGATGACCACAAAATTACGATCTTTACACTTAAGCATTAGTGGCGAATTTGGGTTGACGCCGGCGGCTTCGCAAAGGATGTCGGTTACGCGGAGGACGTGGGCTTTTAGAATGATGCAAGTTTTGTCAAAAAAGACAAATTTTGGTTTAGGAAAGCCTTGATAGGCGACGATTTGACGGAAAATTTGCTCGGCTGAGAATTCATCGGGTTTCAATAAGCTCATGGATTTGTCAAGTTTGGTAGTGAAAGTAGCTTTAGAATCATTTTGCGGCGTTGGAGTGATTTGACTGGACAAAATGCCTGGTAGATGTTCAGCTAGCCAATCTGCGCCAGATTCGGCAAGTTTTTGGTAAATAATGGTTTTGTCAATCGTCAAATCGGTGAGTGTATCTTGGTGATAGATTGGACCGGCATCCATAGCTTTGACAAGTTTCATGATGGAATAAGAAAAATCTTTATCGCCAGCGAGGATGGCACTTTCGATGGGCGAGGCGCCACGATACTTTGGTAACAGGGAAGGATGAATGTTGATAATGCCAATTGGCTCGAAAAGTTCCAGTAATTCTGTTTTAATAATGACGCCAAAAGAAGCCAGCACACCAACGGCTTCGGGATGTTGTTTTTTGAGTTCGGCTACGGTAGCTAAATCTTCGCGCGTGCGAGCATGGAAGATAATATTGCAAGATTTTTGCAAGGTGTCAAGTGCGAAATCAGCTAATGGACCGTTGCCAAAAAAGATGATTTCTGGTGCTTGAAAGTCAGAATTATGTTCAAAATGATTATCGGAATTATTGCTAGCATTTTCATTAGAACTATTGTCGTTTTGGTGATTATCTGTCATAATTACTCCTCAGGGAAGAGGTTAGGGTTGGTTTTGATCTCGGTGTCGTAATCAAGTGGTACGAGGTCGCCGTTTTCGTCGAGACGGTAGAAAGCGCTTTTGTCATCTTTGATATGGTCGATGAAGAGGATTCCGTCGAGGTGATCGATTTCGTGCAGTAGTGTGCGAGCCAGGAAACCTTCGGCACGTAAACGGACTTCGCGACCGTCGGGTAGTTCGGCCTTGATTTTTACTTTCATTGGACGTTCTACTAGACCATAAATTTCTGGAACTGAAAGGCAGCCTTCGTAATCACGGCGTTTTTTACCTTCGGTACGGATGACTTCTGGATTGATGAGCGCGGTAAAACTATCATTCGCCTTGTCGTCGAGGTTGTCGCGCACGATAATAATGCGTTGGTTGACGCCAATCTGAGGTGCAGCCATCGCGGCGGAAAGTTCATAGGGGTGAGATTTTTCCCATTCGCGTGAAAGTTCGGTCATGTCGGCGATGATTTGGCGAGTCTCGTCGGTAATATCGGTAACGCGGCGCGATTTGGCGCGTAATCTCGGATCAGGAGTAGTAATAATTGATTTCATATTATATATTTTAACATAAAATGCGCTTTCTGTGGGGAAGTAGCGAGCATAAAATCAAACAAAAAGTAATGTTTTATGGAAAAATGGCTAGCAAAAAATGGTTAGCGAAAAAATGCAATAGAAGTGCATATATTGTACATATATTGTACATATGTTGTAGTAACGTTGTAGTAGAATTGTAGGCACATTGTGGGTACATTGTATATGCAAATGGATTACAACAGAGATGGTGGGTCGATGATCACGGAATGATTACCGCGTGCGGCATAAGGGGCGAGAGCAGAGGTGAGGGCTTCGCGCGAGGTGGATTTAAGAGTGATTTGCCAAGTGACGCCGCGGCCGGTATGCTCGTGAAAAGCTGGTTGGGGTGGCGAAAGCCAGAGTTTGCTGTTTTGTTTTAAATCTGCGTAGGCTTGACGGATTTTGGCGACGGTGGTCTTTTCGGTTTTATAAGTGATGGAAAGCCGAGCAAGATAAGCAAACGGCGGTAAATTACCTCGGCGGCGATTTTTCAGCACAAAATCGGCAAAAGTGTGAAAATCAGCTTTCAACGCGGTCTGAATTACTGGATGATCGGGCTGAAAAGTCTGCACAATCACGCTGGCATCATCGAGGTGGCCGCGACCGACGCGCCCAATTACCTGAGTGAGCAGCTCAAAAGTTCGCTCTTCGGCGGCAAAATCTGGCAAAGTCAGCCCAGCGTCGGCCTGCACAATGCCAACCGTGGCAAGATGGGGGAGATCAAGTCCGCGCGCTAAGGTTTGGGTGCCAATTAGAATGTCAATCTGGCCGGATTTAACCTGTTCGTAGAGCGAGGCTAGACTGTCTTTTTTGTTGTTGTCGCCGTCAAAACGGGCGATTTTGGCTTCAGGAAAGAGGCGAGCGAGTTCGGATTCAAGCAATTTGGTGCCAAAACCCTTATGAATAATGCCGACTTCGTGGCAGTTGGGGCAGTTCGACGGAACTTTTGCGGTGTGGCCACAGATATGACAAACTAATTCGTAAGTGTCGGTATGCAAAGTCAGTGGCAGATAACATTCGGGACAGAGTGCTTGCCAACCACAGTTTTCGCAAATCGTCATCGGTGATGAACCGCGTCGATTATGAAAAATTAATGTTTGATGTTTAACTTGAAGGTTGTTTTTAATTTTTGTCAATAATTGGTTGGAAAAATAGCGATTTTTGAGGAAATTTTCGTGATTTTTGAGGTCGACAACTTGGATTTCTGGCTCGCGAGCGGTGAATTTGGCTTTTTCGGAAAGCTCAACGTTGGTATGACATTTTTTCGCCAAATAATAATCGGTGATATTAGGGGTGGCAGAACCCAGGATGCAGGGGATTTTGAGAGTTTTGGCGATAAAACTGGCCAGCCGAATCGCGGAGTAGCGAGGGGGATTTTCTTGGTAATAAGCGTTTTCGTGCGATTCGTCAATAATAATCAAACCCAGATTATGTACAGGGGCGAGCAACGCCGAGCGCGGCCCAATGATGACGAGAGGAACGGCTGGGGTAGTCTCTTCTGTTCCAGTGGTTTCTTTCATTAGTCTGAGCCAGGTGCTGCGTCGTTCGCCCATGGTCTGATTGGAGTGAATTAGCACAACACGATTACCGAAGGTTTGCTCGAAAATTTTTACCAATTGGCTGGTAAGGGCGATTTCTGGAACCAAAAGAATGACGGATTTTTGTTGTTTGAGGGCGTCAGCGGCCATTTTAAGGTAGATGTTGGTTTTACCGCTACCAGTAACGCCCCTGAGCAAACGAGTGCTTCCTGGAGCATTCTGGAGGCTCTGGAGGGCAGTTTTTTGGGGGTTGTTGAGCGGAATGAGCGGTAGTTTGAGAGAATCGACAGATGAGATGCTAACAGGGGAGTTGCCAACAGAGGTATTTTGGCCCGCAGGGGATTTTTTAACGATTTTGGCGTTTTTGCCTTTTTTGTTGTTTTTGTCAACAGAAGCAATTTTTTCAACAGGGGTAGCTTTTTTGACAGAAGTATCCTTACTGGGTGAAACGTCCTTGAGCACGCCACGCGCAGTGAGTCCGGCTGGAATGAGGAGATTTGTCGTTAGTGTCAGGGGCGAAAGGTAGTATTCCGCGAGGAAGAGAGCGGATTTTAAGAGGTGAGACGGAATCGGCGTTGGGTAAACGAGGTGAGTGATGGGCTTGGTGGGGAAATCGACTTTAGCAATTTTATGCAAAACTACCCCTGTAGTGGTGCGATTACCAAGCGGAATCAGGACGATGTGGCCGGGTTGCAAATTGAAGTCAGAGCGATAAGTAAGCGCGCCGCCGCCTTGTCGGTAGACTTCAGTTGGTATTACCTCATAAAACATGAGGTAATTATAGCATACAGAGGCGGTCTAGGTTGCAAAAATGCTTGAAATTTCGCAAGATTTTGGCCGAAGATTCCGAAGAGGCCGCTTGGGTTGTTGTAAAAAATACTTGAAAACTCGCGCTAAGTGGTTATAATTGTATGTAAGTTAGATAAGAGAGGTAGCATGTTAGACATTTTTATTACATCGCGTGTTCGACGGAAGATTATTGTGGTTTTTGCCAAATATCCGGATTTTAAGACGCATGTAAGGGCTTTGTCTAAACTAATCAAGGAAGATCCTGGTAATATCCAGCGCGAGTTGCAGCGGTTGGAGCGCGGTGGGTTTTTGATTATGACGCAGAAGGGTAATACGCGGATTTACCAGATGAACAAACAATTTCCATTGCTCAAGGAGTTGCAGAGCATGGTGATTAAATCGCAACAGTTATCAAAAGTTAACCAATCCGATAAATCAATCGGATGAGCAGAATTTTTGATTCGTTGGTCGAACAGAGGGGGATTACGGCAGATTTTTTGCATCCTAAATATGAGGATTTGATTGATCCGCGGATTTTGCCAGGGGTGGAGCAGGCCGTTCAGCGCATCAAACGAGCTGTCGAGCAAGGTGAAAAAGTTTTAATTTACGGTGATTACGATGTCGATGGCGTGACGGCGAGCACGGTGATGCATGATGCTCTTAAATTGGCCGGTGTTAAAGAGATTGAAATCATGCTGCCTAACCGGTTTATCGACGGTTATGGAATGAGTAACAAAATTGTTCAATCTGCGCAAGAAACAGGGGTGAAGTTGGTGATTACGGTGGATTGTGGTAGTCGAAATCACGAAATTGTGCAAGAGCTGAACAAAATTGGCGTAGATACGATTATCAGTGACCATCATGAATATACCGAGACTCTGCCAGAGGCGGTGGCAGTGATTAATCCCAAGCGACGTGATCTCGCGAAGATTATCACTGAGCAGAATTTACCAGAGGAGGAGCTGGAAAAACGTCTGCTCGATCTAGAGAAACTACGTGAATTAGCTGGGGTGGGCGTGGCGTTTAAGCTGGCGCAGGCTTTGGTGCAGACCGGTTTAATCCCAGAGGGGCAGGAAAAATGGTTGCTGGATTTGGTGCTGATTGGGACGATTTGTGATAGCATGCGTCTCAGAGGCGAAAATCGTCGCCTCTGTTATTACGGTCTAAAAGTCATCGAAAAAACTCGTCGGGTGGGGTTAAAAGAATTGTTCAGGTTAGCGCAGGTTAAGCGATTTGATGGAGACACGATTGGGTTCCAGGTTGGTCCGCGGCTCAACGCAGCCGGGCGAATCGAGGACGCTGGTATTGCCCTCGACCTCTTGATGGCCAAAAAACGCACAGAGGCGGCTAATTTGGCGGCGCGCCTTGAGAAATTGAACTCCTTGCGCAAGGAAAAACAACTTTCGGCAGTCAGAGAAATCGCGGAACGAGGGGTGGGTGATCAGCCAGTAATCGTGGAATGCGGCGATTGGCACGAAGGTGTACTAGGGATTATTGCTGGCAGATTAGTCGAAGAATACAAACGACCGGCTTTTGTGCTGGCGGAATGTGATGGTGCGCTTAAGGGGTCGGGACGGAGTTTCGGTGGGTTTAGCCTGGCGGAAGCGCTGACGGCTTGCCAGGAGCAAATTATCGGGGGTGGTGGCCATGCCGAAGCTTGTGGTGTCAAATTGCCGCTAGACGGTCTAGAAGCCTTCAGGAAGGCCGTGAATGAATATTATGATAGTTTAGGCCTTTTTGATCAAGAACGTTTCCTAGAGGTGCGTGGTGACCTAGAAACGCCTGATTTTGCGGAGCTTTCGCTGGAACTGGTAGAAGAATTGCGACAATTGGAGCCTTTTGGCGTTGGTAACGAGATGCCGATTTTTATTTTACCAGAGGTGAGAGTGGCGGATGCGGCGAGACTGGGCGACAAAGGTCAGCATTTGCGCCTCACGGTTTGGGATCATAACGGTAAAAGTTTGAAATTAATGTGTTTTGGTGCGCCAGAGCAGTATTTGAACCTAAAAGGTGGGGAAACAGTGAACGCGTGGGTTTCGCTAGAGGAAAACGTGTTCCGAGGGATTCGGAGCGTAGAAGGGCGAATTTTGAGGCTAGAGGTAGTGTAAAAGTAACTGCTCGGACTGAAATTAGGATTTTAAGCATAAACGAAAAAGCGGAGTGGCTGGGAATTTAAGCATAGGTGAAAAGTGGGGTGGCCGTGGGTTAAGCATAACGTTATTGACAAAAGTCATTGAACGTGCTACAATGTAAAAGAAGCCTCTCAGAGGTGCTATCTGTAGTGGTTTAGTAAAAGAATGGAGGGATTTTAAATGTCAGGAGAGTATCGAAAAATTTCCATGGATATTGAGCAACTGTGGGAAACTTACCGGAAGGATTTTAAGGTGGTTTATGGCGGATTCGCGTATCAGGACGAGGAGTCGGGACTGGAATTTGTTTTTCCGAATCGGTTTTATAAGCTCTGGAATGGCCGACCGCTGGCGCCGCATCATATGCGCGCTGATAACGGTTTACTGCAAAGCATGTTTTGTCAGAGAGATGCCGACATCGTAGATGGTGATTTCGCTTATGTTTGCGGTACTTATCGAGAAAATGATGGTCAGAGGCAGTTTGTTTTTTCCTTTGATACTGAGGAAGATCCGGAACAATGCCTGCCTAATATCTTGATTAAGTACAGTTGGGATAAGCGGAGTTATGTCCACGCTGGGCCGATTCCGGAGAAGATGATTGCAAATGCGCACGTGCTTTATCAACATGTCGTTTGTCATGACGATTATGATTATACTGGCGTACAGTATTTCGTAGTGTCGGCGGCGGAGTTTTCCTACGGAGTGGTGATGCTGAGCTATTATGCAAATTTGGGCCAGTTGATTAATACGGCTAATGCTAATTTGGATCATTTTGACCTGCATAAGGCGGCTTGGCAGAAAGCATTCGAGCAGGTGGCGCAGCCAGCAGTGGAGTCGCTCGGTGGTAATAAGGTGGATTTTACCGACGAGGAAATGGTGGCGACCTACACAGACGCGCGTAAAAATCAGATTGTTAGCCGATATCGATTGGATGAGACGGGCTGGCGGATTTTTATGGCGGATCCTGATTACGGTGCGCAGGTTCCTGCAGAGGTGCTGGACGAGGATGGGTTGCCGCTCTGCCTTGAGGATTTTACTTAGGTTTACTCTGATACTGTTCACGCAGGTTTTTAAAAGTGCAAGTTGCCAAGGTGCTGGAAACTGTCATGGTGGCAAAACTGTTAAGACGGCTGGAAATTGTTGAGGTAGCCGGGAACTGCCATGGCGGCTGGGAATTGTTAAGACGATCGGGGAACGACGGAACTTAGCAAGAAACTTAGAAAAATGGAAATCCCCCCGATGAGGGGGATTTTTTATGAGTAAAATTAGTGACGGTGATCTCAAGCTGGTGCGATATGATCTGTGTGCGGAAGAATATTGGCGCTATTAGCGGAAGTTGTTATCAAAAAATCTCCCTTTTGCAGAGAGATTTTAGTTTATTTCAATCCGAGGCGCATGCGCTCAGCCTTCTCGGCGCGGCGTGCTTCACGGATGATAGCCTTGTTGCGACGTTCACGCTTAGAAATAGGCTTAGAAAAACGCATCTGAGACTTCTTCAGTGGCATCAGTCCACTCTGGAGAACCTTGCGATTGAAGCGACGAATGAGGTTCTCGTTAGCCTCGTTCTGATCTTTTCTTGTTACTTTAATAGCCATATTGGGTACATTATAGCAAATCTCTCCCTATTATGCAATGGTTTTATCGAAAAATTTTTGTTTTGGCGGTTTGGTATTTTCTATTTTTGGTCTAAGGTGTTATAATAGAGTCGAAGGAGATCTATGATTATACTGATGGGCCTGGCTGGTTCGGGCAAAAGTACTCAAGGTAATATTTTGGCTAATGAAATGGGTGGTGTTTGGCTGTCGGCTGGACAAGTGCTCAGAGATGCCGATAATGACGAAGTTCACGCAATTCAGAAAGCTGGCGAGTTGGTGCCAGATACAATTACGATTCCTTTGATGGCGGAAGCGTTAAATCAGGTGATTAACGAGGGAAAAACAGCCGTTCTCGATGGCTATCCACGAACGGTGGATCAGGCAGAGTGGGTGGCGGAGAACATCGCTAATGAGATTGAAGTGGTGATTTGGATCGACGTACCGAAGGACGAATTGATTGAACGGATGAAATTAAGGGGTCGAGCCGATGACGCCAGTGCGGATTCGATTAGGGAAAGATTCCGGATTATTGAACAAAATATTTGTTCAGTCTGTGCGATTTTACAGAGTAAAGGTGTTAAAATTACTCGAATTAGCGGAGTTGGCACGGTAGAAGAAGTGACGGCTAGATTGCACGAAGTTTTAAGTAGAGTGCAGAATGGGGAAGCGATTGAGGACTTTCAGGCGGAATGCCATTAGAATGTAGATTCGGTGAGATTTTCTGGTGAAAAAGTCGTTAAATTGAACAAATAATTTATACAATAACAGAGGTAGCAATGAGTAGAAAGGAAAAAAACTCGACAGAATATGACGCTCAGGAATTAGACCGTAAGCTGACGGCGATGCGTAAGGGTGGTAAAATTTTGGCTGAAGTGTTGGCTGGGTTGAAAGATTATGTTAAACCAGGCATTACAGGTAAAGATTGTGATCGATGGGTGCGTGCCGAGATCGAGAAACGCGGCGCTAAAGTGGCCTATGACTATCTGGAAGAGGCTTTTCCGGGAGCGATTTGCATCTCTGTTAACGACGCGTTGGTGCATGGTGCGCCAGATGATGAGCCGTTTGAAGAGGGCGACAAGGTGAGTTTTGACCTGGATGTATTGTATGACGGATATTATACGGATGCGGCATTTACGATGCTCGTAGGTAATACTGGTAATCCGGCGGTAAAACAGATGATAAAAGTCACCGAACAGGCTATG
Organism: uncultured Candidatus Saccharibacteria bacterium; assembly: GCA_964397215.1. Taxonomy (GTDB): domain Bacteria; phylum Patescibacteriota; class Saccharimonadia; order Saccharimonadales; family Saccharimonadaceae; genus Nanosyncoccus. The sequence goes on from CAYNHE010000004.1 coordinate 10,713, forward strand.
TGGGCCGGAATTAATGAGGTGCGCGCTGGCGCAAAAATTGGCGATATCAGTCATGCGGTCGAGAAAGTGCTTTGCAAAGGGAAATTGGGGGTTATTGAGAATTATGTGGGGCATGGTATTGGCAAAACCATGCACGAAGAACCACTGGTGCCAAATTATGGGGTGCGAGGACACGGTTATACTCTTAAGGTGGGGGATGTGATTTGTATTGAGCCGATGAGTTGTTTGGGTAAACCGGCGAACTATGTTGACGCTGACGACGGTTGGACAGTGAGGATGAAAGATGGTTCGATTGGTTGTCATTGCGAGCATACGGTGTTTGTCACAGAGGATGGGTGTGAGGTATTGACGCAGGGGTAAGGGCTCGTTCTCGTTGGCTACTGCGTTGTCAGCGGTTTACGGTGCGCGCTCTCCGTATGTATAATACGGTAACGCGACTAAAGTCGCTACCAATTAGGCGTCGCCTCACAAGCATAAAATAATTTTTTGCTTGTGAGGCTCCTATGGTTGGACGCTTGCGCTCCGCACCGCTTCCTAGCATTAGCTCGACGATAACTTCGCCCCATAACAAACATCTCGTATTGTATCGAAAATAACTTCGCCCCCATAGTTAGCGCTTCGAACTTCATCCGTACTAACTTTGCCCCATAAACGGACTTTTGTTTCAGAAAAATTGTTTCGCAAATGAAACATTAGTGTTATAATGGGCTTATGGATGAAAATTCGCGTTATGCTGTAGGGCTTGACGTTGGGACTAGTATGGTTCGAGCGGTAGCCGCTGGGGTGACGTCGCAAGGTGAGTCAAATGTGATTGGCTACGCCGAGACGGTCAATTCTGGCATGCGTAAAGGGGTCGTGGCTAATTTGACTGGCCCTTCGAGTGCGATTAATCGAGCGCTGGCTGATGTGGAACGGATGAGTGGTAAGACGATTCGTTCAGCGACGATTTCGATTAATGGTGCGCAGATTGTTTCGACGCGAGTTGAGGGCTTGATTGTGGTTGACGCCGGCGTGCGTGAGATTAATGAGCGCGATTTGGCGCGTGTAGAAGAGGTGGCGTTGCAGGGGAGAATTCCGGCTAATCAAGAGGTGCTCGAGGTGATCCCGTTGCAGTATATTCTTGATGGGCAAGGTGGAATCAAGAACCCACTTGGCATGACTGGCTCGCGTTTGGAGATGAAGGCAGTCGTAGTGTCAACGTTGACGCCAAATTTTGAGAATTTGCAAAAAGCGGCCGAAGCAGCCGCCGAGACGGTGACGGAGCGGATTATTCCGAGTGTGATGGGGTCTGGTCGCGCGGTACTCTCGGAGCGACAGATGGAAAATGGTGTGGCCGTGGTAGATATTGGCGCAGCGACAACAGGGGTAGCGATTTATGAAGAGGGGGATTTGCAATACGTTGGCGTGGTGCCGATTGGCTCGAATCATATCACGAACGACCTTGCGGTGATGTTGGCGATTGATACAGAGGTGGCAGAGGACATTAAGCGGCGTTTCGCAACTGGTAATTTTGGCGCTAATGATAATCCAGTGATCATACGTTGGCGAGGTAAAGAACTACATTTTGAGCGGAGTCAAATTGATGATGTAGTAAAAGCGCGTATGGTGGAAATTTTTGATCTGGTACGCAAGGAAATTCGCAAAGCTCATTACGAGCAGCGTTTGCCAGAGGGAATTGTGTTGACTGGTGGTGGTGCGAGAATGCGAGATATTGATAAATTTGTGCGTGAGATGCTAAATGTTTCGGTTAAAGTTGGTGTGCCACTGGGTATGAATGGGGTTGCGGAAGTACTGAGGAAGCCAGAGTATGCGGCGGCGGTAGGTTTGATGCATATGTCGGCCGAATGCGCACCGGTGCAGGCTTCGGGTAATCACAAGAAAAAAGGCAAAAAATCCGGCAAAGGCGGTGGATTGCTGGGATTTTTCAAGAGTTTCAAAGTGTAGGATTTGCTGGGGGGTGAAGTGCTGGCGTGGCTCGGCTGTAGTAATCTTTGATTGCGCTTTTGGCCTGGAGCGGTCTCAAAAAAGTATGGACGAGCGCTTTACTCCTGCAAGCAGCGGAGAGAGAAACCGAAGAAACGATTTCGCGGTCCAGTCGATGGATTAACCCATGATATTGTAAAATAGAGATAAAAGGCATATTCGGAATTGCCTGCCCTAGACCAATAGTGTGCATTGCTACCAGTATCGCTCATAAACCCAGCAAATACGTTAGTGTAGCCGCTGCGCACTTTTTTGTTGTTTTCATTCTCCTGCAAACAGCGGAGAGAGAAACCGTGGTAACGAACGTATGGACCGCCTGATGGAAATACCTCTGTGTTATTAAGACCGAAAGTATACATACGATTGGAGATGTCGGCGCTACTAGATGCAAGACCACCAGATTGGCCAGCACCAATCAAATATCCCTTACTAATGTAAGCGTCGCCGCTGCGCACAAAAAACCGAAAAATATTTTTGTAGGTTATAGCTTTTTGCATTTTGGCAATATTGAATCGAATCGGCAAAACCTCGAAAAAATCAATTTTTCGAGGTTTGTAATCCGCGAACAACAGAGGTCGGACGAAAAATGTAACTTACAAATTTTCATTTTTTCGAGGTTTGTAAAAACTAGGAAAATTGGTATTTTTGGCAAATTTTCTAGCCTTTTGAGCACACATTTTTACTTTTTTCATGCGCAGCGGCAACATTAGCCTTGACGCTGAATATATGAGGGCAGTTGGGATTTTTAGCGGTGTTTGGTCTAGTAGCGCTGAAACCGCTGACGACGTTTATCGCCTTGCTATTAACCGGGCAGGCGTAATTCCTTCGCATGGTCCTAGTTATCGTCACAACGGTTTCTCTTTCCGCTGTTTGCAGGAGTGGGGAAATCCCGGAATATTTTGCATAATAGAGGACTGAGTGGATTTTTTTATTGAAGTGAGGTGTTTTGTGTGCTATACTTAGATTAGATAATAGAAAAAGTGAGGTGATAAATATTATGCCTGAAGTCAAGCCAACAGAGGTAGAAAGTTCTGCAAGTATTAAAGTCGTCGGTGTCGGTGGTGCTGGTAATTCGGCTATTGATCGGATGAAAGAAATTGGTCTGTCTGGGGTAGAATTTGTAGCGGTGAACACTGATGCGCAGGCTTTGCATCACTCTTCGGCAGAGACCAAGGTGCATATTGGTCGAGGTCTTGGCGCTGGCGGTGACCCAGAGAAGGGCCGCGAGGCAGCCGAGAACGGTCGCGAGGCGATTGGTAAGGCACTTGAGGGGGCAGATATGGTGTTTATTACGCTTGGTGCAGGTGGTGGTACTGGTTCGGGAGCTAGCCCGATTGTGGCGGAGGAATCCAAGAACCGTGATATTTTGACCGTTGGTGTGGCGACTAAACCTTTCACTTTTGAGGGGTCGAAGCGCCGTGAGAATGCTGAGCGCGCCATTGATGAGCTTTCACATAATGTCGATGCGTTGATTACTATTCCTAATGATCGGCTTTTGCAGACGATTGACCCACGTACGCCACTTACTGAGACGTTTAAAATTGCTGATGATGTGTTGCGGCAGGGTGTGCAGGGGATTTCTGAGCTGATTACTGAGCATTCGTTGATTAATTTGGACTTTGCCGATGTTAAAGCCATTATGAAGAATGCTGGTTCGGCTCTGATGGGTATCGGACGAGCTAGCGGTGATAATCGTGCGGTATTGGCTGCGCAACAGGCTATTGAATCACCTTTGATTGAGGTTAAGATTGACGGTGCGCGCGGCGTGCTGTTCTCAGTGGCTGGTGGTTACGATATGGCTATGAGTGAGATTCAAGAGGCAGCTGAGGTGATTACTGGAGCAGTGGCGCCAGATGCTAATATTATTTTCGGTGCATCGATTCGCCCAGAACTTGAGGACGAGGTGGTAGTGACAGTGGTGGCGACTGGTTTTGATTCAGAGTATTACCGTAAGTTGGACGCTGAGAAAGCGGCGCTTGAGCAGTTTGCTAACATGAATAATACAGAGCCAGCGGAGCCAACGGTCGGTCAGATGGTTAACAGCTACAATGGTGGCTATAGTAGTTACGGGGGTGGATATGGTGGAACGCAGTCTCCAGCGGCAGAGCAGCCACCGATTGAACAGCCAGCTAATGAGCCACCTGCGATGAACAACGCGACAGATTTTACCGCTGAGCAGCGTAATAATATGTGGGATTCGATTAGAACAGAGAATGACGACGATTTGGATGTACCACCTTCACTTAGAGATCGTCTCAGGGGGAAGAATTGAGAATAGCCGACAGCAAAGTTCTGGAAAGTCGAGAGACCGATGACGGCACGACAATCAGGCGACGGCGGCTTGGCAGTGATGGGCGTAGATTTACGACTTATGAGCGCATTGAGTTACCTCAGATAATCGTAATTAAGCGTAGCGGCAATCGTGAACTTTTTGATCGAGACAAGCTGATGACTTCGGTCAAGCGAAGTGTGGGTAAATTCATGGGTTCGGACCTTGCCGTAGAAGAAGTGGTGAATGACGTGGAGCGACTTTTGCGCGAAAAGCATGATGATACAGTTACTGCGTCAGAGATAGGGAATGCGGTGTTGGATGTTTTGGCTGGGAGGAATGATGTGGCCTATGTGCGTTACGCAAGCGTTTTTAAGGAATTTAAGACGCTGGATGATTTTGAAAAAATTTTAAGAAGTAGAAAAGGAGACAAACAGTGAGATTAGTAGTGGTAGGGCGAGATATGGCAGATTATTCTCGCATGATGAATGAGTGGATTCGCGAGTTCGAGCGGCGCACTGGACGCGAAGTCGAGGTGATTGATCCTGATAGCGGTGATGGGATTTCGCTCTGTCGGGCTTATGACGTGGTGGAATATCCGACGATTTTGGCGCTGAATGACAGTGATGGCGCGGTGCTGTCGATGTGGCGTGGGCAGAATCTGCCAACTTTTGACGAAGTAACCTTCTGGACGACTAAGTAGGCTGTTGGTGTAGAGAGTCCTAAATTGTAACGTGAAAAACCGACCCTTAAGGGGCCGGTTTTATGAATGATTAGAGATTTACGAGTTGTTTTTGCTTATCGGGGAAAATTCGGCCGATAGTTTGATGTGATTGCTCAGTTTTATTAACTAATCTTAAGTAACGTGCCTTTAGGTAGTCGTCCAGTCTTCGCGTGGGATAGGTACATAGGGAAAAACGCCGTATTTAGCCAAATTCTTACCCATGATGTGACAGATATTGGCTCGTTCGGGGTATTTGCTCAGCTGAGAAATATAAGGTGGTGCAGTGCGCAAGTGTTCTGCATCGAAGGTGGGGCTATCAGTGCCGATTTCGTCTTTCGTCTGCCAATGTTGAATTTTGACCAAGTTAAAAACCTTAAACAAATCTTGGTCGCTCTCGTTGGGGTTGATTTTCCACTGATTGTCATTTTGACTGAGAGGAATTGTGCGCACTTGATGAATCACGCCAGAAACCATGCAGTTGCCTGCGTTAACTGCAGTTGCTTCTGCGCTAACAGAGCTAGCAGTATTCACTTCTGTAGTTTTATCAACGGGGTCAGCGACGTTGGCTTCTGCCTCTGGAGCTTTGTCGACAGAATTAGTAGTACCGACTTTTGCTGTCCTACGGACAGGTTTGGCTCTACTGGTCGCCGAGGCCGTGCCAAAATCGATGCGGTTAAGCTTGAGCGTTATAACAAGTAACTGACGTGTTTTGTCGTCCTTAGGCTGTAGCTGGCCGTTCATATCGTAAAAATACTTTATGAACTGATAGGTAACGAAAACCGATTCTTTGGCGTCTAGCTTTGTTGAGTAAGTTTTTAGCTCATTGAGACTTGGACCGTTGAGGGCAGAATAACTGATTTGCACATCTCGATTTTTACTGTCATGGTAAGTCAGGTTATTGTTAAAATGGCAAATCGGTGGTGCGTAGAGAGTAGCGGTTTTGCCACCGTGGATGGGTGAACCGATACTGCGTAAAGCTATGCCTTGATACCCCAGAGTTAACTCGTTTGGATCATAGAGAAACTGCAGACGGTCGCTGAAGAGATAATCTGTAAACTCCGTACCCATCGCATGTAAATCGTATGCCAAATCGGGCGTATTTGTAATCTTAAAATCTAACCGATAGGCATCATAGCTAATGACAAGATGAACCCGACGTTGACGGGCCGGAAGATGAGATTGACCGGGTAAGGTTTTAACCAAGTCAACGCGGCCGCTAATCGCGGATGGAGTTTCCAGATCGTTCAGCAGATGAGGTATCTGATAACTTTCGCTACGTAAGTAGACGATGTAAGCCAAATCAAGCCGGATGCGTTTGCCGATGGCTGGGACAATCTTTGGCCCAGTGGCAAAGATAGCGGTAAAAAATTCTGGTAAATCTTCAACACGATTATTTACCAAGCTCTTCACCCAACGGTCAAAACTGGTTCGACCACGTCGGCGCTTTTTCCAATGGACAAAACTGGCTCGATTGCGACGGCGCCAAGTGTGCGCGAGGCGTTTCTCACGATAAGTTTTCTGAGTCATGGTTTTTCCTCCTTCACGATTGTGATGATTTGCGGGCCAGATGATGAATCTACATCAAGGTAGAGGTTGCTACTGGTTTGGCAACAGATTGACAGAATTTCTTGAGGTAAGAAACCATCGTGGGGAGCGAGAATGCTCGGAACGAAACAATTAAAGTTCATACCTTTGAATCGCCCCATGGCTCTTTTGGCGGACCAGACGGTTTCGAAACATTGTCCTTCTCGGAAAAGCAGCTGATAGTAAGGCCGCATATTCTTTGCAACATCTGATTTAGGCTCGTCGAACCTCAAATCCATGTAGGACGTGTAGTTAGTTTTCATCTCGATGTCAAAACAGCCAACTCGATTGATTGCTTTGTGTGGATCGTGAGTCGCATCGTGGCGCCGGATTCTTTCTACTGAGACACCAATCTGTAAACGCCCGATTAACTCGATGGCGGATTTGGATATTTCACTGTTGGGTTTGCTACGTCCAGTACAGTTAAATTCCAAGATCGTTAAATCAATGGTTGACCTTTTGCTCAGATCGTCAGGATAATAATAATCCCAAGCCAGATTGCTGAGAAAAGATTGAAAAGTCGCAGAGGCTTGCATATCAGAGAACTCGCTGGACGGACAGAGTAGATAACAGTAGCCGCCCGTGCAAGTGCAACGATTTTCTTCGGCCGTGCGTTCCGTAATTAAACGGTTTTTCTCCTCGATATCGGTAGTTTGGTCAATTTGGTCAATCGAAACAGTTGGTTCATGATAAGTTTGCAGTAATTCGTGCATTTTGTAAAATCTCCTTTCTAAAATAGCGGTGAAGCTGTATTTTGTGTCTAAAATTTTGAGACAAAATAATGTTTGGGATGAATCCGCTAAGACAAGATTCCCAATCTCTTTCTTAACTATACATTTTTATGCAGAAATGTCAAGGCTTAGAGGAATTTATCAGGTGTGAATGCGGATTTTTGTGTTATAATAAGAACAGAGAAAAATTAGAGCGGCGTCTCGTCGCAAATTGGTGAAAGAATGAAACTATGAAATACACATCAGGCAAGCGCAGAAAAGCGATTGAATACGAAAAAGCCCTTATCGACTGGTGGAAGAAACATCAGACTTTTGAGCGGTCGGTTGAACAACGACCGGTGGATGACTCGTTTGTTTTTTATGATGGACCTCCGTTCATTACTGGGATGCCACATCATGGCACGCTGCTGAGTTCAGTGGTAAAAGACGCCGTGCCGCGATTCTGGACGATGCGCGGTAAGCGTGTGGAGCGACGCTGGGGCTGGGATTGTCATGGTTTGCCGGCGGAGAATTTTGTCGAGAAGCAACTCGGCATCACCGATCGACGAGAAATTGGCACCAAGTGGAGTCTAGCCGAATATATTACCAAGGCTCGCGAATCTATGGTGGCTAATTCTGAGACTTGGGAAGGCACGATTGACCGGATTGGGCGTTGGGTTGATTTTAAGGGGGCGTATCGCACAATGAATAAGGACTTCATGGAGTCGGTTTGGTGGGCGTTCAAGACGCTTTATGACGCCGGAAAAATCTACGAAGGTCGTAAGGTTCTTATGTATGACACGAAATTTGCTACGCCGGTGAGTAAGTCAGAAGTTACGATGGACAATGATGCATATCAAGAAGTGACGGATCCGAGTGCGTATGTGAAATTCGAGCAGTTTGATGACCCAGAAGGTCCGACTTACTTCTTGGCCTGGACGACGACGCCATGGACTTTGCCAGCAAATATGGCTTTAGCCGTAAACCCAGATTTGGAATATGTGACAGTACTGATGGAAGATTTGGACGAGAAGTGGATTCTGGCAAAAAGTCGCGTAGAAAAAGTCTTGGCTGGTGAAAAATACAAAATTTTGTCAACTTGTAAAGGTGCGGATTTGGCCGGCATCGAATATTCGGGCATGATGGGCAATGCACTGCAAAATGTTGGGGAAATGGTCGCAGAGCGCGGACGTGTGCTGCTCGGAGATTTCGTTTCGGACGTGGATGGTACGGGCATTGTGCATATTGCGCCAGCCTATGGTGAGGACGACTACAAAATTTGCCAAGATAATAAGGTGGGATTTGTAGATGTTTTGGACGAGTATGGTTATTACCTGCCAGAGGCGGCAGAAAAACTCCACGAGCTCGGCGTTCGTGATACGGATGAACGTGGTATCGAAATTTGGGCAGGGAATAAGTTTATCGCCAAATGTCTCGAAGAAAAGGGCATTGTTTGGAAAATTGAATATATCAAGCACGAATATCCGTTCAACCCACGTAGCAAGCAGCGAATCATGTATCGGGCGTTTCCGAGTTGGTTCTTTGACGTGCAAGGTTCCAAGCCGCTCATGCTCGCGCAGAATGAGAATATTAGCTGGTTCCCAGAGTATCTTAAACATGGGCGTTTTGCTAAAAACATCGAGCAGGCGCCAGATTGGAATCTCAGCCGTGACCGTTTTTGGGCAACGGCGATGCCAGTATGGAAGGGCGACCGTGGCACGGTAAAAGTAGTGGGAAGTTACGCAGAATTGAAGGAACTTTCTGGGGTGGAACTAGAAGATTACCATCGGCCATGGGTGGACGAAATTGAGTTTGAGATTGACGGCGAACATTTTAAGCGAATCGACAAGGTTCTGGACTGCTGGTTTGAATCTGGCTCAATGCCGTTTGCGCAGCTGCATTATCCGTTCGAGAACAAAGAAAAATTTGAGCGAAACTATCCAGCAGATTTTATCGTCGAATACGTCGGCCAAGTTCGCGCTTGGTTCTACTACGTGCATTGTGTGAACACGGCGCTAGCAGAGGTGGGCGGTTTTGGCGAGGCAGCTCAGGCGCGCGCCGAGAAAAACGCTTTCAAAAACGTGATTACTACTGGCACGCTCGCCGGCAATGACGGTCGTAAAATGAGTAAATCGCTCGGTAATTACACCGACCCGAACATTTTGATGGACCAATATTCGGCGGACGCTTTGAGGTTTTTGATGTTGTCGAGTCCGGTGCTGGCTGGTGAAGATTTTGCTTTGATTGACAAAGATGTGAGTGACGTTAATCGTAAGCTTGCAATGATTTGGAATGTCTATGACTTTTTCACGATGTACGCTGAGGTTGATGGGTGGGAGAGTCCTGAATGGCCAGGTAACTGGGGTAAGGAATTGGAAAATCCGCTGGATCGCTGGATTATTAGTCGTTTGCATCAGTTGAAAAAGGAAGTCATCGATGGCATGGAAGAATATAATCTGCCAAAAGCGCTGGCTGGAGTGCTGCCTTTTGTGGACGATCTTAGTAACTGGTTTGTGAGAAGGAGCCGTAGGCGTTTCTGGAAGTCTGAGGATGATGGCGACAAGGCCGAGGCGTATTGGACTCTGTGGAAGGTGTTGAGCAATTTGGCAAAAATTTTGGCGCCGTTCACGCCGTTCTTGGCGGAGGAATTGTGGCAAAATATGGTGGGTGGCAACAATCCGGAGAATTCGGTGCATTTGCAAGATTTCCCGACTACGACCGATGTCGACGAAGAAATCATCGCGCAAATGGCGCGTGTGCGTGAGGTGATTGCTGAGGGATTGAAACTGCGCATGCAGAAGAGTGAGACGGAGCAGCAGGTTAAAGTCCGCCAGCCGCTTGCTAAATTGGTTTATTCAGGCGAAGTATTACCGGAATGGGGAGTTGAAATCGTTAAGGACGAAGTGAATGTTAAATCAGTCGAACAGGGTGATGAAACGTGGCTGGATAAGGAAATTAGCGAAGAGTTGCGCCGTGAAGGATGGGCGCGAGAATTGGTACGGGCAGTCCAGAGCGCGCGCAAGAAAGCTGGGCTAAATGTGGACGACCGGATTCGTTTGAGTGTGAGTGCGGCCGTGCCAACCGAGTGGCAAGAAATGGTTAAGGCCGAGACTCTGGCTGAAGAGCTGGCCGAGAGTCAGAATTACGCCTATGACGAAATCGCCAAGATTGACGGCGAGAACGTCACGATTAGTCTAGAGAAGATGTAGACAAGAGGGAGCATTAACCATTGACAAAATAACTTACTTGTGCTACAATGGAAGTAGGGAATGGTTTTTGGTGAGAAACTGTTCTAGAACAGAGTTTTGCTCTAAAGAGCAAAACTCCAATTACTAAATGTTGAGGTAACTCAAAGAAGGAGGGAACTATGAGAAACAAGGAATGGACTAAGGAGTCGCTGCTCCACTCGGTTTTAAGGGGCTTGATTGGCTTTGTGCTAATTGAGGTGCTTATGATCTGGCTGAACAACTTTTTCCAGACAGAGACGGACGGTTTTTCAATGACTGTATGGGGAGTGCTAGGTGTGCTGAATGGTTTTGCTTTTTGCGCTCTTCTTTACGACAAAACTGTCAAAGTGAACGTGTTCAGATTATGGGTTGGCACCGGCTGGGTTTATCTAAATTGGCACTTGGCGAGTTTGATATTTACTTTGCTCATGGTGGCAATAATGGTTGCAATGGCGACTATCTACTATGTTTTTCGAGTGGATATGGATCTGATTCAGGGGTGTAATTTCTGTATGATGATAATTTATGGCTATGATCGGTCGTATCGACTGAAACATATCAAGGAGTTAATCAACGGCCTTAGTAACACAGGACATTAAAATTTTGCAAAAATGAAAATGGAGGGAATGGAATGATGAAGAAACGGATGATTGCTGAATTGCCGTTTAGCTTTCGCAATGTAGGCACGTTAAGTAGCACGAGTGCGAGTGTGCTGGCGGCGCCGACCCTTATAATTGAGGATTTGTATTGTATGGTGGGCGATGTGAAAATTCAGGTTAATTTTACGCGTGAATCGGAGCGTTCGGAGATGCTCAGGCGGCGTCAGAGGGCGAGGCAACAGGAAAAAGAAAATCCGACATCACAATCAAGGGGTTGTTGCCAGTTTGCGCAGCCGATGGACAATGGCATTGGTGATAATTTTCTGCGCATTCCAAAGGGCTGGGCACATGATGAAGCGTTTATTCGGCACCGATGTTTTCCGGCGGATTGGCGAGAGACGTTGAAGCTCTGGGAAATTGTGATCTGCAAGAACCGCTTGCGGTTTAATTTCTGCGATGCAATAGAGCCGAGTCGTGACAAGCATAATACACGAGCGGCCGTGGAACTTGACGGAGCGATGACTCTAACGGGGAAATTCCGTGCGGCGGCTTTCAGGGATGAATCGGAGCGATTGCTTTTCGTACGTTTTGGCGATGATGCTGCCCCCGGTTGGGGTAATTTCGTCGAAGTGGCGACCGGCACGGCAAAAGATGGTATTGTGCAGACGAGATTTTATCCGGAAGCGGATTTGCGGTGTTTTGACAAGATTGTGCAGAGCTTCTAAAGTTCGCCAGAATCTCTGACTTTTGGCCAGAACCGCTGAACTTCGTCAGAGTTGTTGTTTTTTTGCAAAATAAGAAGGACCCCCGAATTTCGGGGGTCGCTTTTTGTGAAAAGAATTTTGCGGACTTGGAAGTCCGGCATATTGTTACAACTATAACAATATGATTATAACTTGAGTTGCCATAAAAAGCAATTAAACTACGATAAAAATTAAAAATTGGTACTAGTCTACGATATTTTTGATAAAACTTGTCACAAAGTTTGGCAAGAAATAACAGGGGTTGTACAAGACTTTTTTGCATAAAATACAAAAAATAAGCATAAAAGGTATTGACATTTGTCGGCATGTGTGCTAAGATGGAATTAAGTTAGACAACAAACAAACACATCTAACAAACAACATAAAACAATAAAACATAAACAAGGTAAATATTTATAAGATAGACTCCAGAAAAAACAAAATTACAAAACCCACAAATCAAAATTACAAAATCAATAATTAACTAAACAGCAAATTTAACCAAAACAAAAACCATAAAAACTAAACAAGGAAAACCATGAACGAAAAACTTAACACAAAGGAGAGTACCAATGTAATAGAGGACGAACCTGAAAACAAAACTCTAAGGAAACTTGGTCAGAAAGTCTTAAACAGTATTATTGAAGACGCTGACGTGGTAGATCTCGATAAAGATCAACCTGACTGGGACGATTTTCAGGTAGAAGATGAAGGTACTAGTAAAGATCAACGTGGAGTTGTCACTGTAGTACCAACCGAAATGATTGAAGAAATCGAATCTGTCAATGCGGCTTAAGGAGGGTCGCTCGGGCGACAGACTAATATGAGCATAATAATTTTAACAATATAAACTTAAGAGGAAACAAAATATGATAGACGCCGGGCCTGATAAGGGTCCGGTTTTTGCTGTAAGAAAATGTTGTAAAATTTACAGAAATTGGTTGTGCTTGCTTGCCGGTTGTGGTAAACTGAGAGTAGTAATTATTGAGGAATTTTGTGTGTCAGAAAGAATAGGAAAAAGTCCACTTAGAGGTGAAGATTTAGAGGTGAGTGTTTACGTGCCGAGTGATGAAGAAGTTTCTGATGCGCAGAATTTTTTGGCTGGTGACATTACAAATATTGACGTGGCGGACGTCGACAGGGTGGACGTGGCGGAACAGTCGTTGGGTTCCGACAGTCAAGAAGGCGAAAAAGAAGGCGAGAATAATCAGGGAAATCAAGCAGCTAGTTATGACAGTAATCAGGCGAATAGTTATGAAAATGGCCGAGGGAACACCGCTAATCAGAGCGCTGTCAATCAGGACCAGAAGAACGGCGATGTAGTATTGTTGTCGTTCGATTTGGATTTGAACCGAGGCAAGAACTCAACCCCAGACCGGCAAGAGCAGGGACAGAACTCGACTGTGGAACAACCACCAATGAGCGAGCAAGAGCAACCTGAGCAACAGCCACCACAGGAACATCTAGGGCAGGAGCAGAAACGGGAGCAGCAAGAACAAGAGCAGCCGGCGCCTAAATTGAGCAAGCGACAAGAGCGCATTCGTCGGCGTGAGCAGGCTAAGCAGCAGGAGCAAGCAGAGCGTGCGAGCTGGTACGAGACTTTGAGACGTGCCGCTGAGGCTGGTAATCAGGGCGACTGGATGTCTCGCGAGGAGAAGGTAGAGGCCGGTCTAGCGAAGGAGTATAAGAGCATTTCTCCAGAAGAGAAGTTATTGCAAGAGTTGCGCGGTGATTTGGAAGGGAAAGAAGGTCAACTCTACGAGGTGCAGCGGTATGAGTTCAAAAGTCCAGAGGATGTGCGGCAATTTGTGAAGGCGGCGGCTGAGGTTTATCATTACGAGAAAAACACCGTAGTGGGAACGCAGAATCTTGAGGTGAAACTCGACTCGGCGGAGCAAGACACTTGGGAGACCCGACGTGCAGCTCTAATAAACGAACAGTGGAAATGGGTTAAGGATGTTTTGCCGGATTTGCCTTATAACGACAAACGTGATGTGCAGGCGGTCTATTTGGATTTTATCGAATATTTGCATCAACCGGGTCGGGAGCGTGATAGTTTTACTGATTATTTGGAATGGGCGGTGCCGGAGTGTAAGATTGAGCCGAGCCGAGAGAATTTTGCCAAACTAGAAAATGGCAAGGTCGAAATGGAAGAAGATTTGCTGTCCGAAAAAAGCGCCAACGGTGAGAATTATTATTCAGATCGAGAGATTGCGGCGATGCTCAAGATGTATGACCGGGCTGAGGCGATGACTAGGTATGTTAAGGTAATGGATCGAGAAAATGGCAATGTGGACAGTAAGAGTAAACGATTGCGTATGAGGCGACGACATGACGAATCGGAGCGTGAGGGCGCTCGGTCAACTGCATTTAAGAAGTTGCAAACCACGAGTAGTGACGCAGGAAAGGGTGACGTGGTCGAGTTTCCGGTGAATAGTGAAGCCGATGACGTGAGCGCTGGTGTGTTTGGTACGATGGAACATAAACCTTTACCGAATAAGATTCCAGTCGGTAACAAATCTATCGACCTTGACCGGTTAACTCCGGACGAAGCCGGCGTGCAGAAACTGCGTGATTTGGCGGATTATTGTCTGGAGCGGATGTGTGCGGCGCAGCAGTTTAACGATGAGCGGCATATAACACTGGCAGAAAAATGGCAGAATGACTACCTGGCTCTAGTAGATAATATTACGCTGGCTTCAATCACTCTAGCTGATCACCGTGAGACCCAGACTAAGGAACAAGAAAAAGAAATGGAGCGGCGAGCCGTCATGCGTGAAATGTCCGACAAGTGGAAGACTTTTAGCGCGGAAGAGATTGTGAAGCGGTACACGGATGAATATGAGCTGAACGACGAACAACCAATTATTGAGCAACTAGGTGATTTGTCTGGTAAGCTGCGCAAGCGGTTAAGCGATGCATACGGCATGAAAAATCGAGGGGCGCAAGCGGCTTATCTAGACCTTTTGCATCAAGTTAATGAGGTTCTGGTAACGCTCGGTGCGGACGGTCAAAAAATCATTCAGGATAGTGTTAATACAATCATAGCCTAAGGGAAGAAAGGAGAAAATGTCAGAGTTTTATATTAGTCGAAATAAATTACTCTCTCTTTATATTGACCAATTGATGGCGCACAAAGGCGTAGGGAATTTGAATTTGGATGAACAGAAACAGTTGAAAGCCAAACTGGAGCAAAAACTAGACTATAGTATCCAAGAGGCAATGATTGACGCGCTTTCGACTGAAAAATTGGAGGAACTGGATCGGCGACTTGATGAGGGGATGACTGATGAGGAATTAGAGCTTTTCTTCGAATACAATAGTCCAGAAGTAGAAATGCAGAGCGTGCTAGCGGATGTGCTGGAGAATTTTCGGGATGAATATTTGGCAAGCGCTCCAGAAGTTGGGGCAGTGCCAGAGGCGGAGCCAGGTGAAGTGGCGGAGCAGGTCGGACAAATGATTCCGGGTGAGTTAATCGGTAGTTTGGAAGGAGGATTCTAATGGTGGGAGAAAGAATAGGTAACAGCGGCGAACGAAATGACTTTGACGGAAATAACCAAGAAGCCGGCAAGAAAGTTCTAGAACTTTCAGTCATACCAGAAGGTATGACTGTGGAACAATACGAGGACTACTTGAACGGAATGACTGATCGGTTTGGCAATCCGGCGCTTAACGCGTCGACGAGGGAGGCTCTCGTAGGGAAGTATGCAAAAGGTGAACTAGCTGAGAAGGCAGTTAATCCAGTAGCTGAGGCTTCGGCAGAAGACATCCAGAAGGCTAATGAAGCGGCCGAACGTGAGAAACAATCAGAAGCTGAGCGGATTTTGGCCGGGCGCGAAGCGAGCGAAGTGCTAAATAGTATTAGCAATGAGCTAAAAGAACTCGAATGGGCAAGGTGGAATCTTGAGCAGTTCTTAGCGGCGCAAGGAGACAGGACTACACATGAGGGGTCGACGACTTATGGTCAACAGCTTGAGACTATTAAGAACCGCATGCAGGAACTAAACAATGACAAAAGTATTATTGAACAAGAGCTAGGGACGACCGAGCAGGCTTTGCCGGATATGGGTGAGCGAGCGGCGATTGACGCTAACGAGCCAGTGCAACGCGATCCGGGTAAACTAATGTCGGCGATGGGTAGAATGCTCGAAAAATGGCGTAATCATCGACGTGAACCAGAAGTTGAAATGGCGATGACCGCGCCGGGGGCTGAGCCAAAACCAGAGGAATTTGAGGAGAGAACGGAAGACGAGGCGCGTCGAGCAGAATGGTTGCAAACTTTGAAAAACGCGACCGACCCTAGAAATCCTAATGCTTTTAAACCAGGTGAATGGATGTCGGACGAAGAAAAGGCCGAACTCACGGCGGAGCAGCGTGAAATTCTCAAAGAGCAAGTCTTAGGGAAGGTAGAATATCGCGCGCCGTGGAAACGTTTGGCGGTGCAGGCGCTGGCTGGTTTAGCGGTGGCTGGAACATTGTTTAGTGCTGATGGGATGAATACGGAAGCGGCGGCTAATGTAGGTATGCAGATTGGTGGCGGAAAGCCATCAAAAGAGGCGGATGCGAGTGGCATTACCGAGGAGAACGAGGCGGCGATTCGGGAACGGATGGGCAGTTTGCTTGGTGTTCACGCACGCACTTCGGGTGCAGCTGAAGCCACGGTTCAACAAGCTGTTCATCGCAGCGAAGAACAAGAAGCGAATCAGACTTTTGCTGAGTGGG
Source organism: uncultured Candidatus Saccharibacteria bacterium (assembly GCA_964397215.1). Taxonomy (GTDB): domain Bacteria; phylum Patescibacteriota; class Saccharimonadia; order Saccharimonadales; family Saccharimonadaceae; genus Nanosyncoccus. The sequence continues at coordinate 27,274 of CAYNHE010000004.1, forward strand.
CTGAGGCGCGTGGCGACGAGATTTACGCTGGATTTGCGAGCGAAGAAGGTAGCCAAATTGGTGAATTTGGCGTGATGGTAAATTACACTAAGGGTTGGGATTTGAACAAGCCTGGGCAGAACCATTTTGGTCCAAGTTTGGCGACGTTTGTAGAGGAAGCCATCCAGAAGGGTTTGTCGCCAGAAGTGGCTTTGCCACAAGTAATTGAAGGTTTGCTGCAGAATTATCGCAATCAACCGGAGTGTAATATGGCATATATTTCTAAGTTTCCAGAACTTTTGGCAGAGTGTGGTGTTGGTCAGGACATTATCGATATTCAAGATGTGAACGAACGTACTAATGCTTTGGTCGATTTACTGTATAGTGAGGACGGTGGCGCAGCTTTGCAGAAGAGATTAATGGCGGCGACTGAATTAACTCTGACCAGTGAGGATTCGGTAAAAGATTTGTTCCAAAGTTACGACAGGGTCTCGGTAGATTATCTACGTCTGAAGAAGGGCGCAACTCAGAGTGGGCCTGGTAGTATGGAGATTGACCAAGATATCAAGCAGCGAGAGGGCGAATGGGCGCTGACAATTTCTTACGGAAGTGGTATAATTACGGTTTTCTTGCGATGTGGTGGCCAAGACGGCGAAACAATCAAGGGACAGCAGAAACAACAATATATTCCGACGATGAGAGTTAAAATTGACCTTGATTCGCCTGATGATCCGGTAGTTGTGCAACTTGCAGCGCATCCGGTAGTCCAGCAACAGCAGGAGCAGGTTGAACATGTAGAACAGCAGACAGAAGAAAAAGAGGAGAGTCAAGAAGAGAAAAAAGAGGAAGAACAGGAAGAAGAGCAGGAAGAGGAGAAAGAGGAAGAAGAAAAAGAGGAGGAAAAAGACGAAGAAGAGGATGAGGAACAGCCGGACGAGGAACAGGATGACAGTAAAGATCCCAAAACCGCTAAGAAGGTTTTGAATGAGGAAAAGGTGACGGATGGCGTCCTAGATCAGACCAAAAATGTCGAGGACGAAGAAGCGAAGACGACTCTGGATGAGGTGCAGCCAGACGAGAGTGCACAGCAAGAAGTGATTAATGGTATGGTAGAAGATAATGCTGGTGATTCTGAGAGGCAGCAACAAATTGATGCAGAAGCCGATAACGAAGATATTACGAGCGAAGAGGCGCAGGCTGATGCGATTAAGGAATTCTTAGACCGAGTGAACGGTAAGACCAATGAAAGTACTGATGCCAACACCGGGACTGATGCCAACACTGGGACCGATGCTAACACTGGGACCGATGCTAACGCCAATGTGGGTACCGATGCTAACGCTGGCACCGATGCGAATGTTGGTACTGATGTTAACACTGGGACGGATGCCAATGCTGGTACCGATGCTAATATCGATGAAGGCGGTGATAGCGATGTTAGCACCGATGAAGGTGGCGATAGTGATGTCGACGTTGATGAGGGCGGCGACGGTGACAGTGACGAGGGCGGTGGCGACAGTGACGAGGGCGGTGGCGACAGTGACGAGGGCGGCGATGGTGATAGCAGTACTGATACGACCACGACAACCACTACCACGACAACCACTACCGCGACAACAGCAACAACCGGTGGAGACGCTAGTTAAAATGCAAGATAAAACAAATAACAAAGGAGTAAAAATGCATAGAATAGCAAAATGGACAGTAATGGGGGCAATAGTTGCGGTGATGGCTACCGCCAGTGTTGCGCCAACGGTGATGGCTTGGGGGCCAGAGCGGCCGACTTTTACTAATAAAGAGCCAGCAGATTATCCAGTCTTTAACTCAATTACCGATAATATTGTGTTGGGTGATGAGCGTGATTTTGTGCGCGTTGTTGAGCTAGTTAATGAAGGTGAAGAACTTAATCATTACGTTAATGAATTAGAAATTGAACCGGGCAAACGTTACGGAGTTTTCATCTATTATCATAATAATGCCAAGAGCAAATATAATTCGGAAGAGTATGATTATTCTGGTATTGCTTGGAATACGCGCGTTGCGACCAAGTTTCCAGCTGAGCTCAAGGCTGGCGAACGGGGAATGATCTCTGGTATCGTTAGCTCGACCTCGACCAATCCGGCTAAAGTTTGGGATGAGGCTTACGTGACGGCAAAAGAAGACATGACATTGCATTTTGTCGCAATGTCGGCTAAATTACACAATGACTGGGGGGCTGACGGTTCGACGTTGTCGACTTATCTGTTCGACACGGATGGTGCGCTGATGGGTATGGACAAATTGAACGGTATGGTCTGGGGTTGTTATGAATATTCGGGTTTTGTAACTTACACTATCGAAACCAAGGCCGTGAAAACTCCTGATACACCACAGCCAGAGCAACCGGATGAGCCAACTCCGGAGCAACCAGAAAAACCAGAAGTTCCAGAAGAATTGCCAAACACTGGTCCAGTTGAATGGGCGCTAGCGATTGTAATTGTGATCGTAGTAATTGCTGGCATCGTTTACTGGCGCAAGAGCAGTAAGGATGTCAAGAAAGTTGCTAAAAAAGCCAAAGGCAGAAAGTAAAGAATAAACGCAGGGTTCCTGTCTCTCCAGCGAGTGGCAGGAATCCAGAGATGAGATTGGGGTGGACGTTAAAAATTGGTAAAAGCAGAGAACAATTGGTAATTACCTTTTAGCTCTATTCTGTCGACTGATAAGATCTTGAGGTAAAATCAAGAAGAACTCTACAAACAAGGTAGAGTTCCTTAGCAAGACTATTCTACTGGGTAAGGGCTGCGCCTTGAGTTCTACGACCCTGGGACGCCCTTCGTGTTTCTGATTATAGATGAACTATTTGCGGAAGTCAATATCTTAATAAAAACGAGATACCCCTTATTAAGGGGTATCTCGAAGAGTAAAACTCTGTATAAGATGTGCTTCTGCGGTAGGTACATACTGCGCCGTGCAGACTACAACCCTCCCTGCGGTAGGTACATACCTGCGCCGTGCAAGGAATCGGGGACCGTAACGTGTGATGTTCGTCTCGCTAACTTTATCTTAATGTATCTATCAGATAATGTCAATAAGTCTGCCACTTCTGGTAATCAGGATTAGGCGTTTGATTTGTTTATGAATTGGCCATTGGCATTTTCTAATAACCACAAGCGTTTTCCACAGCTTGTATGTATTTTTTACAACAGAACAGGGGAAGAAAAGTTTTCCACAAGAATTTTCTGTGAATTGGGACTGGATTTTTTATCATGAGCACGATATAATGAGAATGTCCTACTATTTAATATAACTACCGTTTTTGATAAACGTATTCATGATACGGTATGATTGTTCGAAGTTGGGAGACGTCGCCCGGCTGCAGAATAGTTATACAGTACTGTGAGTGGTAGTGTTTGTAGGGCACCCAATGGGTGTCTTTTCGTAAAAGTCTGAACTTATCAGTGACGACAGTCCTTACCTTATGTGCCTCCAGCACAGGGCAGCGGAAACCACCCGTGGGTGTCCACTAAGATAGTAGTATTAGGTAAACTACAAAATCTTAAACACCACGGAGGTACAAGGGTGAAACTAAAGAAAATTAGCAAAATTAACGCAGTCGGCCTGGTGGGGACCGCAGCGCTTTCTTTGCTAGCGGTCGCGATGCTGTGTCCAGCCATTGCCGATCAATCTAGCGCGAAAGAATGCGGTACTGGGCAAGAGTGCGAAGCGGGATACTCGGAATCGGTTGCTCCGCTTAACGCTGATGTTGCAGTGGCTTCGATGATTTCGATTAGTCTAGATAACGCAATGCAAATCGACGTAACACCGATTTCTACCGGATTAAAGGTCGAGAATAAAGTGGCTTCACTAAAAGTTAATACCAATAACACGAGCGGCTATTCGCTCTATATGACCGGTGTGGATGGCAACACTAAGTTAACCAATACAGCTGAGAGCTCCGAGATTAATACAATTGGCGCGGCTGGTGCTTTGACGGCTAATACTTGGGGCTATAAGTTGAACAAGTCTGGTGCGACTGCGCCAACTAACTATAGCGCTATCCCAGCGACTAGTACTGGTATTGGTTCGACCAACACGGTTAATACCCAGAGCGGCGATTCTTATGATCTGACGATTGGTGTGGCGGTCGATTCGACTTTGCCAGCTGGTCTCTATAGTGGTTCAGTCGTGGTCTCTGCAGTGGCTAACCCAATCAAGATTACCACGCTTCGCCAGTTGGTTTATATGCAGGATATGACCAGCGAAATTTGTGGCAACACGACCATGGAAGAAACCAAACAATTGATTGATTCTCGTGATGGTAAAAAGTATTGGGTCGCTAAGTTGCGCGATGGTAACTGTTGGATGACTCAGAACTTGGCGCTTGACTTGTCGACTAGTAAGACTTTGACCCCAGCGGATACTAACGTGACGGCTAACTATACTCCTAATAGTAATACTGACGCGGTGGCGTTTACTGGTACTGCTGGTAACACTGGCCAGGAGAATCAATACTCTTGGGGTAAATGGAAGAACACCGTGCTAGCTACACCGCTCTTCGGTCGTAACTGTAACTCTAACCGTGGTGGTGACCAGTATAACTCGATTATTTCTTCTGAACAACTCTATGATGTCTGTTCTGGTGAAGGCTTCAAGAATGTTGAAGGTTGGAGTCCAACTTATACTGCGCAAGATGGCCAAATCGTACTCAATGCTGGCAACGCTTTTGATCGTGGTGAGAAGAAAGAACTAGAGCATAAGGATGGTAGCGGTAGTTATACAACTATTACTTATCCATACACTTATAAGGGTTTGATTGCAGTTGATGAAACCGCTCAGACTTACGATGCACACTACCTGGTCGGTAATTATTATCAGTACAATGCAGCGACGGCTGGTACCGGTACTGCGTCGGTGGTTAACGCTAACGCTCCAAGTAGCATTTGTCCAAAGGGTTGGACTCTGCCACGATCAGGGAACAAATCGGAAATTGTAGGTAGCTTGAATGCTAATAATGGTACTTTCTATAACTTGCTCAACGCGTATGGCGTGGCTGGAAAAGTGTCAAGTGAGGCTGGTGCTAAGACGACTACCCTCCGTGATTACACTAAGCAACTCACGGCTACTGCTATTGTGGACGGCGGTACTACTACGTATGATGTGACGGCTAACCAGTTCAACATTGCAAGTCAGCCATTATACTTCGTGCGCAGCGGCTATACTGATGTGAGCTATAGTTACTTGAGAGATGCAGGTCATCTTAACTATTCTTGGTCGCCGAGCAGTAATGCTGACACTTTACGTGCATATAACTTAAGGATTAACGACTTAGAAGTATTTTCATCGGCTGGTCCATTTACTCGTTATCTCGGTTTCTCTCTCCGCTGTTTGCAGGAGTAGGAAGCATAGTGGTGCCACGGGCGAGACATGGGGAGCAGAAAGAGCAACCCAGAACAAAAGTATAACATAACAATAAAGCATTGGTTGGTTATGCTTCAAGTCTCGCCCTCACCACAATCACCACGCAATGCCAGGGGAGGGGTGGCATAGCGTAGAAAAAAAGGAGGGATTAAAAAACTTGTACCGCAATGAAAACTGGAGGGCATTGCGAGGGATGTTGAGTAGAAAAAGTTGCAAGGTTTTCGTCGCCCGAAAAACTTGCAACTGGAGCGGTAGGCCAATATCACTCCTGCTCGATATCCCTCGCTGTGAGGTGCCGATCTTCGGAACCCAACCGGAATTCTGCCGCAGAGAAACTAGCGTCGGTTTGATACGTATGTATCAATCAAGTTAGAAACTCCACTACGCGAAAAGGAATTCCACCGTTGAGCCTCGCGCGAAGCATCGGTAACAAAAATTCTGTGAACAAGTTCTGTCACTGGCTAGCCAGTGACAGTTTTGATTGGGAATATTCTTGCGAGACTCTGGCTCGCAAGTTAAGATGCGGATTTATAATCAAAAATTTAGGACATAATCTTTGCGGTATTAAATTTAGAATATCACAAGTTTACTACAAACAACCTTGCGAAACCTATATCCTACTTCGTGTTCACGACTAGGAACCTTTGGTTCCGACTAGTGAACACGAAGGGAATGAGACGTTGGCGAAGTGTGCTCGAAAATTCTTGTGCTTGTAATGAAAATGTTGTGTGGTATATAAATATATATGTACTTTGGATACGTTGATGAATCGGGTTCTCCGGGAATGTCGCACGGCGTAGGAGATTTTTTGGCCTTAAGTTTGGTAATATTTGATGGGCGCGATGCAGCCTTAAAGTGTTCGAGGAAGATTGACCAACTTAGGAAAGAGCTAGGAAAGACTGCGGATTACGAATTTCATTACAGTAGAAATTCAACTAAAGTTCAAAGAACTTTTGTACAGGCAATGAATACTGAAATGCATTTTCAATTTATTTCTATTAAGGTTGGGAAAACGTGTGATAGAAAATTCGCCTCATATGAGCTACTAGCAAATATTTTGGTTGAGCAGTTATGCTGGCTAAAGATTTATAACATAAGAATAGTGATGGACTCCAATCCTTTGTTATGTAGGAATATTAAATTATGTGTTCGTAAAGTAGAGCTGCATAATATTCATGTTAAGGAGACTAAATCTCACTCTGATAATTTAGTCCAATTAACTGATTACGTAGTTAACGTTTCATGTAAAAATACTCGAACTGATTATTCGAGAAGATGTCGAAAATGTTTAATGAAGAAATGCTTGTTATATATTGAAAAGTAAAATTCGGACGAGTAAAATGTCTCGTCCGAATAGTCTCTTTATCGCGCGTTGTTTTTAACGCGGTGACCTGCTTCGCTTAAAATAGCTAGGCCGCAACACCGATGTTACTTACCGGTCACTATTCATATTTACATAATAGCACAAAAGCCTAAAATTGGAACAATTTGGCTGATTTTTGTTGCAAAATTTCTTGAATGTGCTATTCTCTAAATAAGAGGAGAAGGAGGGAATTTCTTAATACCAATCAGGGTTGCCATGTGGACGTTGGACGAAATGTTTTTTGGCAACCTTAATTTGCACGGAGGTGTTTATATTAAATGGCAACAAAAAACGTAACGCACAATGAGGCTTTTATTGACGGGCAGAATTTGCATTTCGGCACGACGCATGCTCAACCGTCTTGGAAAATCGATGTAATAAAATTTCGCAAATATTTGCAGAGCAAATTTAATGTCGAGCAAGCCTATTATTTTTTAGGATGTTTTGATGATAATTTGCAAAAAATGTACACTAGTTTGCAGGAGGCTGGTTATACGTTGGTGTTTCGCAAGCACCAACGTGAAGTGGTTTCACACAAGAAAGGAAATGTCGATACTGATTTAGTGTTTTACATCATGTATAAACTCTACAAACGTGAAAGTATTGATAAAATTGTTCTGGTTTCTGGTGACGGTGATTATTACCGGATGGTAAAGTTTTTGCATGATGAAGGAAAACTTGGCAAAATTATTTTTCCAGTACGCAAGAATGCTTCAACTCTTTATAAACAGATTGAGCCAAAATACACTATGCATCTTGACGAGGACGGAGTGAGGAAGAAAATTGCTTACAAAAGCAAAGAATAGCTAACAAAAAAGAGGGATTTAGCTTAGGTAATTAGCCGTTTGCGTTACCCTCATCGTGATTTAATTCCATTATAGCAAATTTTTCCTAAATGTCAATAACTTTTTAACAAAATAATAAATTAGTCCCCCACTCTCGCCAGCTCTTCTTCGCGCTCAATAAAATCAATCGCCGCCTGGCTTTCTTTGATTTCTTGCCAAAGTTGGTGTTTGCGTGTGGTGAGCATTTCTAGACGTTTGGGCGCGGTTGATTCGCCCTGGCGGTAGAGTCGAGAGTACTGACGAAGTTCCGTGGTTGTGAAACCGGCTGCTCGCATTTTTAACAAAATCGCGATGAGGTCAACTTGCTCTTGGTTAAAGATGCGGCGACGAAACTTGTCGCGTTTGACGTGGGGAATGAGGCCCTGACTGCATAAGTTATTGACAGAATGGCGAGGGGCATTTAGCATTTTGTAAACATCCGCCATTTTATAAGTTTTTTCTTCCATATTTTTATTATATCTGATTTTTGAGCTACTGCCTAAAAAGTACGATTTTAGACAGTAGATTTTTTATTTTATCTCTGTTAGAACACCTTTCCTACTGTCTAAAAATGGCAATTTTAGACAGTAATTTGTAATTCTTGGTTAGCTGTTTCAATGACTGTGACAAAAAATGTTGCGCCAACTTATAGTTGGCGCAAGGTGGTTTTTGATGAAGATCGGCACCGAACGCGAGGCACACTCACGAGCGGAGAGAGAATCCGTTGTAACGATTGTTCGGGCCGTTCGACGGGTTCACCCCAGAGGCATTGAAGTTGAGGTTGTACGCATTAGTTGATGCAACGCCGCTACGCGACCAATAGTTGCCATTGATGCCTGCGTTCCTCAAGAAACCGTTGCCCATGTTGGTGTTGCCGCTGCGCACGAACGCCCCCCTGCTACAGCGAACGCCGGCATGGTTAATCCGACGAGGACGACCTAAGTACATCCGAAACAGGATCAAAAAGTATCGCTAGGAAAAGAGATTCACTTTACATTGACCAAGACCTTGGCCCAGGCCAAAACTAACCTCCAGATTTTTTGAGAAGAATCTTGAAGGGGAATCCCACGATCTTCATTATTAAGGGAGCTTGTTCCGATTGGGGCTGCGAGACCCAGAATCTCTCACAATTCCCATGGACTTTACCGGTCCACAATATGATTATAACATTCCTCCCAATCATATTCCCAACCAAAATCATCAAAAAGCCGCTTGAAAAATTTGCGGCTGTTCAAATGTTGAACATGACCCATTCGGGCGATGAGTCCATCGATATCGCCTTGACCTTCGGTGGCGAGTTTGTAGGCGGCGTGGTAACAATTTTGGCGAACCCGGCGGCCAGGAATAATAAAATGCGGATAACAAACTGCGCCGATGAACGGGACGCCTTTATCAATCGTGCCGGCTAATCGTTTATCGGGATGGAGGGTGAGGCTGAGTTTATTCTGTAAAAAACTTTCAATCACGCTTACATCGCGTAGTAGCTGAGCGCGTTTTTCCATAGGTACAATAATAAAAAAGTCATCGACGTAGCGGCCGTAATGACGATAGCCCAAGTCAAAAGTGACAAATCGGTCTAGTTGATCGAGAAAAATATTTGACAGCAATTGGCTAGTCAGATTGCCGATGACAATACCACGACCTTTGGGCTGGTGAAAAAGACTTTTGTTCTTCGGCAAAAATCGCCAGTCTGACCGCATACCGCGAATCGCAATGTCGCGCATTGGCTCGTCAAAAATCACTTCGTGCCAGAGATATCTGAGTAGTTTGTAGAGGGTTTGACGGTCAGCCGGATGACATCGAATACCGTTAGCGACATCGGGGCGGCGCGACTCAAAAAATTGTTTTTGTAAACCCCACAGAATTTGCTCATACAATAATTCGTGTTTAAGACTCATAAAATAACCTTGAATGTCCAGTTTAATATAGAAAGCTGGCTTGGTAAAATTTTCGCTAGCGACTGCCATGTGGTGTTCAAGACGTTTCTGACCGTAGAGCGTACCTTTGTTCTTGCGACACGAATAAGAATCAGGCGAAAAATGTCGATCCCACCAGTCAGCGCAAATGTTAAACAAAAAATGGTGAATTACTCGATCGCGAAACGGCGCAGCCACGATTTCTCGTGTGACCGGATCGCGCACAATAAAAGCCACGCCACGACTTGGTTTGTATTGGCGACGAATTATGCAATCTTTCAGGTCGATGATATTTGCCATGTCGTTCAACTCAAAACGATGCTCGTCGACGGTGTGTTTCTTGCCTTTTCGGGCGGTGTCGTAGGCTTGCCAGAGCTCGTCCAAGACAAAATTTTCGAATCTAGTGCTGCTATCCATGGACGTTTTTGATGAGTTTTTGATGTTCGCGCGTGGCGATACGTTCGACTTCTACGAGTTTCAGGAGAATTTCGCCGAGATCTTTGTGACTGACGAGGCGGAGATTTTCGACGTTAGCCAGGCTGAAACGGACTTTGCGACTATCGATAATAATATCAAAAAGCAGGTCGGCGCGATTTTTTATTTCAAGCTGAAAATTAGTCGCAGTGGTGGTGCCAGCGATAGATTTCACGGTGTTGTAATTGGCGAATTCCAGATAAGTGACGAGCAAATTTTGCATAGTGGCGAGAATAGGTCGCATGATAATTTCGCGCGCCAGATTGTCGCTGACTCGGCGACTGCTGTGGTAAATTAGTTGGTTGAGTTCAAGCAGAGTAGTGTAGAGAATCGGAATGGGGGATTTTGGCGTAATAATATTGGTGATGCGCGAGTGATCTTCGCGCGCGTTACTGCGCAAATTGTTGATTTGTTCGTCGGTGTAAACTTTGGGCAGTTTATAAAAATGAAGTTCTGCGTCGCTTAGCTCATGGTCGGGGAAAACGTTAATACCGGCGAGACTGCTTTCCAGAGCGTCGAGAGAACGGAGCGAAATAATGCCGTCGCTAGAATTTGAATAACCGTCGGCATCGGGTTTAATGCTATAGCGACGATGCAGACGATTGGCGATGGTGTAAGCGTAGAAAAGAACCGAGCGACCAGCGATTTTGGCAAAGTTATTAGTTGAATCATAAATCAAAAGATGGTGGTCGTTATTCTGTTCAAATTCCATCACGCGTGCTTTGATAATTCTTAGGCGTCCTCGCAGGGCGTGATGGGCGGCGCGAATTTCGGCATCTATTTTACTACTGGGTGGCTCATGTTCTAAATTAGCAATGGTACTTTCTAGTTCGTGCAGATTAAGGTTTTGGTATTTTTCTAAATTGACCGTTTTAATCGATGGCGACTTGGCCATGGCTCCCTCGAATGACTTTTCGCCCTCAAGTCGAATTAACTAAATTAAATAATAGCACTCGGTAGGCCAATATTATTTTAACATAAGATTTAAAATCTATGCTATAATTAAACTAGTTATGGCTAAGGTGATTTGTATTACGAACCAAAAGGGTGGCGTTGGTAAGACTACGACTGCTGTGAATCTGGCGTACTATCTTGCAAAAGACAAATTCAGGGTACTTCTAGTGGACCTGGACCCACAGGGGAATGCTTCTTCTGGTTCGGGGGTGGCCGACAAGGAAGAGCTGGACGCTAGTATGACTGAGGTGATGCTGGGAGTTTGTTCGCTGAAGGAAGTAATTCTGGAGACTAGCTACAAGAATTTTGATATTGCGCCGACGACTACACGTTTGGCTAACGCCGAGGTAGAAATGACTAACATGCCAGATCGTTTTGTTAAGCTTCGGAACGCTATCGCTACGGTGGAGCAGGATTATGATTATATTATTATTGATTCGCCACCGAGCCTTTCGCTCCTCACGGTAGGCGGCATGGTAGCAGCAGATTACCTGATTGTACCGGTGCAGACAGAATTCTACGCGATGGAAGGTGTGGGCCAACTGGTGCAGCATAAGATGATGGTCAATCAGAAGCTGAATCCGCATCTGCAAATTCTTGGCGTGCTGGCGACGATGTTTGACAAGCGAACTTCGCTCTCTGGTGAAGTGCTAGTCGAGATGAAAAAAGCTTTCCAGAATGCCGTGTTCAAGACTGTGATTCCGCGCAATGTGCGTGTGGCAGAGGCGCCGAGCCATCACGTGCCGGTAGGCGCTTATGATAAGTTTAGTAAGGGGGCTAAAGCGTATAAAGATTTTGCGCGCGAGGTGATAGAAAGGACAAAATAAAATATGAAGAAAAAATATGGTTTAGGTACTGGATTTGATAGTTTGATTCCGACTGAGTTTACGGTTAATGACGAGTTCGACCCGACTAGGGAAGCAGACGAGAAGGTCTCTAGCGAAAAATTAGTGAAACTCGATGACATCGTGCGTGATGAAGGGCAGCCGCGGCAGGATTTTGACGAGGAAAGTTTACAGGAGCTGGCAGCCTCGATTAAGGAACATGGGATTTTGCAACCAATTGTCGTCACTAAGAAGGGCGATAAATATCAGATTGTAGCTGGCGAGCGGCGTTATCGTGCGGCCGGGTTAGCTGGCCTCGACAAGGTGCCGGTGATTATTCGTACCATGGATGATCAGACCAAACTTGAAGTGATGATTGTCGAAAATTTACAACGCGAAGACCTTAGTCCACTTGAGCTAGCAACTGCTTATGTTAAGATGAAAAACCAGTTTAACTATTCCGAAGAAGAAATTGGCAAAAAAGTCGGCAAGAGTGCTACTAGCGTGATTAATACGATGCGCCTGCTGAAGTTGCCTGAGAAGGTGCAAAAGATCATGCAGGAGAAGCGCATTGCTGAAGGTCCGATGCGACCACTGATTGGTAAGGACGACGAAATCGTCGAGAAGGTATTACCAAAAATCGTTGATGAGGGTTGGTCGACAAGACAAGTAGAACGTTATCTAGCTGATAATAAAAAGAAGAGTTCGGCAAATATCGTGAAAAAGTCGACTTTTGTCAGTGACGAAGCCAGACTCTGCGAGAAGTACGGCGCCGAGGTGAGAATTCGGGGACGCAGCGTATGCTTTGGCACAAAAAACGAAGAAGAGCTAAGGAAATTATTGGAGAAGCTCTAAGGGGTTAGTGGACGCCGCCATTTTTTATTGCATTTTTCGTAAAATTTGCTATAATAGAGGTAACGAGCACATCTCGGAGGGCTATGAGTGGAGGTTTTAAGATTTAGTTTTTTGGTGATTTGCCATGAGTTTTGGCTTAATTGGGTGGTTTCTTAGGGAAGTTTCTTGGGGAAGCATCAGTGAAAAAGCCAGATTCATCGGCGAGAAAGTCAGAGTTGGTCGCCAAAATAAGAAAATAGCCCACTAAGTGAGATGTATTTGCTTAAAAGTAGTAAATATTGTGTAATATAGGAAAAATATGAATAAACAAGAAGAAGAACGGCGAGCGCGGCTGATGAAAATGCGCGATGAACGCTTGCCAGACATTAAAAAACAGTTCGAGGAGGCTCAGCAAAGACACTTCAATAGCAACTTTGCCGAAGGTGGTAAAGATGCCGACAAAGTGCAAAAAACCTCCAGAACCGCCTCTCGTGGGGCAAAAACGGCAAAAACGGCCTCTAGTGCAGCAAAAACTGGGGCCAAAAACAGCAAAAATACTCCTAGAGCCACGGAGAAGACCCCTAGAGCCACTGCGAATAAGAACAGCCGTACCACGGCCAATCGGGGCAAAAACTCTTCTAACACCCCTCAGAGCGCCGCACAGAGCAAAAAGGCTAGTCTTGGCGTTAGCGTGCGCAAGGGCGAAATGGTGCATCACCAGAGGATGTTGAGCCAGGACGTTAATGCACAGGCTACTCAGCACATCATTGGCGTACCGGTGAACCGGAGCCGTTATAATGGTTACAACGGTGAGCAGGTGACTAACGCGATGCTTAAGAGTGCTCGTCCAGATCCAGAGGCGGTGCGGATTATTCCGCTTGGTGGTGTGGGTGAGTTTGGCATCGGCAAAAACATGACCATTATTGAATACAAGAGTGAAATGATTGTAGTTGATATGGGGTCGTTGTTTGCTGGACCGGATTATCCGGGGGTGAACTATATGGTGCCAGACATTGAATATCTAGAAAACAACCTTGACAAGGTGAAGGCGATTTGTTTTACTCATGCTCATTTGGACCACATTGGGGCGTGTCGACATCTTTTGCCAAAATTTAAGCCGACGACACCGATTTATGGTACGAATTTTACCGTGAATATGGTGCAAAAACAAATGTCCGAACTTGATGACGTGCCAGAGCTGAATTATATTGCGGTGGATCCGTTTAAGCACGAAGTGATTAAGGTGAGCGAGAATTTGTCGATTGAATTTATCCATATGCTACACTCGATTCCGGGGAACACGGCGATTATTGTGCGAACGCCGAATGGGGTGATTTACCTATCGGGCGACTGGCGTCATGAGGAGCATCCGCTGGGTAAGCAATCAGACTATGAGCGTTTGGATGAAATTGTGAAAAAAGAAGGCATCGACCTGATGCTAAACGAATGTACGAACATTGACTCGCCGGGCAAACATCCGCATTCAGAATATGACGTGGGCGATAATCTCGGTCGCGTGATGGATCATTATGCGAACGGTCGAGTGATTGTGAGCTGTTTTTCGAGCCAGCTGAAACGTATCGAGTTGGTGATTAATGAGGCTGCTAAACGCGGTCGCAAGGTGGCGTTCGGTGGTTATTCGATGATTAATAACGTCGAAGTCGCTCTGAGAACTGGCGTGATTAAGATTCCAAAAGATATCATCATGAAAATGGAGGATATCGTCAAATTGCCAGATGATAAGGTGACGGTGATTTGTACAGGTTCGCAGGGTGAAATTAATGCCGTGCTGAACCGTATGGTGACTGGCGCGCATAAATATATTAAGATTAAGAGTAGTGACGTGATTGTGTTCTCCTCTAATCCGATTCCGGGCAATGAGCCACACGTAGTGGGCGTGGTTGATGGTTTGCTTCGCGAGGGTGCGCAGGTGATGCAAAACGGCAAGACCCATATCACTAATCTGGGGCCGTTACATCTTTCGGGGCACGCTTATTATGAAGACCATGTGGAATTCGTTACGAGGTTGCAGCCTAAGAATTATGTGCCTTATCACGGTGAGTTTTATATGCTTGAGCATAGCGCCGAGATGGCCGAAAACGTGATTGGCTTGCAGCGTGAACGAATTATCGTGACGGATGACGGCGACGTAGTGGAACTGATGCCGGATAAAACAATCCGTAAGAACGGTCGCATCCACGTCGGTAATAAACTTTATGATGACGCTGATAAACCAGTGCACGAAGCCGTGGTGAAGGACCGAATTCATATTTCACGCGAAGGGATTTTTGTGATTGTGCTATCTCTGAGTAAGAAAACTAATCGCCTGGTCAAAACTCCGGATATCGTCAGCCGAGCGTTTATCTATCTCGACAATTCGGAAGAATTAGTGGCCAAAATTCGCCATTATCTCAGGGTGAGGACGGAGAAGTTGACGGGGAATGAAGATTTGAAGAGTTTCAAAGAGGAAATTAAAGAAGATATTAATCATATTCTGTTTGATGCGACGGGACATACGCCGATTGTTATTCCGGTTATCAACAAAGTTTAGTAGGGGCTTGTTATTGCGGCGAATTTCTTCGTTAGAGACTGCGACTACTCCCTCGCCGTACCATGTAGTACGGCTCGGTCTGTTGCTCGTCTCTGCCTCGAACTTCATCCGCACTAACTTCGCCCTGACAGTTTTTCGCAAATTAGCACTATTGTCTTTTGAGTGCTAACATGCTACAATAGGGGTATGGATAACGATTTTACAGAAATGATGAACAGACTATCGGAAAATGCGCGGTTTGCCCTGCAAAAAGCCGACCTCTATAGCAAAATGTACAACAATGGCTACATGGGTACGGAGCATATTTTGCTGGGGATCTTGGCGCAGGATACATCGACTGGCGCGCGGATTTTGGCGCGGCATGGCATCGACCTTGATAAGGCAGAGAAGGCGCTTGACCAAGAGCCGGAGGAGGTGAATGGTAATTCGCCGATGGCGATGATGTCGCTTTCGGAGTCGGCGGTGTTGACGATTCGGATGGCTAACCATCTCGCTGGGCAGTATGACCTTGAGGCGGTGGGGACCGAGCTACTTCTTGCGTCGTTGCTGCGTCAAACCAGTGCGCGTGGGGCAATGTTGCTCAAGAAAGCCGGCGGCGATATTGAAGAAGTAATTGAAGACACCGAGAATACGATTGAGGAACTAGCTAAGCGCGAGGAGACCGAGA
Organism: uncultured Candidatus Saccharibacteria bacterium; assembly: GCA_964397215.1. GTDB lineage: Bacteria > Patescibacteriota > Saccharimonadia > Saccharimonadales > Saccharimonadaceae > Nanosyncoccus. The sequence continues at coordinate 43,057 of CAYNHE010000004.1, forward strand.
AGAAAAAACAGGAGTTTTCTAAGAAAAATGTTAAGCTAAAATGGCTGAAACGGTTTGGCCAAGATTTGACAGAGCTGGCGACCGAGGGTAAACTTGACACGGTGATTGGTCGTGAGCGCGAAATCGAGCGCGTGGTGACGATTTTGTCGCGTCGCACTAAGTCGAATCCGGTTTTGATCGGTGAGGCTGGCGTGGGTAAGACAGCGATTGTTGAAGGTTTGGCGGAGCGTATCGTAAAGAATGACGTGCCGGCGAATTTGATTGGCAAGCGAATTTTTCAGGTGGATTTGTCCAATGTGGTGGCCGGTGCGAAATTCCGCGGTGATTTTGAGGAGCGCATTAAGGGAATTATCGATGAAGCAATCGAGAACGACGACGTGATTATGTTTATTGACGAGTTGCATCTACTGATGGGCGCAGGTTCCGGTGAAGGTTCGATGGATGCGGCGAATATTCTCAAGCCGGCTTTGGCGCGTGGACAGATTCAATTGGTTGGTGCAACGACTCTCGATGAATATCGTAAGAATATTGAGAAGGACAAGGCGCTCAGTCGGCGTTTTCAGACTGTGGTAGTGGACGAGCCAAATCCAGAGGTTACGCTCAAGATTCTTAAGGGTGTTAAACGGCATTACGAGAAACACCACGGTGTGGATATTAGCGACGAAATGCTTGAGACGGCTGTAGCGATGAGCCACCGTTATATCAATGATCGGTTCATGCCAGATAAGGTGATTGATGTAATTGACGAAGCGGCGGCGATTGCGCGAGTGCGCGACGATAAGGATAACGGTAGCGGTCTAAAAAAGCTAAAAATCCAGCTCAAAGAAGCCGAGGAAAAGGCGACCGAGATGGCCGAAAAGGAAGATTTTGACGCTGCTAAACTTTGTCAGGACAAGGCGCTAGAGTTGAAATCGCAGATTAAAGATTTGGAACGGGCGCGTGATAAGTCTGCTCGTCCGCAGATGCGTGAAGAAGATTTAGCGCAAGCCGTTAGCCTAAAAACTGGCATTCCAGTTAGCAAAGTGCACGGTGATGAGCGCGAAATGTTGCAACATCTCGAAGATCGTCTGGGTAAAGGCGTGGTTGGCCAGAAAGAAGCGGTCGAGACGGTGGCGCGGAGTATTCGTCGCGGACGCAGTGGTGTAGCTGATAGCAAACGTCCGATCGGTAGCTTCTTGTTCATGGGTCCAACTGGCGTCGGTAAGACCGAACTGGCGCGCGTGATTGCTCGCGAAGTTTTTGGCGGCGATAACGCGTTGATTAAGATTGATATGAGCGAGTTCGGTGAGAAGCATAATGTTTCACGTCTTGTGGGTGCACCGGCTGGTTATATCGGTTACGAAGACGGCGGTAAACTCACCGAGGCGGTGCGACGCCGACCATATAGCGTGGTGCTGTTTGACGAAATTGAGAAAGCTCACCCAGATGTGTTTAACATGTTGCTGCAAATTCTCGAAGACGGTGAGTTAACGGACGGTCAAGGTACCAAGGTGAAATTTAATAACGCGGTGGTGATTTTGACTTCTAACTTGGGTGCCGACGAAATGTATCGGGAAAGCGAGATGGGTTTCACCGCGAAGGGTGCCAAAGAAAAGCACGAACTCGATTACGAATATGAGATGAGCAAGGCTGCTGCGATGAAAGAATTGAGAAAAATTATGAAACCAGAGCTGCGCAACCGTCTCGACGCAATCCTGGTTTTCCATGCTCTGTCTAAGGCTAATGTGGAACGGATTTTTGACAATTTGATTGATGATTTGAAACGTCGCTTGGTTGAAGAAAAAGTCAGTGTACGCGTAGATGACAAGGTAAAAGCGAAGTTAATTGATGAAGGTTACGATCCTAAGAACGGCGCTCGGCCGCTACGTCGGATTATCGAGAACGAGATCGAAAGTTTGATTGCTGACGCGTTGATTAGCGATGACTTGCGAGCTGGTCAAGTGGCGGAGATTAAGCTGAACCGTGATGGCAAAATAACCTTGAAGGCGGTGAACGGATAAATGCCTCAACTTGCACGAAAAAGTTTCTGGCAAAAATGGGGTGGCACCTTACTCCTCGTGCTGGTGACGGTGGGATTGGTTGGGCAGACGCAGTTTGCTAGAGATATTGCGAGTAGTTGGGGCTACACGGCGAGCGAAACCGTATCGGCGATTCGGGACGATTTGGACCTGACGAGCTATGGGGGACGAGTTTTTGCGGCGGTACATCCGTCGGTAGAGACGAGCGCGGATTTTAACCAACATTGTTCCAAGCTCAACGCCGAAACCAACGTGCTAGGTTGCTATATGCCGAGCGACGATCGGATTTATGTTTACGAAGTGACGCGCGAAGATCTTAAAGTTTCAAACAAATCCACCATGGCGCACGAGTTATTGCATGCCGTGTGGGAGAGATTTAGCGAGCGAGATAAGCGTAAACTGTCGGAGCTCCTAGAACAAGTTTATCAAGAAAACGCGGAGGAACTGGGCGATATTCTCGATTACTACGAGGAGACTGACCGCTCGACGGAACTTTTTGCGAGAGTAGGGACGGAGCTAGCGGAGATTCCACCTGAGTTGGAGAAATATTACGCGAGAGTTTTTGCCAATCGTAGCAAAATCGTCGGATATTATCATGAATATGCTCAGCCGCTGGCCGAGTTACGGAAAAAGATTGATACCCTAAAAACCGAAATTCTGCGTATTAAACAAGAAATCACCACCGAGAGGGAAGATTATGAGCGACAACTGGCCGAGCTCGATGCCAAAATCCAGAAATTCAACAGTTGCGCCAATCAGCCAGGTTGTTTTAATACGACGACTTTTAGCTCGGAACGGCGGATTCTAGAGCAGCGGCAGCAGGAAATCGAAAATCTCCGCAACCAGCTGAACGACAAAATCACCCAGAACAACGAGCGAATTCAGCAGTTTAACGCTTATCAGTCTGAATTAGGTTTGATGGCTGATGCAATGGATTCAACGGCGGTGCTAGAGGAATAGCTGCTGCACGAGGAGATTTGCCGTAAGTGGATAATTATTATAGTAAGAAGTGTTATAATCAATAATAAGGAGAAAATATGAAAAATTATTTAGTACCAACAGTGGTGGAGGAATCGAATCGCGGAGAGCGCGCCTACGATATTTATTCGCGCCTACTCAAAGAACGCATCGTGTTCTTGGGTGACCAAGTGACACCGGAGACGGCAAATATTGTGGTGGCGCAGTTACTGTTCCTTGCGAACGAAGATTCTAAGAAAGATATTAAACTCTATATTAACTCACCTGGCGGTTCGGTTTATGACGGTCTCGCAATTATTGACACCATGAACTATATTACGCCAGACGTCCAGACGATTGGGATTGGTTTGCAGGCTTCGATGGGAGCGATGCTGTTGTCGTGTGGAGCTAAAGGTAAAAGGTTTATTCTGCCAAATGCGCGCGTGATGATTCATCAACCATCTTATGGTGCCGGTCAAGCTAAAGTAACTGATCAGGAAATTGAGCTAAAAGAAGGACTTTTCCTCAAGAAGAAACTAGCAGAAATTCTGGCGCAAAACACCGGTCAGAAGTTAGAACAAATTGAAAAAGATATGGATCGGGATTATTGGATGAGTGCGGAAGAAGCCAAGAAGTACGGGATTGTGGACGAAATCGTGTAGTATTACTGCTATGCATGGTGTTACCCCTTGACAAACCGCTTATGCTGTGATAAAATGGAAACATGATGCGAGTGAGGCTCGCGAGATTTTGAGGTACTTCAGTAAGTAGACCTTGTATGAATGTCAGCGTAAATAGAGAAGGAGACAAGATGACAAAAGTTCTGTGGACAGACGGTAGCGCTAGCCCTAATCCGGGGCCGGGCGGTTTTGCGGTGCTCGAAGATGGCAAGCCAGTGGTGCTGGGAAGCGAAAATCCTAGTACGAATATTCGCATGGAAGGTCTGGCGATGATTGCGGCGATTGAATATGCGACACAGTCGGGGGAGGGTTGCGAAATTCATAGCGATTCGGAATTTTGGATTAATGTTGTGACGAAATGGGCGCCGACTTGGTCGGCGAATGGCTGGCGCAAAAAATCTGGCCCAATCAAAAACTTAGACATCGTGCAAAAACTTTTTCAATTATACCAAGAGAATGATGTCAAAATGGTTTGGGTGCGCGGTCACGTTGGTACCGAGCTAAATGAGCTTGCTGACGAGTGGGCCAATCGCGCGCGACAAGGGGAGAAAGTTTAGAGAAGTAGCGTAACGGTTACTGCTGCGATTTTTGGCACTGGGCGCTAAATGTGAACGATTCAGTCACTAATAGCGCCTTTAATGTTTGGTGTTATTTTTGACGCTTGGCACTGATGGTGCCGATGATGAGTGTGCCGAAGGCTACGCAAGTGGTGGTCGTGTGAGCAAGGGCGTTGGCGAGCGCATTGCCGCGCTCGGTATCGTCTTCAGAGTGGGTAGTTTCGGTATGGGAGAAAATTGGGCGGTTGACATCGTAGCGAGTATTCGCGTCTAAGGCAGAAACAATCTTGTCGCTAGAACTATCCGCACGATTTTGGGCGGAATCATTCGGAGAAGTTGGTCGTTTAGTGGAATTTTTGACAGGGATATTGACGTTTTTGGCGGCGTTAGTGGTGGTCTGGAGGATTTGTGAAATCTGGGCGTTCGAAGTTTTGTCGCTCGCAATGATGGTTTGGGCGGCTTTGACGAGATTGGCGAGTTCGTAATATTCTTGATAGTTAGCGATGAGGGAAGTATCTTTGAGGATTTCGGCGAGAGTTTTAGTCTGCAAGCTGCCGGAATTGTCGCTAGCAAGGTTGGCTCCGCCACCGATTTTGGCGAGGGCGCTTAACAGTTCGCCTTTTAGCCGATTTTCGGCGGCACGATCGTTTTTATCCAGAGTTTCAGCCTGCTCGACCAAATCGAACACGCGGCTGTAATCCTGAAAATTTTGATCATTCACAATTTGCTCGATGGTGTCCTGGAGGGCTTTGCTATCGTCAGCGGCGGCGTTAGTATCAGCTGCGCTGGCGTCGGCGGTGTTAGTCGAGTTGATATTAGTGACATTATCGGTATTGTTTGAGTCGGCGGCGGTTGTATTATTAGCGGAATTTGAGTTAGCTGGAGATGTACTGGTTGGCTCGTCAGTAGAAACTTCTGCGGACGAGTCCTCGACGGCTTCAGCTTGGAAAACTGCGTTAAGGTTAGTGATGGTTGCGATGGCTAAGATGAGCGCACAACTCGCAGTAGTGAGGAGAATTGTTTTAGTGAAAATTGATTTCATAGATAAAGTCCTTATCAAGGAATTATTTAAAAACGACGAGTTTTATTATTGACTTCGCGCTTGGTGGCCAGAGCGGCACCGGCGAGACTGGTAGCAGTAACGGCGTAGGTAAGATTAGTGGCGATGTTGTTTGTCGGGGCAGTGTCTTGAGAAGCTTTGTCTTGAAAATCTTTGTTTTGAGGAACTTCATCGGTTTGATTATTTGTGTCGTTTGGTAGAACGGTCACACTGATGGTGGTACCATTAGAACTAGCTGCTTGGTCTGCGCTGGCCAGTGACTTGGAGTTGTTTGCTGAGTCTGAACTACTTGTTGAGGCTGAACTATCAACCGAGATTGCCCTATCAGATGCTGTGGTTACGGATTGATGTTCGACGACTGAATGATTTGGTGCGGTTTCAACGATGGTTTCGGTAATGTTTTTGGCAGTAGTTTTGACAGTGTTTGGAGTGGTATTGGTGGAAGTTGGTTTCTTGAGTAAGTGATGACAAACAATTACGGCGTCATGAACGGCGTCATAGGCCTCTTGGCGACTGGCTGCACTGGCAGAATAGTAGCTTGGCAACCAGTTTTCGGTATAGGCAACTAAATTGTATAGATAAACATATAAGTTGTAATCAGGCAAGGACTTGGCGATATTGACTAATTCGGCATTTGTTTTGTTATTTAAGTCAAGTGAGCTATTGATGGTCTGGATGTCTTGGGCAAGTCGATAAGTATAACCGGATTCGACCGATTGAATCAGGCTGGCATATTCGAAATATTGTCTAGTATTTTTTAGTTGTGCCAAAGCGCGGTTAATGTCATTATAAGAAGGCGTGGCTTGGACTTGCTGCTTCGCTGTCGTAGCAAAGGTTGGCAGGGAAGCCCCCAAGCAAATTGTTAAAGTTAGAGCCGTCAGACCCAAAATCGTTATTTTTTTCACCAAAACTCCTCGTCAGATTAATTTACTTCTCATTTTAGCAAAAATAGTTTATAATAGCAAGCAAAAGCGTAATAGTATGTTATAATATATTGTTTATGGTTAAAACGGTGGCTCGGCAGAGGTAATTTAAATAAGGAACAGAGGTAATTTGGATGAGTAGAAAGTTTTTTCGGCATAAAAGCATTAAAATTTTGCTGATAAAATGTGCTATACTAGTAACAAGATGAAAAAGATAATCGTAAAAACTTGGTTGGCGGATCGCAGAGAACTTGACTATCGGTTGGCGAATGCTGGATTGCAGTTTGAAGGCGGAATTTGGATGCACGAGCGAGTGTATTTGCCACACGATTATCGACCAGGGACAAATATGCCACGGCTAGTGATGCGCACAGAGGTGCGTGATTTGTCCGAGCCGGCAAGCTATGCGATGTATCTGAAACGTCATATTGAGGATAGTGGCGTAGACTGGGTGAATTTTACCCCGGTGGGAGATTATACGGAGGCGTCAGGGATTATTCATCAGCTGGGATTTCGGAAAAAGGCGGAAGTTTCTAGACGGCGTCAAGAGATTGTGATGGACAACCATACGGTGATGTATTTGGACCAGGTAGAAGGGTCGGAGGGATTTTTCTTGAAAATTGAGGCGGAGCTAGTTGAAGGGGAGTCGGTGGAGGCGTTGCAAAAGGGCCTGTATCGTACGCTGGGGCGTCTCGGTGCCAAAACTTTTATTGTGCAAACTTATGCGGATTTATTGGGAGAGAATCCGGCGCAGATGCAACCATATTTCTTGCCGTAGTATTCAACTTCGTAGCATATCCAGCTACCAAGATATGCTACCGCGATATTGTCGAACACTACAGAAACATCTCTTATGGAATAAACTAAGGCACACTCAGGATAAAAGAATCTAAAATTATAAAGCCAACGTCACGGTCATTGTTACTTCTGTAAACAGCGGAGAGAGAAACCGTAGTAACGAAAGTCTGGGCCGTTTGATGGGTTGATCCCAGAGGCATTGAAGCCGAGGCGGTACGCAGTAGTAGTGATAACACCACTACGCGACCAGCAGGAGCTGGAGATGCCTGCAGTCCTCAATAGACCGGCACCTATAAGGACGTCGCCGCTGCGCATACACGTGATTACTCCTACAAACAGCGGAGAGAGTAACCGGTGTAGCGATCGTATGGACCGTCAGAAGGGCTGACCGCTGACAAATAAAAATGAGCGTAATAAGCGTGAGTGCTGTCTGCGCCACTTTTTGACCAGTACAGTGCATTTAGCCCAGACATCCTAATAGACATAGAGACCATGCCAACATTGCCGCTGCGCACGTTTACTCCAGCAAACAGCGGAGAGAGAAACCGTCGGAACGAGCAGCGCTGAATGATGTCTCGACATTGTTACCAGAGTAAAGAAAGTGCATCCGATAAGCATAAGTGCTCGTATGTGCAGTAAGCAACCAATAAACGCTTGCCAAACCTACATACCTTATAAAACCACGTCCTACACTAGGATAGCCGCTGCGCACAATGAAAAAACCAGAATGTGTTATAAAATTGCGAAAAATAGGCCCAAATCCTGCCAAAAATATGCCAAAATTGTGGATTTTCTTGATTTTTACAAACCTCGAAAAAATGAAAATTTGTAAGTTAGATTTTTTGTTTCACCTCTGTTATTTGTAAAATGTAAACCTCGAAAAATTGAATTTTTCGAGGTTTTAGCATTTCGTGCGCAGCGGCCGCACCGCCATGGGCCTCGGTTTCTTGAGGAGCGCAGGCATCAATGGCCACTATTGGTCGCGTAGCGGCGTTGCCTCTACTATTGCGTACTACCTCTACTTCGATGCCTCTGGGGTGTACCCGTCGTACGGCCCGTATGATCGTTACCTCGGTTTCTCTCTCCGCTGTTTGCAAGAGTAGATGTTTTTCTGTCTTTTTGCTATCTAGTGCGCATCCAAGCAAAATCAATAACTATCCGCGTGGCGGCATCACGGCTAGTGCCGTTCCCACCATTGCGTCGCTCAAGTAGAAAACCCAAGCGTTTTCTACTGTTCGCTATCCGCGTGGTGGTTCGCCATCAGGCTCGGCGAGGAGTTTTTTGGATTTGATTTCGTAGCGGCGGCCATTGACTGGGGAAACGAAGTAATCTTCGGACAGGAGATTGACGAACATGGTGAGGTCTTTGTCATCCATGATGATAATCGAACCGTCGTCGTCGGTCATCAGCTCAAGCTGCATTTCGTCGGCGTAATCGAGTAGTTTGTCCTGAGGCATTTCGGTGGCGATGTCGAGGGATTGCAATTTTTTGATCAGGGGTTTTTTGTCCTGCAGAAGCGTGTTCAGCGTGAGACCTTCGGAGAAGGAAAGTTTGTATTTATCAGTTAGCTCTTTAGCTTTAGCGTCGGCGATAACTTGGGATTTGTAATCGTATTGAAAAAGATTTTCGAATTTAGCCTGGTTGAAAATGATAATGTTACCGTCGATGATGGCGACTTGGTTGTCGTCAGGCATTTTGAGGGCGATTTCGGCCGAAAACGGCTCGAACCCATCGCCGCCGAGTTCCCAAGAACTGCCGCCCTTCAGCGCAGAGGAAGCAGAAATAGCTTTTGCAATATAAAACACTTTGGTACTGCCGTCGTTACCTGGGTAGGTGAACTTGGCGATGATGCCCTTGGTTTTCTTAAACTCGTCGATGTGGTCGCTCATCGAATCGATGTCACGATATTCGTGCTCGATGAGGTGAATCAAAGTATCCGCGCGACCAACGTTGCTTAATTTGGTGCGATAAATCACTTTGTCTTCGCCGTCGGATTTTTCGTACTCGCGGCATTCAAGACCTTTGTCGGCTTCTTTGATGATGTAGCCGGTGGCTTCTTGCATGAACATCGCTTTTACGCTAGCGGTTAGTGCGTCAGAGTAGCGTACGCGGAACGGCGTGTAATTTTTGTTAAAAAGGAAGAGTTCGACCGAGACGTTGTTCTTGATTTCGTCAATTTCGTTGGCCCAGTGAAAAACATCAAAAGGTGTACTGCTCTCTGAGCTAGTGACCGTTGACGCTGAGCTATTGCTACTATGACTATCTGACGAATTGTCTTCTGGAGTGTCGGTAGCGTCCTCAGTAGCGTTTTCGGCGGCGCTATTAGCCACTGTGTCGCCTGTGCTTGTGATATCGTTATCGCTGGTTGGCGTTTGATCCTGATTTTGGTCTTGGTTTGGATTCTGGTCCTGATTTTCCATAAAATTACCTCACTTTATATAAACCGGACTCGCAGAGCCACGGGGATATTTGGTTTATTATAGCATTGTCGGACCGGAATGCGCAAGGGAAGAATTAAGGAAAATAAAACCGATTTTTGGTGGTCTATATATTGACTTTTTGGGCTTGATGTGCTATAATGGAAGTATAGGGGCTTTTGGTGCTTCTCGCAGTTTAAGGTTGTATTCGGCGGTGAAATTTTGACGATTTTCTTAGAAAAAGCAATAATTCTAGGAGAAAAGCAAGATTTTGTCAGAAACATTGAACTTGTGAGCAGCATAGAGGTCTAAACAGAGGAAACCATAAGAATTTTGATGTAAAAAAGGAGGGAAAATTATGGCAACATCTGGAAGAAGAGAGGAGCATAGGGCGATGAATTTGTTTTATGATCAAGTTTATCGTTTAATGATCTTCTTGGGAGCGTTACTGCTCCTGGCGTTTTCAACGCAAATCTACGCGCTGAAAATCGAGGCCAAAACCGATTTGGCAGTTCGTCGGCGTATGACGCGGCATGAAGAACCGGTGATTGGTCCGGACGGTCGGGAGTATTATTACTCGGATTATATCCCACCGACGGCAGATGACATCACGAAGTACTATATGCACGAGGTCGGTCCGATTCGGCATGTGGCAGGGTCGTTTTTTACTCGATTCTATCGCAATACTGGCTGGTTGCCGGAGTTCGTGAACGACATTGCTCTGAGATGGCTTTGGTTCGCGATTGTGGTGGTGATTTTGCTGGTTCTGCGGATCGTGCTGAGGAGGCGATTGACGAAATTAATCGCCAAACAGGGTCGGGGCGAAGTCGACAGTCTGGTAATTCGCAATTTTAAACCGCTTTATCATGATCGATTTATTAACTATTTGATTGTGATGGCGATTACGATTGCTGGACCGGTGAAACATGCGCTGTTCTGGCCGACGGTCGGGGCGATTTACGTGATTTTGGCGGAGTTTTGGTATTTTATGAAACTTTTGTTGAAGTCAAATCCGGCCGACCCACGTTTCGCGAAAAAACATTGGTGGGTCAGAGTGGCCATGCGCTTTACTACGTTGACTGGCTGGCGGACTTGGCGCGAATCGGGTAATCCGGCGCTCAGGTTCGTGGGCAAAACACTTTTTACAATTGCGTTTGTCATCACTTGGCCAATCAACAAAATATGGCGAAAAGTTAAAAATGTCTTCCGTATGGGAGAAGAAGAATACGACCAAAGATATGAAGACTCAGAAGGGGGTGAGTAATTGCAGTTTAGGAAAAATGCTGGCAGGGTTGTCAGCATTTTTTATGTTCTGCTAGGTAGCCATATCACACTATTTCTCTCGGACCGGGCGTCTTCGCAACCCGTCTTTACGGGTGCGAAGCGCCCTACGCTCATCGCCGGCTTCGCCATCTCCCGATTCTGCTCATTCTCGGAAAAGAAAGTAAAACTTTCTTTTCCCTCAAATGTTTGAATCGGCGCCAAGTAGCCTCCGAGAGTTCCTCGAAAAACAGTGTGATATGGCTACCTAGCAGAACATAAACTTTGACGAAGCATTGCCAGTACTCCTGCAAACAGCGGAGAGAGAAACCGAGGTAACGATCATACGGGCCGTACGACGGGTACACCCCAGAGGCATCGAAGTAGAGGTAGTACGCAATAGTAGAGGCAACGCCGCTACGCGACCAATAGTGGCCATTGATGCCTGCGCTCCTCAAGAAACCGAGGCCCATGGCGGTGCGGCCGCTGCGCACCACGTAATGTGTTGGGGTTTTGAGCACTAGATTGGGCGCCTTGCTAGGGAGGGGTGTTTTTGTAAGACTAAAGACTTGGCCTAAGCGGCCCGGAGCAGTCTTATAAAAACCACCCCTCCCCAGCAAGATGTCTAATGTAGTCAAGAAGCGAACGTATTATGTGGAAAACTGCACAACTTTTCCACAGAGCAGAGAATAGTTTAACCCTCTGTTATTTTCGCCCCTTGTGGAAAACTTGGTGACGAGTTTGCTAGGGAACGAAGGTAAAAATGTGAAAACCGGCAAGATTTTCCGAAAAAACGCTTGCATTTTGCTCGGAAATGGCTTAAACTTAAATCAGTGGAAGGAAAACCCACACAAACACAGTAAAAATTACAAATTAAACACAAAAATTTCGTAAAAAGAAAAATTACCAAGGTTTGCGAGGCAGAAACCACTGTTATCGTGAGATAAGAATTTTAACAGAGTTTGAGATCGACCAACTAGGAGTTTTTGGGCGCGTTTGGGATACGCGTAACCAAAGCCAATACGTTCTTGAAACAAACACCTCCCAATTAACTCTATTGCTTATACTTTTAGTATAAGTCAACCCACTTTACGCTATAAGTCTCTCAACGGCCGCACATGTGGTTCGCTTAGGTGGAGCAGATTGCGGTAGATGCATAGCAACAAGTTAAACATAAAAATAATCGATAAACACAAAAATAATCGATAAACATAAAAACCCGAAAGTTTCTAGTTGAACGATCTCAAACAAAGCGTGTATAATATACACATGGAAGAACTTCATAAACCAGTATTATTGTCGTCGGTGCTCGAAGTTTTGCAACCGCAGCCAGGTGAATCATATTTGGATTTGACGGCTGGTTACGCAGGGCATGCGAGTGAGATTTTGGATGTAACACGGAATTATAAAGATTCGACCCTAGTCGATAGGGATGAAAATGCGATAAAGATTCTGCAAAAAAAATATTGCGAGAGCGGAATCGAGATTAAGCATGAATCGTTTTATAATGCGGTGCTACAGGAAATTGAGTGTGGAAAAAAGTACGACTTGATATTGATGGATTTTGGAGTTTCTTCTCCGCAACTAGACGTGGCGTCTCGTGGGTTCTCTTTTATGAAAGATGGACCGCTAGATATGCGCATGGATCAGTCGCAAAAATTGGATGCTGATAAAATTATTAACGGATGGCGAGAAAAGGATTTGGCAGGCATCTTGATGGAATATGGTGAGATTAAACCGGGATTGGCGAATTTGATAGCGCGCGAGATTGTACATGGTCGACCTTGGCGGTCAACCCTAGCGCTTGGTGAAATGCTGAAAAAATTTGGTCATCATACCAAAGTTCACCCGGCAACGCGAGTTTTTCAGGCAGTGAGAATTGCCGTGAATGACGAGCTGGGGCAGATTGAGAAGACCTTGTCGCTTTTGCCGAAAATTTTGAATTCTCAGGGCAGAGTGGCGATGATTACTTTTCATAGTCTGGAAGATCGCTTGGTGAAAAAATGGTTGAAAAACATGACTGAGCAAGGCGAGGAGTCAGAAATCGAAGTTTTGACGAAAAAACCAATTGTTGCGGAAGATTCGGAGTTGTTTATCAACCCAAGAGCTCGGAGTGCCAAACTGCGTGCAGCACGAAAAAAGTAGAGTGTGGAGACTTAACTATTTCTGCTGAACGGAGTAGGGAAGAAGAGTTTTTGAAGCGCATTTTTAATAATCGCGCTTGCGAATGCCGATGTTTTGCCTAAGAATGGCGTAAGCTGTTCCGAGTATGCATTACTTTGACATTTTGCGGATGATAAAAATAAAAACAAAACATAAAAAGGAGGCAAAATATGCCACGACAAATCATTGTAACTAGCAATCGTTCACGCGCTCAAAAAGTGCAAGTTCACTTCCGCTAAAACGGTTAGACGCTAGATTCGGTAGTAAGCCACAACTTACTACCACCTAATATTGGAAAATACTATAACCTTCGGCATCAATTTTCCAGCTAGGCGATTCTCAGGAACCATTGAGGGAATCATTTGCAGTAGCAGAGTTTTTGATGCTGCCATGGGCTAAATCATATTGGCCCACCAAGAGAGTTGAAAAGAGTTGAGGGGTTGTGTTTAAGAAAGTTTACCCAATACTTACATGACCTTATCGGGCTGACGTCGGCACTGGTAGCTCTGCTGACGTTATCCCGGAGTCTTAATCTTGCTAAATTTGGCTTTTAACCTTAGCGTTTAACCGGCTTGCCGTTTGGTTGGCAAGGAACGCGGTTTAGCAAGTTACATGTGAAAACAAACATTTTGAAAAACAAAAACGAAAGGAGTTAACGAATGCGGATGCAACGTTGGTAACATATGAGCTTAAATATAAAACTTTGACAAAAAATTTTGGTAGCACCGAAGAGCCTAGATTCGGACTATCAAAAAAGCAAGAGTCACAGAGCTAAGTGGGAGTCAAAGTGAACGAATGAGTAGGTGGAAGCGAAGATGAAACTGGGGGATTAAAATGGGGGAAATATCAATTTTAATACAAAAACAGCGAGGAAAAAGATAAAAATGAGGCAGAGTTATTCGGCGCGAACTGCAGTGAATGCTAGTTATTCGCGTAATCGAAATACTGTACGGCATACTGGTAAATCAATTGGACCGATTTCGTACGTTTCGATTATTGGGTTGCTCGTGCTCGCAGTTGGTCTGGTCTATGTTTCGCAGGGAACACAGGCGACGAACTATGATTACGAACTCTCAGCGATTGAAGACGAAATCTCTGAACTCGAAGCAAAAAAGGAAGATCTCGCGGTGGAACGCGCACGCCTCACCTCGATTGCTTCGTCTGAGCAAAGTGAAGTTGCCGCCAAAATGGATAATGCTGCGGTGGCGGATTATGTAACGGAGTAATTAACCCCATTACTTAGCAACTATTCAATTATAAAAATCGCCCCAAGGTAATCTCAGGGCGTTTTTATAAGATGCTTAGAATGGAACTGTAGAAGTGATTTAGTTTTACTCCGAAAACTTCGCGAGGAAATTGTTGAACTCGATCAATACTTGTTGGACGTTTTTCTGGGTCGATACTGTTGACGTGGAAGATTTTTTCTGAAGTCGTTTCTGCATAAGCTTGAAATGCTGTAAATCGTCCAGTAGGTTACGGAAGGCGTTACGCTCGAACGGATAACAGTTAAAACTGCAATTTTGTTCGCTTGTTATGAGACGGTGAAATGGCTGTTCTTTGCAATCAAACTTTATGTCGTGTTTGCTCGTCATGAGACAGTAAATTTGCCGCTCTTTGCAATCAAACTTTACGTCGAAATCAACGCGATCGAGATCGGTTATATCGCTCAACCATGGAACCAAAACTTGTTTTACGATGTCGTCTGCCTTTAAAAACTCGTCTTCGTCAAGCAGTTCAAGAAAATAAGCAAAAGACAACATCACGAAACATTGTTGTAAACCTCTGGCGTCGGTCACGGCGTAAGTTAACGGTGAATCAGGCTCAAGATAAATTTTGAACGTACAATTTAGATCGCAGTGCGTTTCCATAAAACATACATCGCCCAGCGACAAAGCAAAATTTTCCAGCGTCTCGTAGGCCGTCCATAAACTCTGCAGCGAGTCATAATCCTTATAAATCGGAATGAGTAGTTTTGAGTCAGGGCATTCGTAATAATCGGTCGGTTTGATATCGTTGAGAGTTTTATAAAAAGTTTCCTTGAACTTGTCGTAATAGCTTCCAGCATTGTCGAGGCCATAAATTTTGTTTCTTGTGGCCCGCGCAGTAGCATAACGGTCAAAACATGGTAGAATCTGCTTTTCTAAGAATTCGTCAGCCGTGACGCCACGATCGATATGGACGATTTTGTCGAACGATTCATCGCCGACGCGGAAAGCGGTGGGATTCTTCTCGTGATCTGGTTCGAGAATGTAGTCAAAGTGACTAGCTTCGGCCTCCAATAAGTGAAAGGTCGGGTGTTTGGTAATTTCTTCGATTTGTTGTTTTAGATTCATGGTTTTCTCCTTTTCTGAAAAGTGGGTTCACAGGTTACAAGGTCCTCAGGAATTTGGTTAAGGCGTCGTAAGTATCAAGAACTGTGGTTTTAATTTTCTTGCGTTCTTTGGTGTCGATATACTCTCGCTTTCTGCATTGCTGAATGTCGTAAAGCAAACCATCGATGGCGTATTCGGACTCAGATTCGGTAAACAATTTGTAGGTTGTGTAACGAACTGTTTTTCCTCTTACGCCCAATATGGTGGCAGAATTGTGTTCCAGCGAAATATCCAAACGGCAGGTGTACAATGTCGCAAGCTTTTGACAATCCTCAAGAATGTATTGCAGGGTTGGTTCCTTCGGTGATTTGGCATATTCATATTGGAAATAGAGTGACCTTAAGGCGGCGAATACCTTCATCATCTCAGTAATGTCGCCAAGAAAGAAGGTGTACTTAATGTCGGGTTGCCACCTATATAGAACCGCGCACATATAATAGAGTCCATCTGCTAACTCGTGGGTAAGTGTATAGACTCTAGGAATGTAGGAAGTTAAAATCTTAAGATTGTGAAAAATTTCCCACGAGGTCTGAAATGTTTTGATTTGCTTAGTGTTTTTGTCGACTAGTAAAGCAAATTCGATGGAACTGAGGTACCTATACGCATCAAAGGCTTCTTCCGCGGTGTGTTTCAAGCGCTTCTCTGCCGCTTGGTTGATTAGCTGATTAAAATAAGGAAGAAGGTTCTCTGATATAAATTGTTGCTCGTTGATGTGACTTTCACTGTATTCTTCATACCATTTGGAATAATCTTTTGGTGCGATGATTATCTGGTCGTCGCCTTCGCCGATTACAAAACCGTCGCCATTAAAGAAAAACGGAATATGGTAATAATCAAAGCCGGTCTTAATAATCGCAAAAGAGGATTCCTTAGTCACAGAGGTCAACTCTTGACACTGCGGATGCTCCTTGGGGATGGTAAAACGATTCTCGTCGTACTGGATTGGTTGTTGGTTGCTCATAGTTTTTTCCTCCATTCTATATTGTTAAACCCGATGACGATTCTATTGAAAATTCCTTGAAATCTCCTGAAATACTAGGGATTTCTTAGGGATTTTCTCCTGAAATAGAAAATTACAGGGAATTACGCCATCAGAATACTAACCCAGCTAGGGGCTTACTATCATTGTATCACAGATAGTTAAAATTGTCAAGTATAAAATCGAAGATAATTTGGCACAGCAACAAGTATAAAGTTGAGAGTAATTTGGCATAGTGATAGGTATAAAGTTCAGGGTAATTTGGCGGAGCGGCATTCTTAATATGAGCCGGAGTTTAATGCAAAAAGCGACCTATAAATCAGGTCGCTATGCATAAAATACTAAAACGGTTGGGTTGTCGCAATAAAAAACCTATGAGCGTGCTCGGCTGCTCAGGAAAACACAATACAGATTATTCGCGGTCGAGGGTTATTTGATAATTAACGATGGCAGCCAGCGTGCGGTTAATTATGTTGCGCTGATGCTTTTCGTCGATTTTGCGAGTTTCCGGCATGGCGATACAGTCGTGCAAGATGGTCGCAAGCTCAAATAGTTCGCCCAGATTGAAATCGTAAACTCGGTACTGGACGCTTGACGAGACAAAAAGCGTTTCGTAACGTCCATTGACCGTGTCGGCAATCAGTGAGCATCCACCTGCGGCAGTTGCTTCGTCCGAGTAATCTTTCAGGATGGTCTGGATTGAAAACTCATGGTAAGATGAACGATACTTGGTCAGCAATTTGGCACGCAGGAAACGATAGAACTCCCTCAGTCCAGCGTACGACATGGTGAAACTGTAAGTTTTACCATCGTTGGTCAGTGCATCTTTTATCATGAAGCACAGTTTGTTGCTAATCGGTAGATGCGAGGAAAAATCTGCAAACTGCGACGTATACGACGCCAGCCATTTTTCCAAAATGTCGTAGAACTTCCACAACTCGGCGGCTGACGCGGTAGGTTTTTGAACGTCGTAGATTTCCTTGGCCTGCATGAAGTAGAGGTTAATGTTGCTATATTGTTGAACATTTGTGCAAGATTGAACTCGCTGAAGGTAACGTTGACTGGTCAATGTAGTGAAGTACGATAAAATATTATCCACCAGACAGTTTTCGGGTATTGGTATGCCACCGTACTCCTGTTCTGCGCCGTGCAGGAGAAAATCTTTGATCCTGACATCAACCTGATAGTCATAGAATTCGTGTTCAGCCTTGAGTAGGGCAAAAATCGGGTTACTAGTTACATCGTTCATAGTGAGACTCCTTTCTTTCTGAAAACAAGGGTTGTTGGTTGAAAAGTTAATCTGAAAATGGTCTAAAAATGTCGATTGCAGACTTGGGTTTAGGCTAAAGGCTGCTGTCCACTAAGCTTTGGTTGCCAAAGTGAGCCGTGCTGGAAATTGATCAAGTAAAAGTTCGGCGTTGGCACGATTAGCATAACAGAGCATCTCGTAAATTTTGCCGGGATTTTTAACTGATGTTACTAGAGGGCAATTTTCAACGTCTTGTATAAGGCGGTAAAAATTATTCGGCAGATGTTCGTTATTACTGAGGTCATAGGTTTTAAAAGTCAGATGATCCTCGTCCGCGCGAAGCAGGGAAGCGATCGATGCTGCTGGACTAAGATCAAGATAGCAGAAACGCTGTTCGATAATGCTCCGTAGATTGTTCACGACGGCTGTCACGTAGTGAGGCTCTTGGTCGTAGATGTAGACAGTTTCGCTGTAATAGAGCGCCTGCACCAAATCGTACATTTTGCAAAGTCCTGACGGCGTCATGGCAAACTCATAGGGTCCTTCAGCCAGCAACTGCACTTCAAAAAGGATAGCATCATTCTCGCAGTGTGTGGTGACGTGGCGAAGGTAGCCTGAGTAAACCATAAGTTGTTCTAAGTAAGCGTAGAGCTTCCAGAAGATTTTTGCCGATTCGGCCCTTTTCTCATCGGTCCAGTGCTTGTAGTCTTGCAATTCGCGTACTAAAACCGCACTGGCGTCAAACAGCCACTGTTTCTGACTGATAGGGACCTGAGCTTGTTTGCGAGCAAGCTCTGTCCGGCGTCGCTGCCCAACTTCATCGAAATGAACCAGCAGGATGCTTTCTAAGAAAGTCTTGGCTGTGGCATGTTTGAATTGAAACTGCTCATGGTAGTCATATTGCGCGGCTGTGAGTTGAAACAAAGTCTCGTTCTGCTCAAATTCGTACTTAAACCACTCGCAGCCCACCCGAAACAGCAGATAGGCAGGTTGGTTGACCAACTCAACTAGTTGGGTGGTCAGGTGCTTAGGACGACCTTGACCTTTGACGGCGAGGTTTCCCAGTGTGTCGTCGGTAGAATGTCTGGCATTACTCATAAATTGATTCCTCCGTTTTCTGATTTTTAAGGTGTGATGGAAAGCTTTTACGTGAATTTTTACACTTTTGTGCGAAATTATCGCATTTTTGCGCGATTTTGTTGTGATTTTCGCACTTTTTTGCGTGAATTGTTGTGGGCTTTCCATTAAAAACTCTAGCCTAGCGAGAGGCTTAATCTAATTGTAGTAAACTTTTTATGTTTTGTCAAGTTTTTACTACGGTAAATAGGCATATAGCACCGGTTTTCTCGGACCGGATGTCGGCGCAACCCGTCGTTACGGGTGCGCCACAGCCTACGCTCATCGACGGCTGCGCCGTCTCGCGATTCTGCAATTCCTCGGAGGCAAATGCAAGCATTTGTTTCTCTCGGAATCTTGAACCGCCGGTCGTAACCTCCGAGAGTTCCTCATAAACCGGTGCTATATGTCCACCCACCGCAGCAAAAGGAATGCCAACTATTTGCTATTAAAGGAGAGGATGCTTTTTGCCTGAAATTTTTGTGGAAACTTGTGTTATAATAAGGTTATGCGATTTGTCGAGTTGTCGGAAAAAGAATTTGCAGAGGCGAAATTTACATCGGCGAATTTTTTGCAGAGTGTGGAAATGTATCGTCGACATAAGGCGTTGGGCCGGACAGTTTATCTTGTGGGGGTGAAAGCAGAAGGGGATGATGGCTATGAGAAAGATGAGATTCTAGCGAGCGGCATGCTGACGGCGTTGCCGTGGCACATGGGGAAGTTGATTTATATGGTGCCAGGTGGCTGGTTAATGGATTATGACCGAGTGGGTTGGCGCGAGGTATTGCGGTTTTTGAATCAAGAGGCCAAGCAGTTTTGTAAACAGCATCAGGGAGCGCTTTTATATATTTCGCCAAATATCGTCAGTCAGCCACGTGATATTGATAATAATGTGATTGACGGGCTGGACCATTTGGCGGTGAAGCAAGAGTTACTTGACGAGGGGTGGAAATATTTAGCCGAGTGGACGCAGACGAAATGGCAGTACGTGTTGGATTTGGTGCAGGACGGTAAACGCGTGACGGCGGATGATTTGTATAAGAATTTTCGCAATGGTCACAAGTGGGCGATTAAGCGAGCCAAGCGTGATGGTGTGCGAGTGCGCGAGTTGAAGAATAGCGAACTTGGAATTCTGAAAGAAATTGAACACGAATCGGCGGTGCGGCATGGGTTTCGCGAGCCGGAGATGGATTATTTTCGCACGATGAAAGAAGCTTTTGATGACCAAGTGAAATTCGTGGTGGCAGAGATGCCGAAAAAACTGATTGAGCCTGGAGCAAAAGGTTATATTCCGGTGGCGGCGTCGATGTTTATGAATGATGGGCATGAGATGGTTTACCTCTATAGCGGTTCAGTGCGGCAGTATCAGAAATATGGCGGCGCGCATTTGATTCAGTGGGAGATGATTCAGGAGGCGATTAAGACTGGATGCGAGATTTATAATTTTTACGGAGCGAAACCGGAGAAGGGCAATGGGGTTTATGCTTTTAAGCAAGGTTTCCGCGGACATGTGCAAGAACTACTGGGGACTTTTGTGGCACCGGTGGGTGGAATTTTGCCGTGGCTATATGTAAAATCTCAAAAACCTAAGCAGTACGGCGCGACGGTGGAGTAAAAGGTGGGCGTTAGCAGGGAATGAACAGATACAAAATCATACGAGGAATGTTGCTATTAGTGGTGGCGGTAATCGTGGCTAGGTTGTTTTGTATTCAAATTTTGGAATATGACGAGTGGGTAGCAAAAGCGGCGGCACAGCAGACCATGCAATATACGCTAGCGGCGCGGCGCGGCGAAATTTACATGATGGATGGCGGTGAGCCTAGCCCGGTAGTGATGAACGCAACGGTCTATACGGTGATTGTGGACCCAATGCTAGCTGATGAGAACGAGCTGAAGCAGGAACTCGACAGCCTGATAGGCGAGCAGCGCG
>CAYNHE010000005.1:0-48170 GCA_964397215.1 uncultured Candidatus Saccharibacteria bacterium
GTGATGGTAAGAAATACTGGGTAGCGAAACTTAAGGATGGGAATTGTTGGATGACGCAGAACCTAGCAATCAATCTTGGTACGGCACCAAATGCGGAAGCTGAAGCCAAGTTAGGGAAATTTGTCAACAAGCTTACTCCAAATGATTCTGATGTTGCGAACGACTGGGAACCTAGCGTTAGCACTAATAGTCGAGAGCTGAACGACTCAGTCACTGATGGATTGACTTCTTTTAATCTTGGTAGGTTAATTCTCGCTACGCCAACGTATTATCGTGTCTGTATGAATGATGAATATGTAGATTCCATTGAAAAAGTTTTTGCAAACTGCCCTATGGCTGGGATGCTGGATGTGTCCGACCCACAATGGAAAAGCACTTTTCACGCAAAAGTAGGAACATATACTATGCCAGATGGTAAAGTATATCCAAGTGAGACACCTATCGCACGTAATGACGATCCGCACATTGTTGCTGTTAATCAAGTGGAATATACCTACGATGCGCATTATTTAATTGGGAATTATTATGCCTATAAGGCGCTCGTTGGTGGAAAGGATGTCCCGTATAATGAACAAACTTATTCTGACAACAGTATTTGTCCTAAAGGGTGGCAATTACCAACGAGTGGGAGGTATACTACTGCAACAGCAAATGGAGATGATAACCTGATTAATAAACCAGTAGATTATGCGAAAAGTTTCTATCGTCTCATGTTGGCTTACGGCTATCCTGATTCGTTAGGATATTGGAGTGGTGCTGAGGTTAGTCCAAAGGCTGATTTGCGTGCAAACGGGGCTGCAGACATCACGCAGGAACCATTATATATCGTTAATGCTGGTAGAAGAACCTATGGTGATGGTTTAAAAAGTTTTGGATTGGCTGGACAACTTCCCTCTGGTACAAGAGAAGATGCTATACGATTCATGGCTTTGTGGAGCGGCGGACTTAATCCTGGTACTATGTCTCCAGCGAATCGTGACCATATAGCGTCAAGTTTTACCGCACGCTGTCTCGCTCGCTAACTCTCGGTGGTCTCGCCAGATTTATCTGGCGAGACCCCAAAAAGGGGAGAATGTGCTCTGTTCTTAAAATGAAGAACTCTTGTGGAGTGGCCAGGGGGTTTGCCTCGTCAACAGATTCTGCAATACTGTTGCAAAATTACTATTGACTGCCCATTATTGGTGTGAGAGAATGGTGTTAGTTGGTTATAAGCTAGCGGTTTACAAAGCCGTTAGCTTTTTTGTTAGAACTTTTGGTTTTCACAAAAGACAGTTTCAGTGTTAGGACGATGCGCCCAATAGAAATCACTAGAGTCATAAGCAACTTCCTCCTTTCTCCCTCTTAATTTACCTTCGTGACAAACTCTTGCGCCACTCTGCGCTAAGTATAAAGCAGATTTTAAAAAAGTTACAAGTCCCTAACCCCCCGATTTATTGCAATTTTGTATTAATCCTCTCTGTTACAAAGGTGTTGTAATTTTTACAACATAAACAGTATGAGGTGCAAAAATGGTTAAATATGTTCCTACGTAGAATACCTTTTGTAAGACCAACTTCTCATAAACCATACCCTAGCAACTGACAGTATTACTTTTGAGGACCGGATGGTCGGTCGCTTCGCTCCCTCTCCTTGGGCGTCGGTTCGGAAGAAAGTACAAGCACTTTCTTCACTCACACTCCTACGAGGTTCGCCACGGCCCGTCGTTACGGGCGTGTCGCATCCTGCGCTCATCGCCGGCTTCGCCGTCTCCCGATTCTGCTCATTCTCGGAAAAGAAAGTAAAACTTCCTTTTCTCTCGAATGTTTGAATCGGCGGTCGTAACCTGCGAGAGCTCCTCAGAAGAAACCTTAGTGCCTTATATTACTCACGCTGCAATTATCCCTTCTCCTGCAAACAGCAGAGAGAGAAACCGCGGTAACGATTAGTTGGCCCGTTTGATGGGTGCACCACTGAGGAATCAAAGTAAAGGTAGTACGCGAAGGTGGACGCAGCTCCGTTACGCGGCCAGTAGTAGCCAGTGGTGCCTACAGCTCCTAAGAAACCATAGTTCATGTTGATGGTGCCGCTGCGCACGAAAATCATTCCCCGGATTCCTTAAAACTAATTTGCCCTAATTAAAAATCACCCCAAAGGGCACCTAAACTTCATTAATCCCAATCAAAATCCACTACCTCTACGAGGATTATCTCCATTGTAGCACAGATTGCTAGAAAAGTCAATAGCGATTTTTCCCCATAGGCATGGTAAAATTAAGGTATGGTTTGTATTGCTGCATTTATTATTCTTAGCTTGGTGGGGATTTTTGTTGCGTTTCTGAGTATTTTTAAGCGCGATATTGGACGCAAATATTGGGCGGTTTTTAAGAAGTCTTGGGCTTGCGTCGGCAAAAAGGTCCGCTTGCAGAAGTGCGAGACCGGTTTCAAGGATGATGCTAAGAACCTCATTCTTGGCAAAGTCGTTCTCAAGCATCCGACTTGGGTGAAACCGCTTGGTGTGGCGATTGAAGTTTCGTCGATTTTAATTGTGTTTGTGACGGTTTGGTCCCTTGTAGAGGCGATTAAGGCTATTTTGGCGCTCTGGGTGTTTGGCACCTGTAACGTTTCTCAGCCGGCTAGTTGTGCGCTGGGTGCGGAAGTCTGTGGTATCGACGCTGAGGAGCCGACTAATGTGCTTGAATGGACTGGTCGCTGGTTTGACGAGTGGGGGCAGATTTTTACCAACATTCCTGATAAGTTTCATAATTGGCGCGCCGAAGATTACACCGAGGATGAGACTTTACCGCTCGCAACTGAGATGGGGAATTTTGTCGACGGTCACGATTTGGTATTGGAGATTTCGGATCCGGGCTGTTCGGTTTGTCAACAATCCTATCGCAACATGAAAAATTCTGGATTTTTCGACGAATATAATACTCTGATAATGATTTATCCAATTGAACTGCCGGATGGTGGGTATAAGTTCGAAAATTCAGATGTGATTGCGCGCTATATTCATGCTGCTAATTTGCTTGATACTAACTATGCTGAAAAAATTATCAACCGAATTTTCTCTGAAGTTGATAAAAACGGTATAAACTACCAGACGGCGTTCCTAGCCATTAGTAACGATGAGGCTGCCAAATTAATCGAAGGCTGGCTGAAAGAATGGGGCGCAAAAGACGCCGAGATCAAGAAGATTCATGAAAAAACCACCAGCGCCGAAGTAGCCGAGATTATGGCCAAGATTAAAGATGTCGTCGAGAACCAAATTCATGTCAAAGGCATTCCGACTATGTTGATAAACGGAGATAAGAAGAGTGGCCTCTACAAAGCAAAAGAGTAGGATAATATTGACAGGATTAATATTGGTGGGGATGGTTTTTGCTTGGTTTGCGCCAAACGTCGTGGCCGTAGGTGAGACGACTAAACTTAGTAATGAACAAATCGGTGCTATTTCGCAGAACTGTTCCACTATCAAGCAATCGCTCGAACAATTGCAACATTCCGACTCGCGCACGCGCACTTACCTCGGCGCAACTTACGAAACCATTGCTGGCAAGTTTATTACGCCGCTGAATTTGCGTTTAGTGAAAAACAATTTTTCCACTCTGCCGGTGCAATCAGAATTTATGACCGCGCAGACTAAGTTTAAAGATGCTTACACTGATTATATGAAAGTTTTAGGCGAAACAATCGCGGCAGACTGCAAGAACGATCCAGAAGATTTCTATCGAAAATTGGAGACCGCTCGCACGCGACGCGCCACACTTAAAAAATGGGCGGACAAGTTGACCGAGCTCACCAATCAGCAATATCGCGATGTCGAGAAACTAATCAAGGAGATTTGGGGTGAGTAAAGGAACGCGGAATTTGTTGATTTTGGGGGCGGCGTGCTTGGTTTTTGCGTTAGTGATGACGACGGTGAGCCTGACGATTTATAAAGAAACTGGTGATATTTATCTAGATCGCTCTCGACCGGGGTTCCTGCCAGACGCCGACGAGGTTGAAAAAGAATCGGCGGCAACTACTAATTATGAATTCTCCGAGTCAGGTACCATCAACGAAAAAGACCTGGAAGAATATCTCCAAGAACTCCAGAATGTCAAAGCGCGACTTGATGATTTTGATGCCTACTCAGCTTCACCGCTCACTGACGAAGCGCTAGGTATTACGGATGCACCGCAGAGTACGGAATAAGGGAGCTATTAAGGAAGGCGAAGTAATCGGCTATCCGGTCCGAGAGAGACAGTGTCAATCCGGCAGGACGCCTAGTAGAATTTTTTCTTTTACTCTGTAACTGTGCTACAATAGAGGAATGAATGATATTTTTGGAGGTTTGAATCCGGCACAACGCGAGGCAGTGGAAACTCTGACCGGGCCGGTTTTGGTGCTAGCTGGGGCTGGTTCGGGCAAGACCAAGGTCCTCACGCATCGGATTGCTAATTTGATTTTGCACGGCATTCGTCCGAACGAGATTCTTGCCGTAACTTTTACTAATAAAGCGGCCAACGAAATGCGCGTGCGCCTCTGGAAATTGCTGCGCAACACGCGTGAAGATGCGCTGGGGCGAGCGGATTTAGAAGCCAATGTGGCCAGTATTATGAATCTTGACCTGACGGCGACGGAAGCCCAGAATAGTGAGCCAACGATTATTGCTGGTAAGCTGCGTCACATGACGGAAACTTGTCCACGTAGTTTTATGCCATATATGGGAACTTTTCACGGGATTTGCGTGAAACTGCTGCGCATGGAATATCAAGCGGCCGGTATTGATCGGAATTTTACAATTTATGATGCGGACGACCAGTTGACTTTGATTCGGCGCTTGATGCGAGAAATGAAGCTGACTGGCGACAAGACTTTTACGCCAAAATTCGTCCACGGCGTCATTGGTGGCTGGAAAACTGATGGCCTGAGTCCGACCGACGCCAAGGCCGAGGCTTTTTATCCTAATCAAAAAAACGCCGCTGCCGTCTATACGCGTTACGAAGAGGAAAAACAAGCTGCGAATGCGCTCGATTTTGACGATTTGCTGATTAGGACAGCGGATTTGTTTGCCAAACATCCTGACGTTCGGCAAAAATGGCAACGTCGTTTCCGTCACATCCTCATCGATGAGTATCAGGATACTAACGCGATTCAATATAAATTAGTCAAAAGCTTAGTCAACGAAGAACGCAATATTTGCGTCGTGGGTGACGACTGGCAGTCGATTTATTCGTGGCGCGGAGCGGATTTTACCAATATTTTGAATTTTGAACGAGATTTTCCGGGGGCTAAAGTTATTAAACTCGAACAGAATTATCGAAGTACCGGCAACATCTTGAAGGCTTCGCAAAAAGTTATCAGCCAAAACAAAACTCGTACCGAAAAGGAGCTATTTACCGAAGCCGGCGATGGCGATCCGGTGACGATTGAGGGTCTGCTGGACGAAACGGCCGAAGCGAATTACGTCGCTCGTACCATCGAAAAAATGCATAGCGCAGGGCATGATTACGCGGACTTTGCAATTTTATATCGCACAAACGCGCAGTCGTATGCTTTTGAAAAAGCCTTCATTGCTTGTAAAATTCCGTACAAAATCATCGGTGGCGTACGTTTCTACGATCGCAAAGAGGTCAAGGATGTGCTAGCGATTTTGAAATTAATTATCAACCAGAACGACCGCGTGAGTCTAGAGCGAGTGGCTAAGAATGTGCTGACTGGCGTAGGAGAAACTTCGTTAAACAAAATTTTTACTACTATGAATAGTGGAGTGAGTTTAGCTGGATCGGCTGAAGTTTTGACCGGCAAGGCCAAAATGTCAGTGCGACGGCTAGCAAATTTCTTCGATAATTTAAGCGAGGGTGATACGCCAGATGCTGTGGTGGAAAGCGCAGTGCGATATTTTGATTTTGCTAGTCTTTTGCACGCTGACACGCCCGATGGCGAAGAACGTATGCAGAACCTCGAAGTTTTGGCGAGTAACGCGAGTGTTTACGGAACCCTGGACGAATTCTTGGCTGATGCAGCGCTGCTGAGCTCGGCTGATGAAAGTTCCGCAGCCGCCTCGGTGACAATGATGACTTTGCACGCAGCAAAAGGTCTAGAATTCCCAGTAGTTTTCATCGTTGGTATGGAAGAAGGACTTTTTCCAAGTAGCCGCTGTGGCGAGACTGAAGAAGGTCTAGAAGAAGAACGTCGTCTAGCCTACGTTGGTATGACTAGAGCGATGCAAGATTTGTTCCTAACCTTTGCCGGGTCGCGGTATAGTTTTGGTGGGCGTAATTATCATGAGCCATCGCAGTTTTTACTGGAAATTGGCTATAGTCCTTACGGTTCGGGTGCATTTGAGGATGAAGATGAGACGGAATTTGGTATTCTGGGCGGCGATCCGGATGGGGAATTTGGTAGTCAGGATTACGAAATAGAAGCTGTGGATGTTTTTCCAGATGATGACTTGCCAGTATGGGAATAAATATGGTACAATAATAGATATAACGCAAAATCACGAGAAGGTAAAATTAGACATGAACGCAAACGAAATCCGCAAGAAATTTTTAGATTTTCAGGCTCGCCGAGGGCATAAGATTATTCCACCAGCCCCATTGGTGCTTGAAAATGATCCGACCACGCTTTTTACGGGCTCTGGTATGCAGCCGCTTTTGCCGTATCTACTCGGTCAGCCCCACCCAGAAGGCACTCGGCTTGCCGATAGTCAGCCAAGCATGCGTTTGCAAGATATCGAAGATGTGGGCGATCCGCGTCACACCACGGTGTTTGAAATGCTCGGTAATTGGTCGCTCGGTGATTATTTTAAGAAAGAGCAAATCGAGAGCTTCTTCGAGTTTTTGACTAAAGAAGTTGGTCTCGACCCTAACAAAATTTACGTTACTTGTTTTATCGGCAATAATAAATACGGCATTCCTAAAGATACTGAGGCGGCCGAAATTTGGCAGGAAGTTTTTGCGAATGCTGGTATCGAGGCAAAAGTCGTCGACATGGGTAGTGCGGATGATGGCGCCAAGCGTGGCATCAATCCAGGCGAGCGCATTTTCTTCTACGATGACAAAGAAAACTGGTGGAGTCGTGGTGGCGGCATCGAAACCACACCGCTTGGCGATCCGTGCGGTCCAGACTCAGAAGTGTTTTACGATTTTGGCGAGGATAAGCAAGACGTCGAGAAATATGGCAAATCTCACCCAGCTTCTGATGGCGCGCGTTTCATGGAAATCGGCAACCAAGTTTTTATGCAATATAAGCGCAACGAGGATGGCACTTTTTCTGAACTAGAGAAGAAAAATGTCGATTTCGGTGGTGGACTTGAACGGATTTCAGCAGCGGCGATTAATAGTTTTGACGTTTTTCGGATTTCGTTGATGTGGCCAATCGTGGAGAAGCTGCAGGACATGTCGCACAAAAATTACGAGAACAACACCGATGAAATGCGGATTATTGCGGACCATTTGCGCGGCGCGTATCTATTGGCGGCACAAGGTCTCGTGCCGAGCAACAAAGCGCAGGGTTATGCTTTGCGGCGACTGGTGCGCCGAGCAGTTCTTCGGGCGCTTGACCTTGGTATTGGTCAAGAGTTCTTGGCTGAAATTTTGCCAGTGATTGCTGGCAACTATGAAGAACTATCGGATGATATTTTACCGGAGCGAGCTAAGGTGCTGGATGTTCTGGT
Source organism: uncultured Candidatus Saccharibacteria bacterium (assembly GCA_964397215.1). GTDB lineage: Bacteria > Patescibacteriota > Saccharimonadia > Saccharimonadales > Saccharimonadaceae > Nanosyncoccus. The sequence continues at coordinate 7,645 of CAYNHE010000005.1, forward strand.
GGCCGAAGAAGCGGCCTTCCGTAAGAGCATTAGCAAGGGGATTAAGGAGCTTGATAAAATCGCTGCGGAAAATCGTGAGATTACCGGCCAAGATTTGTTTAAGTTGCAAGATACTTATGGTTTTCCATTGGAACTCAGCGTAGAGGAAGTTTATAAGAAGGGGCTTAAACTAGAAAATAATTATCAAGATAATTTCCAGGCTGCCCTAAACGAGCAACGCGAACGCAGCAAGACCGCTTCGAAGGGAATGTTCAAAGGTGGACTTTCGGATACTAGCGACCAAACCGTCAAATATCACACGGCCTGCCACCTGTTACTGGCGGCTTTGCAAGAAGTGGTAGACCTTAATATTGAGCAAAAAGGTAGTAATCTCACGCCAGAACGACTGCGTTTTGACTTTAATGTTGACCACAAACTGACGCCTGAAGAACTTAAAGCGATTGAGGACAAAGTCAACGCATGGATTGCTGCGGATTTGCCAGTTGTGCACGAGGAATATGATAAAGATTATGCGTTTGACGAGTTGCACGCACACGGCAGTTTTCGTGACCGTTATCCGGACCGCGTGACGGTGTACGGAGTTGGCCAGGGAGGGGAAACTCCAGAGAATCTGCAAGAGGTCGTTTCGCTGGAAATTTGCGGTGGTCCACATGTTGGGCACACTGGCGAGCTTGGCCATTTCAAAATCACCAAAGAAGAATCTTCTAGCGCCGGCGTGCGTCGAATTAAGGCGGTGCTGGAATAGAGGAGGCTGAGGGAATTATACCGGAAAAGGCTGAACTTGTGGTTCAGTCTTTTTTGAGTCATGTGATTAAATTAGGCGAATTGCTAAAAATATCAACTTTTCGTTTTATTTCGCTTGTGTTATACTAAAGAAAAGGTCATGTAATTACCCCTATCTCTCTATTATAGCACAGATAGGTTAATAAGTCAATAGAATTTTTAGAAAAACCGCAAAATCGAGCCTAGCCACCGATTTTCACGTATTAATCCCAGCAAAATGAAACATCCACACCACAAAAAACGACCATTATCTCGCACGGCTCACCTTGAGCGGCAAATTTTGGCTATGTTGGCATTGTTTAGTGTTGCGATTGGGCTGTGGGAAAATTTTCGCCAGCTCTGGATGGGCGACAACGGTTTTTCGGTGCAAGAAATGAGCTCGCTGACCAGCTTGGCAACTTTTGCTAGTGTGGCGGCAATCATCTTGGTTGGCCAGCGACTAAAAATGTCCCAAATCAAACAGTTCATGACTGCCACGCTCGGTGCTCGATTGGTGTTCTTCGTGTTGCTATCGCTCGCTAATGGAGTAAATAATAAAATTCTGGCCAGCGTTTTAATTACACTTGATATTATTAGTGGTTATTTGGTGGTGGCTGGGATTTATCCGCTGATTACGACTGTCATGAAAAGCAACAAAATGTACAGCCGGCGCAAACTAGTCGAATATCTCTTCCGCGATCTCGGTGTGTTGGTTGGTGGCGTGGTGATTGGGCAGCACATTTTCGGCAAGGTTTTGGACTATAATGATTGTTTACTGCTCGCGGCGGTTTTTCAGCTGGCATCCTTTATTGAAATGTGTCGTATCAAAGTCCACACTATCGGCAAAGAGCCGGCGCGGCGCGGATCGATTTTTCATATTCTTAAAACTAGTCGGCTGCAGAGGTTTTATTTGTCGTACTCCTTCTTGGCGGCGACGAGTTTTGCTACGGCGCTCGGACTAAAAATGCTGATTTTGACCAACGATTTTCAATTTTCTGACTCCGCGGCGACAAACTACCTGCTGATTGTAGGGCTGATTTCGGATGTGATTGGAATTTATGCTCTGAAACATTTTACGCCCAAGAACGACTATATTACCATGACAATTAAATTTGGCATCCGTCTGCTGGCCTATGCGATTGCCGTGCTGGCGGACGATCCGTTTATTTCGCTGCTGGCGATTACCTGGTCGATTATGATTTCGACGGCTTACGAAGATGTGAGCGATGGCTATTATATTAATATTGTCGATAACCGTAACCAGTTCCAATACAGCACGCTGAAACAAGTGGTGACTTGCACTGGTGAGGCTACCGGGCTAATGTTGGGTGGGCTGATGTATGGGTTTGGCGTGACGGCGATTCTTGGGTTGTCGGCGGTTATCATGGTTGTGCAAATGGGACTAGCGTATTACCTTATCTACTTGCGCAAAAGCCGCCGGCGCAAACGTCATTCGGCGTCGCGCATGCGGTACGACGAGCGTCTCGTGCGTGATGAATAGATGATGTGATTTGGAAAAGGTGCTAATCGGTGTTCGCTATTATGATTCTATAGTTTTTTACTTAGGCGGCGGAACTTTTATGACGATTATTCTTAAAAAGTCTTTGCATCGTAAAAAATGTGCTATAATAGAACTGCAACATCTTTATACAAATAGTAACCGGTATTTTTATACGTAAATTATTACGACCATAAAATGGGCGCCATGTAGGATTCCCGTGGTCGTGAAAACGGTTACGTATAAGGATGTTGCACCTCGTGGTGCCCTTTTTGTTTGTATAATTCAAACTTGGGTCGCGCTGCAAGTGTGACGCGGAGTTCTCTACGTAGTAGGACAGGTAGTTATATAAATAGCAGGACACTTGGGCACCACGAGACAAAAAATAATCGCAAGGCTTCATCACAAAGAAGAAAGTTTTTGGTTCTTTTTGATGCCTTAAAACGGAGGTACACATGAGAAAACATCAATATCAACTTAAACTGCCGAGCTGGCAATTCTTGGGTGGCACCAGCCTAATTGGTCTAGCTGGCGTTGTGGCGGCATTGCTACTGCCGATTGCTAGTCCAACCGCTCACGCCGAACCCCTAACCGCCGATCTTTCTACTAAGACCACGGCTAATCTCTACTCCATGCTTTCGATTGCTTTATCTAATAATATTGATATTGACATTACGCCTAAGTCCACTGGCGCTATTGGTGTTGGTAAAGCTAGACTTAACGTTACTACTAATAACATCACTGGCTATTCTATTTATCTCTCCACCGTTGACGAATCTAACAGTCTCAACGCCATTGATAATGAAGCTGGCTTCACTGGAGCGGAAGGAGCTACCTACGCCATCAATGCTCTCGAAGGCACTACTACCTATAACCAATATCTCTCCAACCAAGCTAATCTCAACACTTGGGGCTATGCATTAACTAGTGTTGATGCCGGTACTGACGATACTGTCTATACTGGTCTAGATAATGCTAAAGGTGATAATATCTACTATACTAAAAGCACTACTAGCAATGATTCTTACGACCTTAATATTGCTGTAGCAGTGGATGCCAGTCTCCCAGCTGGTGGCTATCGTAACGGTATTGTAGTTTCTGCTGTAGCTAACCCTATTAGTATTTCTGGCTTCAAGAGTATCTATTATATGCAAGAAATGACCCCAGAAATCTGTGCCGAAGCTAAAGAACACGAAGAAGGTCAACTAGTCGATAAACGTGACCATAAAATCTACTGGGTGGGGAAACTAAAAGACGGTAACTGCTGGATGACCCAGAACCTCGACCTTGATCTCTCTACTGACATAGCCCTCACGCCAGAAGATACTAATGTGACGGAAAACTGGACACCACAAGAATCTACTAGTACAGAAAGTTATTGGGTTGAAAACCCACTGGCACACAACACTAACCCCATAAATTCATATGATCCTGGCTTCTTTGTAGTGAAAAATCCAAGCCTAGTCGCCAATTGCACATCGCGCAAAAATCTTGCTGGTTGTGCAAATTTTCAAAACGTCTCACAATATCATCCAGGTTTCATCGCAACCGAGACAAACGCCGTCGATTCGGCCTCATCGACTTACGATGCGCATTATCTCGTGGGGAATTACTACCAGCCAAACGCAGCATTAGTCGGAAAAGGCACGGCCGATAATATAAATAAACAGTTTACAGAAGATATTTGCCCAAAGAATTGGTCTCTCCCAAGTGGCACTAAAGCTACAGGTCTTGATAATTTTCGCGATGTAGATCTGTACAAACTTGTCGCAGTGTATGGTTGGGACAGCGACTATCAACCAAACACCTCATGGGAAAACTTCTATTTTACACCTTTATCATCAAATCCAAATAATACTAGCCTGACTAGTGCTCCACTTTATTTCACATATACTGGTAACATTACCGCTTCCGGCAGCGATACATCTCTAAGTCAAATAAACAATACCAACAATATTCAATATCTAGCCGCCAGTAAAGCAGGTAGATTTACATCAGTCGCTCTCGTAGTAACGGGAGAAAGACTTTATCCTGGTACTATTTCAGTATGGAGCAATTACGGATTACCAGTTCGTTGTGTTGCTAAATAAAAATGAAGGGTAAGCCCACCTACTCCTGCAAACAGCGGAGAGAGAAACCGGCGTCACGAGCATTTGGCCCAGTAGACGGATAGACGCCAAAAGCACTAATGCCAATATTATAAGCTCGATTCTCCTTGGACGCTCCAGTACGCGACCAATCATTACTGTCAACTCCAGCACTTCTCAAATGACCATACCCCAAGAGGATATAGCCGCTGCGCACGAAAAAAGTTATAATTTACATCAAAAAATACAAAAACGTGCTAAAAAGTACGTATCTCAAAACCTCGAAAAATTCAATTTTTCGAGGTTTGTAAGTGGCAAATAACAGAGGCAAGACGAAAAACATAACTTACAAATTTTCGATTTTTCGAGGTTCGTAAAGTATCACTTTTAGGCTATCATTTTGCAAAAACAGTAAGCATGCTAGGTGAGAAAAAACGATTTTTATCACCTAACAATTCGTAAGTAACAGAGGTGGAGTAGAAAATCTAGGTGATAAATTTTTAATTTTTCTCACCTAGAAGGTTTTGATAAAATTCAATATTTTTACGTATTTTAACGTTCGTGCGCAGCGGCTATACGGCAACTTATCGAGGTTTTAGTGTAGCTGCAGGAAGCGATGGACGTTATTGGTCTAGGACCAGCATGCAAAATGTGAACAATGCTTTTAGTTTGGGGTTCTATAGTAAGACGTTAAATACTACACGAGACGATGATCATCGTTCCTCCGGTTTCTCTCTCCGCTGTTTGCAGGAGTAGGGTGCTTGCTCCTAATTTTCTAAAATCGCTCCGGGCCGCTTGGCCAAGTCTTATATTTCAGAAAATTAGGAGCTTCGCTTAACCATTAATAAAATCAAAACTTGATTTTGGTCTAAGTAGGTTATTGGATGAGACTACTTTTTGCATGGTTAACATTGGAGTATATTCTAGTGACTGGCAGTGTTACTCTGGAGGACCGGGCGTCTTCGCAACCTGTCTTCACAGGTGCGAAGCGCCCTGCGCTCTCGCCCAGCCGGCTCCGAGAGCTCCTCCAAAGCAACACCACCAGTCACTAGAATATACTCCATAGTAAACATAAACAATAGTAACTTTCATCCCCACAAAAAAGCTACCCCACAACCGGGGGTAACTTTTTTACAATTAAGCCTTAGGCCTTATCGCATTTGCTGTCGCAAGTGTCATCGCAGAGATAACCACCAGCCGAAAGTTTGGTTGCGATATCGGAAATCCAGAATCCGAGTACGCCACCGACCATTGGCAATGCTACGAAAGCAGCAATTGCTAGTCCAGCCAAACCGGCGAGTTCGCCGAAGTTATCTGCGGCAGTAGGGATGATTTGATACATCAAGGCTGCAGCAGGGTTGAAAATGAAAGTCGTACCAGTGTAGCCAAAGTAATTTTGTGCAATGACGGTGCCGAAAATCGTCACTAGAGTCAAACCGCTAGCCATGGCAAAACCAAACGCTAGAGTGTTCTTGCGACTCTGCTTGAGTGTGCGAGCGTAGAAGAACGCCAAGATGATTGCGCCCATGAACTCTACCAACGCAACTGACCAGAAAATCTCACCAGTAGTCTCTGCCATCATTGGTAATTCAGTGGCGGTGCCACTACCAAGACGGAAGGCGTTAATCACGATGAGTGCGAGCCAAGCACCAAGTACTTGAGCCAAGATGTAGAGCACACCCCGAATTGCTGACATGCGGCGAGTTGCCATCATACCAACCGTGATGATTGGGTTCAAGTTTGCGCCAGATAGACCGACGATTACTACGTAGATACCGGTCACGGCAAAAACAATCCAGAGTGGTTGCAAACCAACGGTGAGCAGAGCCATTACTAGTAGCATGGTTCCGATTAATTCACCGAGCAAAGCACCCCAAATTCGCTTTGACTTGAAAATAGTTAGGACATTTTCGTCCTTGTCACACTTGCGTGCAAAGAAACCTTTAAGAGATGCTTCGCATTCGCCGGAGCAAACTGCAGTCGAAGTGACTGGAGCAACGACTTCTTTCACTTCCTTCTTGGTTTCTGATGGCTTGGTTGAAGACTTTTTTGCAGCCTTCTTAGGCTTCTGATTGGCCATTTATTTAACCTCCTTAACTAATATTTAATTCATTGTAGCATGAATATGATATAATTGTAAGTGCGAAGTTAAAAAAGGAAAAATATGGGCATCATGGTATCTAATGATCAAAATCGGAACAGTGAACTTAACCAGCGGATTAGTGCCGATTTGCGTCAGCGAGTACAGACTTCTAGCCAGACTCCAGATTACGTCGAAGATTCTAATTATGTAAAAAATACTCAGAAGACCCATCGTTTTGGTTGGGTTTGGATTATCTTGATTGTCCTAGCCATCATTTCGTTAATTTGTATTATTTTTATCTAATTTTATAAAAAGTCTTGACAAAACAAATCGCTTGTGCTAATATGGAGGTATATCCGGACCACTAGTGGTCTTGGCAGGGTTTTAATTGGCCGAACTTCGAGAGGGGATGATTTTTTACTGGAAAAAACCTCTGATAAGTGATACTATAATAATATGTCAGAGTTAGAAAAGTGGAAAAACGAATTAAAAAACTTGAACGTTGAATACGCCAAGATTAAAACTTTACCGCCAGCTGAGCGAGGCGAGTTTGGCAAGCGCATGAATGCTCGAAAGCAAGAAATTCTTGCTCAAATTGCAGTGCTCGAAGAAGCCGCTGAGAGTGAGAATGTCACGCCACTTGATATTTCGGCTCCTACTGCGCCGAACGAACCAATTCCGCAGCTGGAACGCGGCACCAGACATCCGCTGATGGCCGAACTTGACCACGTGGCGGAGATTTATGCGGCGATGGGTTTTGATGTGATTGAGCCGTGGCAACTGGATGACGAATATCATATGTTTGAGAGTTTGAACTTTCCTGAAGGTCATCCAGCACGTGATGGTTATGATACTTTTCGGACCTCTGAGGGCTTTATTCCGCCAGCTCACACTTCGACGATGCAAAATCGCGCTTTGCTCAAGTATAAGCATAAACTTGATGAAGGTGGCAAAATTGCCGTGGTGGTCCCTGGTCGCGTCTTTCGTAACGAGGACGTCGACGCTACACACGAGCATACTTTTTATCAGTGTGAGGGCGTGTTTGTTTCGCGTGATACTACGATGGGACAAATGTTTGGCGTGCTGAAACACTTTTTTGAGGCTTACTATGGTCAGGAGCTGAAGATTAAAACCCAGCCGGGTTACTTCCCATTCACTGAACCTTCGGCTGAACTTTTAATCGAGAAACCAAAGTCTCTCGGTGGTAAAGGTGATGGTTGGCTAGAAATGCTGGGCTGCGGCATGATTCACCCTAATGTGCTCAAGATGGCCGGCATTGATCCAGAAGTTTACCACGGTTTTGCTTGGGGTGGCGGCATCGATCGTCTAGTGATGCTTAAATATGGTCTGAGCGACGTGCGTTTCTTCGAATCTGGCAAACTTGACTTCTTGGAGAAATTTTAATGGACGCGACGCAAATTGCCTGCATGATTGCTTGCGGCGTCTTCGATTCAAAGCCTAAACAACCCAAGAAACCATCAAAGGAGTAAAAAATGAGAATTTCGCTAAACAAAATTAAAGAACTAGTTAAAATCCCGGCTGACGTAACCGATGAAGATTTAATCACGCTGATCGGCTCGCGTTTGGTTGAGATTGAAGAAGTGATTAACCTGGGTCCAGCTTTTGATAATATATATATTGTCAAAATCGTCAAGTGTGAACATATCGAAGGCACGCATCTTAACCTTTGTGAAATTGATGATGCTGGCGTTAACCAGAACGTCAAACGCCTAGAGAACGGTCTCGTGCAAGTAGTTTGTGGTGCGCCAAACGCTCACGCTGGTATGCTCGCGGTTTGGATTGCTCCAGGGGCGATTGTGCCGTCAACTTATGGTGAGGAGAATTTTAAAATCGGTGCGCGCAAGATGCAAGGCTACGAGTCTAATGGTATGCTGTCGGGTGCTGATGAGTTAGGTTTTGACAATGAACATAAAAGTATTGCTGAAATCGATCCAAAAATGGCCGCGCCTGGCGATTTGCTTAAAGATATTTTTGACCTGGACGACAAGATTCTTGATGTCGAAAACAAATCGCTTACACACCGTCCGGATTGTTTTGGTTTGATTGGTTTTGCTAGGGAAGTGGCAGGAATCCTGGGTGTAGAATTCGTTGAACCGGAACTTGCAGAGCTCCATGCAAAAGACGGACTTGGTTTGCAAGTCGAGATTAAAGATGCTGGGCTTTGTCCGCGCTACACTTGTGCGGTTTTTGAGCTGGGCAGTAACGAGCCAAGCAAATATTTAACTAAAGAAGCAATTTTCCTAGCAAAATCCGGTATGCGCGCTATTGATCCAGTGGTTGACCTCACGAACATTCTGATGTTAGAAACTGGACAACCTTTGCACGCTTTTGATTATGATAAACTTGTGCAGGTTGGTGGCAAAGCTGCGGCAAAAATTATCGTCAGAAGTGCTAAGGAGGGCGAAGAATTGCAACTCCTAGACGGCAAGACTATTCAGTGTATCCCAGAAGATATTTTAATCACTAGTAACAACATCCCTGTTGCGCTTGCTGGCGCAATGGGTGGCAAAAATACCGAATGTGACGCGTCGACTAAGCGCGTAGTTTTGGAAAGTGCGACTTTTTCGCTCTATAATTTACGCAAAACCCAAATGGCCCATGGAATTTTCTCTGAGGCCATCACCCGATTCACTAAGGGCCAACCGGCCGCGATGTGTGGTTTCGTGCTGGCAGAAGCCGTCAAGGGCCTAGGTGTTGAAACTGAGGCGGTGGTTGATGAATTCCCCAGCCAGCAACAGCAAATTGTTGTAAAAATTACAACATCTGAGATTAATGATTTGCTGGGGAGTGATTATGATGTCGAGTTGATTAAGAAAACTCTAGAGAATGTGGGATTTGGGGTGGAGATGGGTGACCGCGTTTGCCATGGTTCACAATGTTCTTTGGAGTCATCCGGAGGCTCGGCCGAGGCTAAGCGGCGCGACCCTGCGACGGCAGGCGTCGCGAACGTGGGCTCCAAAGAACATGTGAGCCATAGCGAAATGTGGTTAGTCATCTCTGTTCCATTTTGGCGCACAGATATCCATATCAAAGAAGACATCATTGAGGAGGTTGGTCGTTTACTCGGCTACGACAACATTCCGCAGGTTTTGCCGGAGAAGCGTATGATTGAGGCCGAAATCGCTCCGATGTTTAGTCTCAAGCGAGAGCTGCGCGGCATTTTGTCAGACCGTCTAGAAATGCACGAACTTTTGACTTATTCATTCGTCAGCAGTGATTTGATTAAAAAAGTCAATCAAGATCCGGAGGATTGTTACGAAATCGTCAACTCGATTTCACCAGATTTGCAACGTTTCCGCTCTGAAATTGCGCCGAGTTTGCTCGACAAAGTGCGCGAAAACATCAAAGCTGGTCATCGTGACTTTACCCTTTATGAAATGAACCAAGTGTCACGCAAGAGTTATGGTTTGACTAACGAAAAAACTCCTGTGCTCAAGAACCATCTCGGTGTGGTGGCGGTGGGTGACTTCTACTCACTGAAAGCCAAAATCCTCGCTATGTTCAAAGAACTAGGCATTAGCGTGACTTATGCTGGCTTGAGCAAGGAAAAATCTGCCGACCAGCCAGAACTCGAACCTAAGCGTAGTGCCGAACTAGTGGTGGACGGCCAAGTGATTGGTGCTTTTGGTGAGGTAAAACTCAGCGTGCTAAGGAAATTTAAGTTAGAAACTGTTATCACGGCAGCCGAAATTAACCTCGACAAAATCCTCAGCGCTCCACGCGATCTTGACCGAGATTTTCGTATTTCGCGTTTCCCAAGTGTGGAACGTGATTTGACAGCGACGGTGGCCAGTGATGCGCCATTTGGCCGCTTCTTGCAAACTATTGAGGACGCCCTGAAAGCGCAAGATTTGAGCTATTCGGTTGAGCCGGTCTCGATTTATCAGGCTAAACCAACCGACTCCACTAAGAATATTTCCTTCCGGCTGAAATTTGCTAATTTCGAGAAGACCTTGGACGCCACGGAGATTTCTGCTATAATGGACGCAGTGACAGTGGAGGTTGTCAAAATCGGTGCAGTAATTAAATAAGGAGATTTACCTATGGACGAAAAATCACTCAAAACTAGCTGGTGGCAGCGTGTAATAATTATTGTCGTGGCGGTGCTGCTACTAGGCTCGACGATGTTGGCTTACATGTTTATCGTGATGAACGGCAATAAAGAAGGCGCCAAGAATAGCACTGATGCTAAGGTAGAAGAGTTGACCGCACAATATGATGCAAAAAATGCCGAACTTGAAGAAGCTAGTAAGCCACTTTCGGACAAATATTTAGCTAGTTTCAAGAGCTACAAGAGCAATATCAAATCTTATAATGCCGCCAACGCTAATGCGGACGGTCTCAAAACGACCGATCTCAAAGTCGGTGATGGTAAGACTCTAGCCGAGAATGACAAAGATTACTATGCCTACTACATCGGTTGGTGTGCCGACGGTAGCGTTTTTGATTCATCGTTTGACGATTACGAGAACCCGACCAAACTTAAAACTCCAGTCGATCCTAACATGGGTCTCATCGAAGGTTGGAACCAGGGCGTAGTCGGTATGAAAATCGGTGGTGTCCGCCAGATTTCGATTAACGGTGATTTAGCCTACGGCGAGAACAAAGAAATTTGTGGCGGCAAGAATTCTCCACTCAAGTTCATCATCCAAGTCATCGACAAAGATGAAAAAATCGACGCCATCAACAAAGAACTCGATGACCTCTACATGCAAATTTACTCTGCTTACTACAGCAACACGACTAACTAGGAGGGTAAATGCTGTTAGATGTGGCAATTGTTGGCGGTGGACCGGCGGCGCTCGCAGCGGCGATTTACTTGGGGCGCGCTGGCTATCAGGTAAAAGTTTTTGAGCGAGCAACTTATGGCGGTGTCGTGGTGCAGATTGCCGAACTCGCCAACTATCCGGGTTATCTCGGTGACGGTCAAGGACTAATCGCAAAAATGCAAGAACAAGCCGTGTCGTCCGGTGCCAAGCTCGAATATGGCGAGTGTACGACACTGTCGCAAACTAGCGAGGGATGGAAGCTAACCATTGACGAAGAACCAGTTGAGGCCAGAACCGTACTGATTGCAACCGGATCAGAACCTCGACGACTGAGCATCACTCCGGACGTACCAGTATCGTACTGTGCGCTCTGTGACGGCAGTCTAGTAAAAGGGAAAAACATCGCCGTCATCGGCGGCGCTAATTCGGCTCTCCATGAAGCCATCTATCTTGCGAAATTAGCTGAGCGAGTGACTCTAATTTCGCATTCGCCGCTAAAAGCCGAGCAGGCGCTTATCCATGAAGTTCAGCAGTATAGCAACGTGCAAATTCTGGAGAACGTGGAACCAACTGTAGAACAGTTAAGCCAGTTCGATCATGTTTTTGTAAGTATCGGCCAGCGCCCAGCCACCAAATTTCTACCAGCCGAAATCCTCAGTGAGAATGGCTATGTGGTGACCAATGAGGTATACCAAACCGCGCTAAAAGGCATTTTTGCCGCTGGTGACGTACGCTATGGCGCAGTCCGCCAAGTCATCACCGCAGCCGGCGAAGGTGTCGCCGCCGCGAAGTCCATCATGGATAGCTTGCGAGCTAAGTAAAATCTGGTAAAATGGCATTACTAGGTTGGTTTACTTGCAAAATCCTTTCAACTACCTACAAAACCCTTGACAAAATAGATAAAGTTTGCCATAATGGAAGTATGGGGCTGCATTCTGACCCCATAGTACTGGATTTTTGTTGTAAAATTAAAACATATATCAGGAGGGAAAAGAATGGGAACTTTGATAACAAACGTAAATTTTTCGAAGAAGGAGACGAGATTTTTTGACAAAGTCAAAAAATCTGCAAAGCACTTTGTGTCAGAACTTGAGGCTAAGACTAAAGCATTAAGTCAGCCTAAAGAGGAGACTACTGCCGATAAGTCAGAGAGGAACTTTAGAATGGTGACGCTGACCGAGAATTCGGATTGGTTTAAGTCGCTGATGAAGACCACGCGTTCCACCGAGCTGTCCAAACTGAAGGCAGAGCCTGAGGCGTCCATCAAGAAGATTATTGAGAACGTTACGACAACCATGGATCAGGGGATTGACCTGACGATGGCTGAGCTCGCACATGAAGATGATTTTGATGAGTCCTCTGACAAAGGTTACTTCGACGAGGACGATTCTGTCAAGTTTGAGGACTTAATGCAAAGTCGGACGCGGAAGCGCGACCGGGAACAACTGACCGCGCTCTTCCGGGTGACCGAACATTATCGTGCTGTCGTTGCTGAACTCCGTCAAGAACTGGAGCAGCGCGGCGTGAAGGTTAACCTTAAGGAGCTGGCTGACAAGAAATCTGACGAGCTGAGCGAAGATGAGCGCCTGTTACAGTATAACGTTGCAAGGCTTAATCAGATTCATGCCATGATTGCTGAGAAGTTTTATACTTACGGATGTAGTTATGGTGTGACAGCTATCAATGAGGAAGACTTCAAGTTAGTCTCGGACGCCTATGCCGATTCGCTGACGGACCAGACTGACGCGCGCTTAGTCAGAGAGTTTATGCAGTGCGCGGAATTATCAGCGCCGATTAGGGTTACCCTCTTCCATAAACTTTTCAGAGACCAAGCGACTATTGACGATTTATGGTCTATGGCGAGCTTGTCAAATAAAAGTTTCTATGGAAGTGTGGCGCAGGCGCAGGGCTAAAAACGGTTTCCGTGCGGCAAGGTTCCGAATTCGACAGTGCGGCTTTTGCCGTGACACGTTTGAAAAAATTACCGGAACGTCCTACAGAACAGCGTAGGACGTTTTTTATGGTGCAAAATGTTAGTCGTCATCGCGCGCCTATTTAACCTATTGGCCGCCCTGGCGTGCTATAATTAGACTATGTCACCAACTTATTATTTTTATGATTTGGAAACTTCGGGTCTGAATCCGCGGACGGATCGGTTGATGCAGTTTGCTGGGCAGCGGACTGATATGGAGTTTAACCCGGTCGGTGAGCCAGATAATATTTTGGTTACTTTGAGTGATGATACTTTGCCGGGGCCGTATGCAATTGTGACGACTGGCATTACGCCGCAAATGACTTTGCAAGATGGGATGAGCGAGCGTGAGTTTTGTCGATTTTTTATGGACCGCGTAGCGATGCCGAATACGACGATTGTCGGCTACAACTCGGTGCGCTTTGATGATGAATTTATGCGCGCGACGTTGTGGCGAAATTTTTACGATGCTTATGCTTGGCAGTGGAAAGACGGCCGTAGTCGTTGGGATATGCTCGACGTGGTGCGACTGGTGCGAGCACTGCGGCCAGAAGGCATCGAATGGCCGATGAGTGAAGATGGCCACGCCACTAACCGGCTTGAACTGATTACTAAGTGCAATCAAATTTCACACGAGCATGCCCATGACGCTCTGGCGGATGTGGTTGCGCTGATTGAAGTGACCAAATTAATTCATGATAAGCAGCCGCAAATGTATGATTTTCTTTACAAAATGCGTGACAAGCGGCTGGTGCAGAAGTTGGTTAATCTAGAAAATCCGCAGCCGTTCGTCTATGCGTCGGGGCGTTATTCGGGCGAACATAATAAAACTACGGTAGCTTACCCCATTGCAAAAGCGCGGAACGGAAATGTGCTGGTGTTTGATTTGCGTTATAACATCGAAGAAATTTTGCAGCGAGAGCAAAAATCCACGCCGCGTAAACTTGACGACGTGCCATTTCGGGAACGTGAACCGTGGGAGCGAGAGTTTTTCCCGATTGTTAAAGTTTTGCAATATAATCGTTGTCCGGCGGTGGCGCCAATCAATGTGCTGGACAAGGGCGACGGTTGGCAAAAAATTCACCTCACGGCGGATGAAGTTAAAAAGAATTTGGCCGCGCTTGAGCGGCATCCTGAATTTGTTAAACGTATGGTGAAGGCGAATGTGAGCGCGCATCAAGGTTTTGGTTCGGCAGAAGATGTCGAATCGGCGCTCTACGATGGGTTTTTGAGTGTTGAAGATAATCGCACGGCTGAGATTATTCGTAATAATGATGATTTTGCCGAAACGCATCATCCTAAATTTAAGGATGAGCGGTTAAGTGATTTGTATATGCATTACCGCGCCAAGAATTTCCCCGGCAGCTTAACTGACGAAGAACGCGCGAATTGGCAAAAGTACCGCGTCGAGCGTCTGAATCGTCAGGCCAAAGGCTTTTGGCGCGACATGAATTCCATTCAGAAAAAGCTGCAAAATGGCGAAAAACTTGGTCCAAAACCCGATTCAGAATACGAGTTTTTGGTGGAAGAACTGATGTTGTGGTATCAGAGTTTGCAAGAGGGGGAATGTTGAGTCTCAGGTTGCTGGGGTTGTCGGAGTCGCTGGTAAACTAGGGTGGCTGGGGTTGCAATAATTATTATTTCGGCGTATAATACTTGGGATGGAAGAAAACTTTATTCGGGTACGAGGTGCTAGACAGCATAATCTCAAAGATCTCAACGTCGACATTCCGCGCGACAAACTGGTAATTATTACTGGACTGTCGGGGAGTGGCAAGTCGAGTTTGGCTTTTGATACGATTTATGCAGAAGGTCAACGGCGTTATGTTGAAAGTCTTTCGAGTTACGCACGTATGTTTCTTGGTGTGATGGACAAGCCAGATGTTGATAGCATTACGGGTCTTAGTCCGGCGATTTCGATTGATCAGAAGTCGACTAGTCGTAACCCTCGCTCTACGGTGGCGACCGTGACCGAAGTTTATGATTATTTGCGTTTGTTGTTTGCACGAGTGGGTGTGCCGCATTGTCCAATTTGTCATCGCGAAGTACATCGACGCAGCGTGGAAGATATCGTAAACGAAGTCATGAAATTGCCACTTGGTAGTAAGTTGATGTTGCTCGCGCCATTGGTTTCGCAGAAAAAGGGTAGTTTTCAACACATTCCTGATCAATATCAGAGCAAAGGTTTTTCTCGCGTGCGCGTCGATGGCATTGTTTATGCGTTGGATGAATTTCCGGAGTTGAATAAGAATGATCGGCACGATATTGAAATTGTTGTGGATCGGTTTATTCTGTCGCCAGAGCTTCTAAGTCGTATTTCGGGTTCGATTGAACAGGCGCTTGAACTGGGGCAGGGAATTATCAAGCTGCTGAAAATCGATGATAACTCGGCTACCATTGAGAAGAAGGGGATCGATGATGAAAACAGTGAGATTTTAACTTTTTCGCAACGTTATGCTTGCGAACTACATCCGGACGAGTTAATTCCCGAACTTGAGCCGCGACTATTTAGTTTTAACGCGCCGCAGGGTGCCTGTCCAGTTTGTACTGGTCTAGGTACGCGGATGGAAATCGATCCTAGCCTAGTGCTTAACCCAAATCTGTCGATTGCTGAGGGGGGTATTAGGCCGTTTAACCGAATCACCCAGGAATCTTGGTGGCTGAAACGTCTTACGGCGGTCGGTGAGCAGCATGGTTTCTCGGTGCATGTGCCGATTGGTAAGCTAAAAGATGAAGATATTCAGAAAATTTTGTACGGCACGGGCAACGAAAAGTTTACAGTTTCGGTCGGTGGACACGGCAAATGGGGTAATGGTGCTACCTATCAAAGTACTTACGAAGGTGTGATTCCGACTCTAGAGCGACGCCATCGCGAAACTGACTCCGAATTTATTAAGAAAGATATTGAACGTTTCATGCGCGTACACGAATGTCAAGAATGCCACGGTGCTCGGTTGAAACCGTCGGTGCTAGCGGTGACAGTGCATGGTCTTAATATTGTCGATATGTGTAATATGGATGTGGATGCAACGCTTGAAGTGCTGAACCATGATTTGGAGTTTAACGAATCGGAAAAAATGATTGCTGAGCCAATCGTCAAGGAGATTCGTGAGCGAGTGCAGTTTATGCAGGACGTTGGTCTGGGTTATCTTGAACTTGGCCGCGCGGCGAATACTCTCTCTGGTGGCGAAGCGCAACGTATCAGGCTGGCGACGCAAATCGGCTCTGGTTTGCAAGGGGTCTTGTATGTTTTGGATGAGCCATCGATCGGTTTACATCAGCGAGATAATGATAAGTTAATTGCTACTCTCAAACATCTGCGCGATTTGAAAAACACCGTCCTCGTGGTTGAACACGACGAAGACACCATGCGCGCTGCGGATTATTTGATTGACATTGGTCCGGGTGCTGGTAATAATGGTGGTCGTCTGATTGCGGCTGGCACGCCGGATGAAGTGGCCAAAAATCCTGATTCAATTACTGGTAAATATCTCAGTGGCCAAGAGGAAATTCCGGTGCCGAAAAAACGTCGCAAACCTAAGCAAGATAAAGAACTTGTCGTTGTAGGCGCACGCGAAAATAATTTGAAAAATATTACCGTGAAATTCCCACTAGGCGTAATGACGGTCGTAGCTGGAGTTTCTGGTAGTGGTAAATCAACTCTCGTGAACGAAATCTTGGCCAACGAATTACTTGCTAGATTGCACCGCGCGCAAACCGTGCCCGGTCTACACGACCGTATCGACGGCATCAAAAACCTCGACAAATGTATCGTCATTGACCAGAGTCCGATTGGGCGCACGCCGCGTTCTAACCCGGCGACTTATACTGGCGTTTTCAACCAGATCCGTGAATTATTTGCTAAACAACCAGAAGCTGAACTGAGAGGTTACAAGGCAGGCCGGTTCAGTTTTAACGTGAAAGGCGGTCGTTGCGAAACTTGTCAAGGTGACGGCGTTAATAAGATTGAAATGCACTTTTTGCCAGATGTCTATGTAACTTGTCCTACTTGTCATGGCAAACGTTACAATCGTGAAGCTCTTGAGGTGAAGTACAAAGGCAAAGATATTTCTGACGTTCTAGCTATGACCATCGATGAAGCAGTGAGCTTTTTCGAAAACATCCCGACCATCGTTGGCAAGCTCAAGACTATTCAGGAAGTCGGTCTCGGATATATTAAACTCGGCCAGCCTGCCACGACCTTTTCAGGCGGTGAGGCGCAGCGCATTAAACTTGCGACTGAACTAGCTCGTCGCAGCACTGGCAAAACTCTCTATATTCTAGACGAACCAACTACTGGTCTCCATACTGACGACGTGAAACGTTTGCTACAAATCCTCGGACGTTTGGTAGACGGCGGTAATAGCATGATTATTATTGAACATAATTTGCATGTTATCAAGTGCGCCGACTGGGTTATTGACATGGGACCAGAAGGTGGACAACACGGCGGCCAAGTCATTGCCGCAGGCACGCCAGAAGAACTAGCTAAGCGCTCCGATACGCCAACTGGCAAATATCTCAAAGAGTATTTGAAGAAATAATTCGGTGCGGAAAAATGCTTTAGGGCTAACAATTTCTTTGGGGCTGATAATCTGGCATTGAAAATTGCACGCATTTTTCAGAATGTGCTACAATAAAAGCATAATAATTAAAGGAAAGAAAAATGACTTTAGCAAACACCAAAAAAGCTCTTAAAAAAGACGCTGCCAAGGTTAGTAAAGATCTGAAAAAGAATCTAAAGAAGACCGAAAAGGCTGCTTCCAAAGAGGCTGCCAAAATCAAGAAGGATGCTTCTAAGAAACTTTCTCAACTGAAGTCTGACGCCAAGAAGGAATCTAAGAAAATCAAGAACAAGGTTGTCGGTCGCAAACGCTAAAAGTTGTTAAGACTAAATGTTCCAGGGGTACCGTAGCACTCGTTGTGCTACGGTGCCTTTTCGTAAAGGATTAGGTATTGGCACCTATGGCCGCAAGGCTATGCTTAAAATCTGGTACTTAATTTAGGACTTAGTACTCCGCACTCAGTACTTTATATTAAGGAATTATGACTTAATGCGCAGAGCTATGACTTAGTGGTATTTTTACTAGATTTTGCCAGCTTGTTGGCTGTACCTTGAGCCTTCTGAGTAGCTTTTGCTCGACTGCTAGCTGTGGCTTGATTCTTCTGAGTGGGTTTTGTTCTACGTCTAGGTTTGGCGCTGCTGGTTTTCTGACGATTCTTAGGCGGTTTTGCCCTGACTAATTCCTTAATACAATCATCAATTAAAGGTTCTTTAGATAAATCGAAATTCAACCAACCATCAAGAATTGCCTGCAAATGATGTAGATAGAATAAGAAGCTACGTTCATCAATCTCTGAACTCACCAGAATCTTGCGATATGATTTAATAATGACGGTGAGAAGATAATTATTGCAACTTTCGCTGACTGCTATAAAATATTGCTGATGCTTAATGATGAGATTGATTAGTAGTGTGAAAAACACTCGCGGACTAGCATTCTTGGGGACGCGGTGGGCTAATTCTGCCCTAAGTCGCTGCTCGTACTGCTGACGAACGTCGTCTGCGCTTCGATAATGTAGATAAAAAGTTGGTGACGACAACTTCGCTTGTTTGTAAACTTCTGCTGCACGTACGTTAATTCGTCGAGTTTTCAATATTCCGCAGAGAACTGCAATAATAGATTTATCATTATCGACAAATTTTTTATGATTAGAATTGATTGGCCCCCTAGAGTTATTCTCTTTGATATGAATCTTTGGATAATTGCTCATAAAATTATTTTGGCTCTTGCACCTCTTATTATTTAATATTGGTAGAGTATCTTTCTGAGCCGATTAGTTTTGAGCAAGATTTATCTGTATGACTCCTTACTGCCCCCTCGAAAATCCTACTTGGCTAAATCTGTTGATTTTATATGGTTGATTTAGTCTATTAGTGTGCCATATACTTCTATTATAGCACTTATGCTTATGCAAGTCAATAGTTTTTTGCTAAAAATCAATCTATATTACGAAAAATACTAATATTACCCCTGTTAATTTTTCTTGCTTTTATGTTAAAAATCTTGTAAAGCCCACCCTTTTAACATACTTTTGTGGTGTATTATTGCTAGGCTTAGGTCCTCCTAAATTATCGTTTAATTTATTGTCTCGGTAGCTCTCGGCACCTATCTTGCTCTACTGCCATGCACACCCAGAAGCCCTAACTCTGTGCAAACGTCGTGTAGAAGCTGCTTGCGAAAATCCAGAATCTTCACGCGCCAGCCGAAAACTTGCTCCAACTCTGGCCTAATACTCCAAAGGTGCGTACTGAGAAGTAAAACCAATCCTGGGGTACTAGGCGCGATAAGTGGTGAAGTACAGCGAGTCGTAGGCTGCCTGGGAAGTGAGCCGACTGGTCGCCGGTGGCTTTGCTGCTGCGCTGGCGCGGATAAGGAGCTTTTGCTCCGCGGTGCAGTAGGAGGCTTCTTATAGGCGAGTAATTCAACACGTATTGCCGAATTTGGTGTGAACGAATCGGGATGAAGATGTTTTTCGATATTGTCGCGCATCTGCAAGACGCTCTGAGCAGCCGTCTGATTATTGTCGTGGCTGGTGTGTTCGATGCTAAGTTGTTCGACAAGCGGCGGCGCTGTCCTACGAGGACGACCGCGACGCTTGTAGCTGGTTCTTTGGCGTAAAGCGATGTTGGCTTCATACAAATCCGCTCGCAAGATGTCTGGCGAAATTGCGTGATCATCTATTAGTTCTGCCCAACCGGCACAATTAGGGATTGTTAACTTCAGAAAATCTAAATCTAGGCAAAGTTCATCAAACCAGAAAGTGTCATGCAATGCTGGGTTCATTAGGGCAATTGCATTTAACGACCTGGAAAGATTCTGCGCAACGCGATAAACGTTGACACCCATGCCGACGAAAGCTTGTTCTGGAAAATGGCGTCGCAAATACGGCAACGACAACGAGAGGAGGTAACTTCCTAGTACGATGATGTCAACTTTGCCAATATAGGGCTGAAGTTGTTTCAGGAGCTCTTGGTTGCGCTCTCTGGGGAGTAGGGAATCGTAGAACGAGCTGCGCCAATCAATTAGTTTGAGAATCTCGACCGTGCTGAGCTCATTCTCTAGATAACCTGCGACCGCTTCGCCGCCCATGCCTAATCCAAAAATCAGTAGTTGTTTCATGGGTGTCCTCCAATCGTGCATTTTGTTAGTTGGGTAAAAATCATATTTTCCTCTCGTTTAACCTTTTAGCACATTATAAAACAAAAAGTGCGATTCTGAATTTTGAAATGTCGAGTTACTTAGCGCTTCGCTAAGTAACTCGCAAAAATCTTTTTTTCACCCCTGTAAAAATTTGCACTAAAAAATGGCCCAAAAATGCGCAAAAATGCCAAAAATTGGCTAAAAATGTGTAAAAATGGGTGGTTTTGGCATAAGCATTATAGTGGCAAAATGGGCTTTTGATATCAAAAAATCGGCACAGTGAACTAGAATTTTTCGTCATCGATTTGTGCGGCGGAATAGTATTTTGAGGCTAAAATGGGCGGGTCGAGTTTAATTCCGACTCATCAAATCCACCATTGTTTTTTCTCGTCAGTGTGGTATAATGATGTCATCGGGGCGTGGCACAGTTGGTAGCGCGCTGCTTTTGGGAAGCAGAGGTCGCAAGTTCGAGTCTTGTCGCCCCGACCACAGCCAGAATGAACGCGTTTTTGATATGCTCTAATCCTGCAAAAGTCAACTTTTACCCCTGTTGGCGATGTGGATTATTTTTATTATTAGGACGACCAGAAAAAGAGAGCAACCAGAAAAAGAGGGCGACCAAAAATAGGGTGACCAAAGAGGGCAACCAGAAAGGATAAGCAAAAATGAGCGCTATTAAGCTTACCGAGTTATTGAATTTACCAGAGGAAAAGTTTTCTAAGCTAAAACTGATTTTTAACAGCGATTGGGACTACGACCCGAACAATACGTTGGATGAGCTCAAGACTTGGCTCGGAGATAAGTCATTCCGTTTTGAGTTATTAGAATTATACAGTCATGGCAAAGCTGATCTTGTTCGTGAGTCGGTTAAAACGCATAATCCTAATGGTCGCAAGCGGTATATTAATGGTGACTATGTGCTTAGTTTTATTCCGTTTGGCGGTAAAGACTGGCTGCTCGTTAATGCTTATAAAGTCCTCGATGATAGCAAAGTTTTTGTCGGGGCAGACGAATCGGCGCTCACAGAGATAGTAGGTTATCTCGGCAGGCTAGTGATTACCTGGGCAGATCGTAATACTATGAATATTGTGATGCGTGATAAAGCTGCGATTTCTCGCCTAACCGTCAAAACTATTCTCGAACAACCTTATGACGAAATAGAGGCAGCTTTTCCGGGTTACGAAAACGTGAATCTATCCTGGTCAGAGCTAAACTATGTTTTAAAACTGAAAACTTGGCAAACAGCGTTAGAGAACCAAAAAGGTGTTTATCTCATAACCGACACTGCTACCAATAAGCGTTACGTCGGCTCGGCTTCTGGCAACGAAATGTTGCTCGGCCGGTGGCGTAGCTATGCCGAGAATGGACACGGCCACAACAAGGAGTTGAAAACTCTAGTCAAAGAGCAAAGCTTAAAGTATGTAAAGGATAATTTCCGCTACTCGATTCTCGACATTTATAAATCTACAACGGATGATAAAATTATTCTCAACCGGGAGTCGTGGTGGAAAGAGGTGCTTTTAACCCGGAATCCTGAGTTTGGTTATAATGCGAATTAGGGTTTGCTGAGGACGTGAAAAAAATAGGGTAATTAAGAAAAAGTTTCAAATGAACACATCCACGGAAAAACATTGTTCGCCACTATCGTTCATAGCACAACCTTGAGTCGCCCCCACCTTGCCTTTCCTTCCACAATTCGGTAAAATAATTCTAGCATGAGCAAATACGATCCACTCTGGCACTATCTCAAAAACGGCCAAGCGCCGCATTATCAGCTGCCATTTGCTGAGATTGAGCAAATTTTGGGGTTCAAAATCGATCATGCCTTTCTTACTTACAAAAAGGAATTGCTTGATTACGGTTATCAAGTGGGCAAAATTTCGATGAAAAACCAAACCGTGAGCTTCGACAAGATCCAGAGTGAAACAACCAGATAAGATTCTCAGCGCGCACCGTCAATCATTCAAAAATCCTCGTCACGCTCTTGCAATAAAACGCCTTATGGGGTATAATAGAACAATGATTAATCCAGAATATATTCGTAACGTGGCAATTATCGCCCATGTCGACCACGGTAAAACAACCTTGGTGGACGGGCTTCTTAAGCAGTCTCACACTTTTCGCGATAACCAGGCCGAAATGCAGCAAACTCTCATCATGGATTCCATGGATCAAGAGCACGAGCGAGGAATCACTATTACTGCTAAACAAACTTCAGTTTTTTACAAAGATTACAAAATCAACATTATCGACACTCCAGGCCACGCCGACTTTTCTGGCGAAGTAGAACGTACGCTTAACATGGCGGATGGTGTTCTGCTAGTGGTTGACGCGCAAGAAGGTCCGATGCCACAGACTAAATTCGTCTTGCAAAAAGCCCTCAGCCTCAAACTCAAGCCAGTAGTTGTCATTAACAAAATTGACAAACCAGCCGCACGCATTGCCGAAGTCGAAAGCGAAATCGCTGACCTCTTTCTCGAACTCGCCAGCGATGAATCTCAACTCAGCTACCCAATTTACTATGCCATCGCTCGTGACGGCAAGGCTGGCAAAACCACCAACCTCGACGATAACCTTGAAGTGATTTTTGAGTCTATTATTAATGATATTCCAGCGCCAAAAATCGACGACGACGCCTCTAAGGGCGCGCAACTACTCGTAGCAGCACTCGCGGCAGATAATTATCTGGGTAAATATGCCATCGGCAAAATTTTCCGTGGCAAGCTTAAAGCCGGCGAGAAGGTGGCCGTCCTCCAGAAAAACTACGAAGACGACACTGAACAAGCCGTCCCAGCCAAAATCGAAAAGATTTTCACCTACAAAGGCCTCGGCAAAGAAGAAACTCCCGAAGCCACCGCAGGCGATATCGTCGCCATTACTGGCGTATCCGCGGCGAACATTGGCGACACTGTAGCAACCGGCGACAATCCAGAAGCCTTACCGACTATCGAGCTCGAACCACCAACCCTCAGTATATATATAGGGCCGAACACTAGCCCACTTAAGGGGCAAGAAGGTGAGTTTACTACTTCGCGTCAGATTGCTGAGCGTTTGGAGCGCGAGCTTGAAACTAATATCGCGCTAAAAATCGTACCGGATGGCCTCGGTTACAAAGTTTCTGGTCGTGGCGAGCTTCACTTGAGCGTCTTGATTGAAACCATGCGTCGTGAAGGCTTTGAACTAGAAACTGGCCGCCCAGAAGTTGTTTACAAAGAAATTGATGGTGTAAAATGCGAGCCAATCGAAGAATTAACCGTAGAAGTTGACGCCGAATTTGTTGGTGCTGTTAGCCAAGAAATGGGCGTACGTCGTGCGGAACTGAAGAGTCAAGAGTTAACCGGTACAGGTAGTACAAGATTTGTTTACGAAATTACTACGGCAGCCCTCATTGGTCTGCGCAACAACTTACTTACCGCGACTAAAGGAACCGCCATCATGTCTAGTCTTCCTAACGGCTACAAGCCAGTCGAAGGCCGCTACCGTCCAGAACGTAACGGTGCTCTAATCGCCTTCGAGAACGGTACTAGCACAGCCTATGCACTTGATGCGGCTCAGGCTCGTGGTATCCTCTTTATTCCGCCTGGCGTTCCAGTCTATCAAGGTATGATTGTTGGCCTCAGCAACAAGAAAGATGACCTTGACATTAATATTTGTAAAGAAAAACAACTCACCAACATGCGCACTCACGCTAGCGACGGTGCAATCCAACTGACGCCATACACGCAGTATTCTCTTGAGCAATGCATTGACTTCTTGCTGGATGATGAATTACTCGAGGTAACTCCTAAGAGTTTGCGTCTTCGTAAGCGTCAACTTGATCCAGTTAAGCGTAAGAGGGAAACGCGAGGCTAGGTAAAACAGACCCAGTTTTCCTTATTGACAAAATGCTTATGGTGTGCTACAATGGAACTATAACCCCTCTCCGAGGGAAAGATTTTGACGAACTATGCTAATCGATACTCATTGCCATCTTCATGATAATCAATGGTTTACTCCTGAGCAGCAAGCGACCTTTTTGCAATCGGCGCATGAGAACGATGTCCAGAAAATCATTTGCATCGGCACGGACCACGCCGACTCGCTAAACGCGCGCGACTTTGCCACCAAACATCAGGATGTCTACTGGACTTATGGTATTCACTCGGAGTTTGCTGACCAGATTATTTCTGACGGTGTGACTGATGAAGCAAAAAAGGCTTTTACTGACGGCACGCCAGTGGCTATCGGTGAAGTAGGCCTAGACTACCATTATGATGGTTATGATCGGAAAAAACAGATTCGGCTACTTGAACAAATGTTGCAACTCGCACGTGATTATGACTTACCGGTTTCGTTGCATCTGCGTGAGGCGTTTGCCGATGTCTGGGCGGTGTTGGATAATTTTTCTGGTCTGCAAGGGGTAGTGCATAGTTTTACCGGGTCAAAACGCGATTTGCGCCAGGCACTCGAACGTGGTTTCTATATCGGCGTGAATGGCCTCGCGACTTACACGACGCCGGCTTTACCTCCGCTAGAAAAGATGTTGTTAGAGACCGATGCCCCATTCTTGACTCCAGTGCCGTACCGTGGTACAATTAACTCACCACAGCACGTGCGTGACATAGCGCTCTACCTGTCGGAAAATTTGGGTGTGGCATTTGAAACAATTGTGGAGCAAACAACATCTAATGCAAGAAAACTTTTTCACATCTAATACTCCTACTTTGGAACAGATGAAGACGCCGGATTTGCCAGCCTATGCTCGGCTCGAAGCAGCCGACGTGCCGTCTTTTGCGAGAATCGAGACTTATGATTTTGGTACTCCAGCGTCAGTCGAAATTTATCGAGAATTAATGGGGGTAGCCAAGGAGATTGAGCGATGCCGTGCGTTAATTTAGCCAATATTAGGACTTATCGGTCTAGTCTTAAACTAAAGAAAAATCATAAAAACAAGGCTATTTTGGGAAAAATTACAGAGCAAAAAATAGAAAAAGTCAATGAAGAAAATCTAGCAAAAACCTGTTTGACACAAGACCCAGAATGTTCAACTGCTATAACTACAGAAGCGACGAAACGCAATGCGCCGATTCGTCGTATGCAATTTGGCATGCCCCTAATGACTCATGCGGAAATTAAAGAGGCTAAGGCTACACGCCGTTTCCAACATAAACTTACTAAGCAAGCGACGAAAAATGCCAAACGACTTGCAAAACAAACCGCAAAGTCACAGAATGTCCCAGAGGAAGCGAAACCAAGTCATTACGATGAGCCAATTCTTCTGAATGATGGTGACGTAATTAAAATCTATCACACTAGGAAACCGCTGAATTTCATTTACGAACCAGTAAAATCTGCCACCCCAACGGTAGAACAGGTAGGCGCGCCGGTTGCAGCAACTGCATCGCAACCAACTTCTGCTCAGCAGAATGTTATCCAAGAACAACACGTTGTCTATGTTCCGTCGCTGAGGAAACATCCTAGTCGCGCAGAACTGATTAACGCCGAATCGCGCATCGGTAGTCAAATCTTTGGTCCGATTCCAACTGGGCATCGACGCGAATTTTTCCATCATCAACGTGGTGTGTGGATTTGGCACGAGGATTGGACTGACGAGCAACGCAAACAACAAGAACTGACCGTGCGCTACGAAGTGCGCCTCTCAGGAATTTACAAAAAAATTGCCGCCGGCAAGTATTTGAAACTCGAAGGCGCCGAACTTGCTAATTTCCGCCAAGCCACACATACTTATCTTAAGATGATTAAGAGTTATTTGTATCAGGGTATATAATAATGGGCGCGTAAGGCTTATGAAAAATATCGCAGCAAAAATTATCGGAGGAATCATTGGCGTTTTAGCGATATGCGGCTTGCTTTTTGTCAGTACTTATACTGAAACTACAACCGAACAGGTTGTAGAAACAACGCAATATCAAACTAAAATCGAATATGACAGTGCGCAGAGGGAAGGCGTGCGAGTTATTAAGCAAGAAGGTAAAAACGGTAGTAAGACCGTCACATATGAGGTCACGAGAAATTATTTAGGTCATGAAACGTCGCGTAGATCTATTGATACAAAAAATGATAAGGCCGTGCAAGACGAAATTATCGTTGTCGGTACAAGTATCTTGGGAAAAAGATCGCAATCGGGCGCTTAAAGAATGCAATGCTGATAATAGTAAAACAAATTGCTGGTATGATGAATATCCTGGAACTTACCTTCATTGGACGGAATCCCGAAGATATACATATACTCCGGCTCCTGGTCCCAGTAGCAGTTATCGCAGCGGAGCGATTTGCCGTGACGGCTGGCGGAGTAACGCAACTGGCCGCGGAGCATGCTCGCACCACGGTGGGGTAGATTACTGGATTTAAAATAGACAAAAAGATCTTTTGCACAGAACTGTTATTCCTCAGGCGTCTGAAAGATGGCGAATGCGAGAATCAAAAAAGTTCCACCTCTATGACGGGGCGGAACTTAGACTCGCTTCAATTATTAATTAACAGTAGCAGTAAAGACCACGGTACCGACATAGGTATCTTCAGGAGTACTACTGTCGGCAGCAACGACGAAGGTTACATCTGTAGTCTCTGCTTTCTTGCCGTCTGAGCCCGCATCGCCGGATATTGCCGTGTTGGTGTTTTTTAAAGTAATCGGAGCAACAGTAATGGCTGTATTATTAGCTACATCACCACCCTTAAATGCCCAACCAGCTGTACCTTGTGCAACGTTTTCGTTAGCCGGAATAGTGTTGCTTTCGGAAGTTTGACCAACCATATCGGTCGTGGTGGCAGCATTGATTGTCAATTTATATCCACTGGTTGCGTTTGTCTTCACTTGCACGCCCATTGTTCCAATAGTAGGGGCAGCACCAATCATGACGGTTTGTAAATCAAGAGTGTTGCCGGTTAAGGATACACCCTCAGTATCGGCATCGCTATTAGTAGGCTCTACGATCGCAACCGAAATAGCACCATCAACATTAACCTGCACCTTACCGGTAGTTGTTGCAGCATACGAACTAAGTGGCATAGCAGCAACGCCGAGACCAGCGACAACGCCGAGAGCTACAATAGCCTTTGACATTTTTGACATAATTTATTTACTCCTTTTGTGAGTATATTTATTTGATATTTTTATTTATATGACCTTTGTAATTATTATTATATAGGTCGCTTATGCTTATGTCAACGACTTTTTTGCATGATTTTTACGATTTTCATACACCCCAAATGGCTGAAGTAAAAGTTTTCCACAGGCGATTACGAGCCCCTTATTCAGCATTGTTATTGTTGAGAATATTTAATATGGTAGACTTCACGTAGATTAAATCCGTCAAGATCACTAAGATATTTCTCTGTGACCGCTTCAGCAGCGTGGCCCAAGGCTGCTTGAATATGACGAGTAGAAATACCAAGATTTTTGAGATCGGTTGCGTACGAGTGGCGGAGATCGTGTGGGCAAAAGTTTTCTATCCCAGCACGTTTAAAACATTGTTTCATGGATAGCCGTAGCGTACAGGTTGCTAACGGAACACCGACTTGAAGAGGGCTTTCCCAGAAATATTCCGATGCCGGATGTTGTTCCAGCCAGCTTATTAGTCGTAGGCGAGTTTCACGACGCAAAAATACGTATCTTGATTTTTTGCCCTTGCCAATAATATATAAACGATCCCTGCATAAGTGACACCTTTGTAGGTTTTGTAATTCACTAATCCTTAGTCCGCAGTCAAAACAGAGACTAATTAATAGCCATTGGAATTCATTGGCATACTTTAAAACTCGTTCAATTTCATCGCGCGAGAAACAAACTTTGCGTGCTGGTAATTCGGTAACTTTAGGAACAAGGCCGAGTTTTAAGTGTGGCATATGGAGGTTCATGTCTTTTTGCCAACGCAACATAGCCTTGAGGTGTGCGAGACGATCGTTAATCGAACGGCCGGAGTTGTTGCGTAAATATTGAGCATTAATCCATATATTAATATGCTGATTATTTATCTTACGCAAATCAGATATTTTAGACTCACGAACAAAATCGTTAATGGTATAAACTTTACTGATTATGGTTGCATGACTCATGTGCCGGATTGTTTCACAATAGTTGTAATAGGCAGAAATTTGACGATAAATCGCGCTATTTTTACGACAAACTTTTTCTAAGTTGTATGACATTTTTACTATCTCCTTTAGCCTACATGGCAGGTAATTATTATCAGTTTTTATATCATAGGACTGCGTCCTAGAAATAATGGCGTCACCTCGGAAGAAAATATTATTAAATATTTCTTCGCTCGGATTCCTTATTATATCAACATAATAATAATTACAAAGGTCATATAAATAAAAATATCAAATAAATATACTCACAAAAGGAGTAAATAAATTATGTCAAAAATGTCAAAGGCTATTGTAGCTCTCGGCGTTGTCGCTGGTCTCGGCGTTGCTGCTATGCCACTTAGTTCGTATGCTGCAAACAGTGATACAAAGCAGGCACAAGTTCAGGTTGAGGTTGGTGGTAGCATTAGCCTAGCGCTTTCTGGTACTGCGCCTACTGCTGAAGGTGAGCCAGGTTGGATTGCTGCAAGTAATACACTTGATCTAGGTAAAGCTATTATCAACGGTGATGTCGTTAGTGGTGTTATTGATGCAACTGTTACATCGAACGACCCAATTGGCTACACTCTTACCATGTATGCTACCGACGAGGGGATCATGAAGGGCAGCACTGGTGCAAGTATTCCTAACGCTAAGCCGGAACAAGGTAAGGCTGGTTGGGGCTACAAGACTACCGGTGATGAGTATACTGCTATGCCACTACAAGCAACCCCAGCATCCATCGCTACCGCAACTGCAGGGACCGGCGCACTCAATGCAAAAACATCAGTTACCTTCGGTGTGTCTGTTGACGATACTATCCCAGAAGGCACCTACACTGGTACTGTAGTCTTCACTGCGACTGCACAATAGTCTGACAGAAGACCATTATAATCCCCCATTCCTAACGAGTGGGGGAATTTTTGTTGGTTTTATCTTGCCTAGCAAGCACGAGTGCGATATAATAAGATGAAATAAGGAGGTAAATGAAAATTTTCAAAAATATAAGTAAAGTTTTGATGGGAGCTGTTTTAGCTTTGGCATATGTATTTGCTGGTGGCCTTAGCGTTTATGCTGAAGATGTTCCAGAATATCGTATCCAGATGTCCCCAGCCCGTAACGATATTGGTGAGCTCAAGCCAGGCGAGACATATACTGGAACATTTCTTGTCCAGAACACCGGTACCAAGGAATTTGGGTTCACTGTCGGTGTGACACCATATTCGGTGGTAGACGAGAAGTATAATCCTGATTATTCTACGATGAATCAATACACAGATATTACTGATTGGATTACCTTTTCTAAAAAATCTGACTCAGTTAAACCTAACAGTGAAGTAGAGATTGCTTACACAGTTAAAGTCCCTGCCGACGTTCCAGCCGGTGGTCAATACGCTATGCTTTATGCCGAGATTGACGCAGACGATGACAATACTTCAGGCGCTGGTGTAGCGATGACTCGTCGCGTTGGTATGCTCCTCTATTCTAACGTTCAAGGTAACACTCGTAAGACTGCCACTATCGAAGAGAACAAGATTTCAAGCTTCCTCTTCAAGCCACCAGTATCTGCCACCTCAATCGTTAGAAACTCTGGTAACACCCACGCTACCGCAGAATATATCTTGCAAGTTTACCCACTCTTCGGTGATGAAGAAGTCTACACTAACGAAGAGGATCCAGCTAAACTCATCGTTCTTCCAGAGACGCGTCGCTTGAACACGGTTTCTTGGGAAGGCGCTCCTCATCTAGGTATTTTCCGTGTCAAACAGACTGTACGTATCTTCGGCGAAGAATCAACTACTGAGAAACTAGTCTTCCTAATTCCGCTCTGGTTCCTCTTTATCATTCTCATTATTATCTTCTGTGTCATCTTCTGGATTGTTTCACGCATCAGGAATCGTAACAAGTATTAATACAAAAGGAGTTGTGGAGGTAAATCTAAAATGAATAAACTTTGGCAAAAAATTACGGTATCGGCAGTTGCTCTGTCTGGCCTGCTTGCACTAGGAGTCACGGCGCCAGTTTATGCTGACGAGAATGAAACACCTGCAACCTATGTCCAGATGTCTCCAACTGCCGTCACTATCACCCTCGAAGGGGGAGATGTTATCACTGGTAGTTCGGACAAATGTCCAACTGACACCATTGACGGTGGATGTGTTGTAGAGGTAAAAAACGTTGGCTCTCAGCCATTCCGTTACAAGGTCTACGCTAGCCCATACGTGGTTTCAGGCGAGAACTACGACCTTAACTTCTCTGAGAGTGCTTCGACTTCATACACCCAGATTTCTCGTTGGATCACCTTCCAAGATGGTAACAACTGGGCAAAAACCGTCACTAGAGAGATCAAACCGGGCGAGACCCAGACTATCGCCTACAAGATTGACGTCCCAGAAGACGTCCCTGGTGGTGCACAATATGCCGTAATCTGGGCGCAAACGCTCAATGATGGTAATACTAACACTTCTGGCGTTAGCACCATTTCTCAAGCTGGCATGGTGATTTCTGGTCGCTCGATTGGCGACACGCGTCAGACGGCTACCGTGTCCGACTATGATTTTATGCGCTTCACCTTTGGCGGTAATTTGACGGCCAAGGCTACCATTAAGAATACTGGTAACGCTGACTTTGACGCACACTATAATTACACGGCCAAGACTTTGTTCGGCAAGGAACTCTATAAGGACGAAGGTTCGATCGCTACTTTTCCAGACACTGAATACCACGTTAATGTCGACTGGGGCAATACGCCATTCCTCGGTATTTTCCAGGTAACCTTCTCAATTAATGCTGCAGATCAGAAGGTGTCAGAATCTCATATCGTAGTGATTATGCCGCTCTTTATTATGATTTTGTTAATTTTACTGTTGACAGTCGTAATTGTCTGGATTATAATCATAATCAGAAAACGCAAAGAGCGTAAGGCTCGAACGCTAGTCTAGTTCTCAGGATAATGAGAATAGTGCGAGTATAGACTAGGCAACTAGAGCGGATTGTAATACTATTGCGAGTAGTATTCTGCGAGACAATCAACGCTAGCGAGTTCAAAAATAAAAACTAAACAAGAAAGAGTGTAGAGTATGCGAAAGACAAAGAAGCAACTTTTAGGGCTTGTCTGTTTGGCTGCGGTTGCACTCATGACAGTTTTTGCCATGAGTTTGCCTGCGCCAGGCGCAGCTGCCGCCGAAGATGATGAGCCAGTCACTAGCCGCGAGAACAACACGCAGGTACAAGTGACGGTTTTTGAGGATGATCAAGCCTCAGTTAGAATTCAGTCGCCACGTAACGGCGAAGAATTCACCACCAATGTTATTCCAGTCAGTATTTTATATACTAGGGCTAAGAGTATTAGGCTGGACTACAAGGATGGTGAAGGTAATCCTCAGACCAAGACTATCGAGATTGCGGCAGACAAATACGAGAATGGTGTAGTGGAGACAACGATTGTTTTAGATAAATACATTGATAAGCCAACTACCTTGACTGCGACTTTGTTTGGTATTAATGGTACCGAGCTCGAAGACTCCGTCCAGTTCTCTTACCGTGCGATTTCGGCCTCTGAAGGTACCACCAATAAGGATAATGGTAACCCAAGTTTTGGCATTACCCTAGGTGACGAAGTAGATCATATCAATATTCAAGTTTACAACGATAAGACTGGCGACCCAGTGTTCGTCGACAAGGAAGGTAAGGATACGCCTCTTGTCATCAACCGTGACAAAATCAATTTAACCACTGGTGAAGTAGAGGTTACGCTCCCAGATGGTAGCAAATTCATGGGTAAGTATGATCCTGCAACCAAGAAGATTGATATCGAGCTGCCGCTAGATAAACTCAAACTCAGCGAGGGTACTTACAAAGCAATCTTCGTAGCGCTTAGCGCGGATGACGATGTACTCTCGATGAACCAAGTTACTTTCCAGTACAAACCAAACACGCCAAAACTCCCAGACACTGGTTCTATCTTTAACAACTTGAATATTTCTCAAGCTGACTATCTGGTCACTGGTCTGATTGCCTTTGGTCTGGCGGCTGGCTTTGCGATGATTCTCATCTTCCGTCGCAACCACTGTAACTAAAACAGCGATAAAATACACAATCTAGAAAAACTAGGTTGTGTATTTTTTTCGGGGGGGGGTATAATAGAATAAGTCACCTCATTTGGGGCGCACTTATCTATTCGTATATAGCAACAGAAAGGGAAGAATATTAGATAAATGTTACAACTAAAAAATATCACTAAAATTTACCAGACCGAGGATCTCAAACAGACCGCGCTCGACAAGGTAAGTATCAACTTTCGTCGGAACGAGTTTGTGTCGATTCTGGGACCATCTGGCTCAGGCAAAACAACTTTGCTCAATATCATTGGTGGTCTAGATCATTACGATTCTGGCGATTTGACCATCAACGAAATCAGCACCAAACAGTTCAAAGATTCTGACTGGGACTCCTATCGCAACCATCGCGTGGGCTTCGTCTTCCAGAGCTATAATCTGATTCCACATCAATCTATACTGGCGAATGTCGAACTCGCTCTGACGCTTTCAGGCGTGTCGCGATCCGAGCGTAAGAAGCGTGCCAAATCTGCTCTTAAGAAAGTCGGCCTAGAGAAGCATATTAACAAGAAACCTAGTCAACTTTCTGGCGGCCAAATGCAGCGCGTCGCGATCGCTCGTGCTTTGGTAAACAACCCAGACATTTTGCTTGCTGACGAACCAACTGGTGCGCTCGACTCAGAAACTAGTGAGCAAATCATGAAAATCATCAAAGACATCGCCAAAGATCGTCTAGTCATCATGGTAACACACAACCCAGAACTAGCCGAAAAATACTCCACTCGTATCGTAAAATTAAAAGACGGTAAGCTAATCGATGACTCATGTCCTTACGACGGAGCTGAAGATACTCGTGACGCCGCCGAAGAAGTCGAGCAAAAATCCGGCAAAACTTCTATGGGGCTTGGCACCGCCATCTCATTGTCGCTCAATAACTTGATGACCAAGAAGGGCCGCACTTTGCTCACGGCGTTTGCTGGTTCGATTGGTATTATCGGCATTGCGCTGATTTTGTCGCTTTCTTCTGGTATGAACGATTACATTAGAGAACAGCAAAAAGCTGCCATGTTGTCATACCCGATTTCGATTACCGATACCGCAATGGACATGACCAGTATGATGATGGTTGGCAGCGACGACAAGTTTGAGAAACATGATAGTGACGGTGTCTACGCTACGCCGGCTTGGATTCAGTACTCATCAGAATTTATGTCAAGTATTACCGAGAACAATCTCAAAGATTTCAAGAAATATCTCGACAATCCAGATAGTGAAATTCATCAATACGTCGGTACCGGCGGTATTGTGTATTCCTACGCCGCTGATTTTAGTCTCTTTGGCTACGATCCGAGTGGCAAGTTAATCAATGCGGACGGTTCAACTTTTGGCCTCGATGCGATGTCGAATGCCCTAATGGGCGGTGGCGACATGTCTAACTATAGTGAAAATGTTAATAGTATGGGCATGAATGTGATGCCAACCGCTCGTCAAATCATGCCAGGTCCTGACGGTGAAACTATTAATTCTGCCGTCAAAGAGAGTTATGACGTCGTAGCCGGCCACTGGCCAGAATCTCATGAGGAAATGGTGCTCGTGCTAGACGAAGGCGGCGAGATGAACCTTGCGACGCTTTACAATCTCGGCATCTTGCCAGCCAAAGATTATCAAGAAATCCTCCTCGATTTTCTTGCAGATAAACCAATGGATGATCTTGAAACGGTTAAACTTAACTACGATGATGTGCTGGGGCATGAGCTTCATCTCTTAACGGCTTCTGACTTTTATAAAAAAGGCCAAGATGGCTTATATCACGACGTTTCTGAAGACAATGCGGCCGTTGCCAAACTAGTCAAAGACCAATCGCTAAATCTCAAGATTGCCGGAGTAGTGCGCAAAAAACCTGATAGTGATCTCGCCATTGCCGGTGCGCTTGGCTACACTTATGACCTAACAGAATGGATTGCTAAACATACCGACCAGAGTGAAGTAGTCAAGGCACAGGAAAAAAGTCCGAATGTCAGTGTTATCGATGGCCTCAAATTCGGCACGGCCGGTGAGTCTGGTACACTGATGACCTTGGATAACACTTACACCATGCTCGGCAAAATCGATTTGAACCGTCCAAGCGCGATCGATATTTATGCGGATAGTTTTGAAGATAAAGACGGCATCGTCAAGTCGATTGAAAACTACAACCACACCGTCAAGGAGGAGGATAAAATTTCCTACACCGACTATGTTGGTCTCTTAATGGATAGCGTCACAGTAATTGTCAACGCAATCTCTTATGTCTTGATTGCCTTTGTCTCGATCTCGCTCATTGTTTCTAGCATCATGATTGCGATTATTACCTACATTTCCGTACTTGAACGCACTAAGGAAATTGGTATTCTTCGCGCTATCGGTGCAAGCAAACGTGATGTGACGCGCGTCTTTAACGCTGAAACTTTGATTGAAGGTGCGGTTTCGGGTGTGCTCGGTATCGTGGTAACTCTGATTCTCATCTTGCCGATTAACGCGGTAATTGAGGCTTTGACCGAAATTCCTCACATGGCGAAACTTCCGGTGATGGGCGGTATTATTCTAGTCCTCATCAGCGTGGCTCTCACTGTGATTGCAGGTCTGATTCCATCCAAGATGGCCAGCAAAAAAGACCCAGTCGAAGCGTTACGTAGCGAATAGATTTGATTGAAGCACCACATGACAAATCGAAAAGCCTTGTCTGGTTTCTTGTCGCGAAACGGGGGACCAGACGGGACTTCTATGTTGCAAGGGGTGAACCTGACAAAATGTTACGGAGAGGTAAGTGGGCAGAAATTTAGGGCTTTTATTTTGCGTAGAATATGGTAAAATGATAACATAATCCTGAGAGGGCGGTTAGCTCAGTTGGCTAGAGCGCGTCTTTGACGTAGACGAGGTCAGAGGTTCGAATCCTCTATCGCCCACCAATATAGTGTTTTTATTAAAGCAGGTACACCTTAAGGTGTACCTGCTTTAGTTGTTATCCAAATCGAGCGTAACGCTCGATTTTTTGTTTTTGTCGGGGTTTCTAATTTCTGACTTATTGGAAACTCCGTAGAGATAATAAACGGCTACGGTGTCCCTAGTTTACGATAATTAACAATCAGGTTTGCGTAAAGAATTTATAATTAAGAATTTCATAATGCGCATATATCTCACAAGGCTAACTCCGCTATTATTGATATTTTGAGCGGCAAGAAGAGTCAGAGACGTATGCGTTACGCTCCACCACACAATTAGTGGCACTAAAAACAAAATTCCTCCCAGTTTATATGACCAATTCTTGTAAAATGGGCATTTGGTTCAAACGTTCACTTACTACTTTAACTTGTGCCACTAATTGTGTGGTGGAGCAACTATTAACTATTATCTTTCTACGCCTTGTTCGCTACACCATGCACATTGATGTGTCATTAGAAGTACCTCCAATTAACTAATAATGACAACTTGGACTAAACTCAAGTGGCTTTTGCTATGTATTAGTAGTGTGGCGAGTTAGGCGCAGAAAAGAAGGGAGTCAAAAAATGAAGGAAGTTTTTATTGAGTTACCAAATTGTACTAAGCGACGTATGCGTAACTCAAGCATGATTTTATCAACGATAATCTTAGTATTACTTGCGATTGGATTTATATTTAGTCAGGCGTTCTGTATTCTGTCAGCGTCTGTGCTTCTCGCGGTAGGATTTCTAGTCAACGCAGATTTTAGGGAGGTGTTCCATGTTTAGTAGGAAGAAAGTTCTCCGCCAAGCAGAGCGAGCCGCTACCCTTAAACTTGTGACTAGTTACATACTGGACGACACCTGCAACGAAGACAAGATTTTAGAAGCAGTTGCCGATATGCTCATCTGCGACTTTGAAGAACCAGAAAGAAAAGTTCGTGCCAAAAATGGACTGGCGGAACAACTGTTCGAAGAAGTTTACGATGAAGCAGTCTTTACGGCGCAGTCGGAAATGGATAATTACGAAGATGACCGAGAGTATCTCGAGGCCATGAGTGGGAGGTGGTAATGAACTATCATGAAAGACCAGAATGGTCATACTCACAGATGAAACACATCCTAGACCACGGTATCGACTATGCGGTGGCGGCTAAGCGCAAGATGCTACCAGAACCACAAAGTCAGGCTATTGACTTAGGTCAACTGATTCATATGCTGATTCTCGGCGGTAAAGATACCTTCGCTGTAAGTGAGTTCGATAATTTCCGAACTAAAGCAGCAAGAGATTGGCGAGACGAACAAATTGCTAATCATAAAAATATTGTCACTAAGGAACTTTTCGATATTGCGGAAACAGTTATCGAAGAACGTCTCGAGAAACATCCGCTAGCACAGCAATTCCTCTATGGGAACTGCAAGCATGAAGTAGAAATGTATGCTAAGGCAGATGGGGTAGATTTGCGCGGTAAGGCAGATGTGCTGAAAATTAGCGGCGATTCGATGATTATTGTTGACATTAAGACTGTATCGCAATTTGATGAATGCGTACCACATGAAGGCTATTCGCCACGAAAACCTTACTACATGCATTATGACTTGCAGGCCGCAGTTTATACCTTGATTGGTTCGGCGTCGCAGAAGATTAGTTCAAGTTTCACGAACTACTACTTCTGCTTTATTGAGACTGTCGCGCCATACCGAGTGCAATTTGTGCACACCAGTCCAGAATTTTTGGAGTCTGGCGAAAGAAAATTAAGAAGGTGCTTGGACGCGATTAAGGAATTTGGCGATAAAGAGCCAAACTTCTTAATCGAAGAAGTACCAGAATTGGGAGATTTTAGTTTATGACGTACGAAAAAGATGCTAAGAGGTTAACTAAGAGAATCAATGCTATACGAGATGCGTTGGTCGAATCGAAAACTATAGAAGATGTTATGGCGGTTATCAACAAGCAGAATGGAAGCATTCAGGTTGGCTATATCGTAAAAAATGCTCGTAAAAAAGTCGTCTCGGGAGAAATCTGCTTCAGTAGTTCCAACGATGACGATCCTATGATTATTTACAGAGATAAGGGCAGCCTATTCGCGACAAATGCAAAAGATTTGCCTAGTTTCAAATTGCCACCGGACACTGTGGCGCTAATTAAGGAGTTATTCCAATGACAAACGAAGTAACGCGCAAGGCTCCGCCGATTAATGCCTTAATCCACAACGAGGAGTTCATCAAGAAAGCGCAAGATATGCTTGGCGGTGGTACTCAGCAGTTTATGTCGAGCATCTTAAGTCTAGTTAACTCGGATAATCAGTTATCGCAGTGCAATTCTTATGAACTATATAACTGTTGTCTAATGGCAGCGGCGTTGAGACTACCATTCAACAAAGACCTTGGTCAAGCATGGATTATTGCGTATGCTGGTAAGCCACAATTGCAGATTGGTTGGAAAGGTTTCGTGCAACTAGCACAGCGCTCCGGGCAGTTCCGTACGATTAATTGTACAGACGTCAAGGTTGGAGAAATTAAGAACATTGACCGTTTGTCTGGAGAAATCGAGTTCGATTGGATGCAAGACGATGCAGAACGCATTAAATCTGAGACGGTTGGCTATGTGGCTTATTTCGAACTGCTGAACGGTTTTCGCAAGACACTCTACATGACTAAAGCCGAACTTGAGGCGCACGCGAAGAAATACTCACAGACCTATAAAAAAGGTTACGGAGTCTGGAAAGATAACTTTGACGCTATGGCCAGGAAGACCGTTATTAAACTAATTCTTAATCGCTTTGCTCCACTATCTGTGGATATGCAAAAGGCGATCGAGTTAGATCAGTCGGATGGTAATGGTAACTATGTAGACAATAAACCAACGTTTGAAATCACCGAGGCAGAACTCGGAGAAAGTGAGGAGGACAGAAATGCATCTCAAGAATAAGCATGATGGCGGAACTTATCTCGTCAGAACCGAAAACGATAATCATGATGGATTTATGGTTTTTGCAAAGTGTATATCGAACTTGGATGAACCAGACTTCTGTATGCACTATCGTTCACTCGATGACTTCAACGATGAATGGGAAGACGCATAGTTAATAATTTGGTGGCGATGTGAGAGGTTTCCTTCATTCCTTAACACATCCGTTTAGGCCGTGCCACCAACTCTGGAGGGATAATCGGGGAGACGCCGAGATAGCGTCAGGCACACTAATCACGGTCGGCGGAGAAAGGCGGTTCGTAGAACTTGTCCTCCGTGGCGATGGTGTCAAGATTTCAGGGATAAAACGGTAGCCCCTGATGTTAGGTTGGTGCAAGTCCAACCTCCCCGACCAAAAATGGTGGTTGTGGCTCAGTTGGTCAGAGCGCCTGCTTGTGGCGCAGGAGGCCGACGGTTCGAATCCGTCCAACTACCCCACATGCGCAGCGTAGATCAGCCGGTAGATCCATTGAGTCGTAGGTTCAAGTCCTACCGCTGCGCAAGTCTCCATTTTAATTTACACCTAGATTGAGGGCTACTTCCACTGCCCTCAACCTAGCGCGTCATCTATATCTCTCCTAATTTGTATAGATGGCGCACTAGGGTACTCATCAAAGTTGGCCTCGCAGGGCGTGCCATAGTAGGACGATGAGTACTCTAAAGGTACATATAACAAGGAGGTAATAACAAATGAGTAGAGTTCTATTAGAATTCGACGGTATGAGAGTAGATCTCAAAGATCCAATCTCTTCTTGCCAAGGTAAGCGCGACGAGGCTAATCGTCTAAACGAGATGATTGACCAAGCATTGTCAGTTTTAAGGACAGCGGATTATGAAGAAACCACTACGGTTAAGAAGAAAAAGTAAGACCGATCCTTGGATCGTTAAAGAAAGGAACAGTGGCGTAGCATATGAAGTTGCGCCACATAAATAGGAGAAAAATGGCTAAACGATATAAACTAAAGAAAGATTTACCAACGTTTAAGGCTGGTGACGTTTTTGAAATCTCATTGGCAGGCAACTTAGTAACGCGTGGGGAGTGCATATCTGACTGCGTTGTCGCCTATGCTGCACAAACTTTGGAGAAATTTCCTAACATTCTCGCGGACTGGTTTGAGGAGATTCCAGAAGAACCTAAGACGGTATGGGATTTGAAGGAGGGTGACGAGTGTTGGATTCGTGCTTCCGCAGAAGGGGCAGTGATCTCTATACGGAAAACGTATTTGGGGGTGGAGGAGTAAAAATAATGGCACAAACTAAACAAGGTAATTTTGATATCACTTATCCTCACATCGAGGCACCGACTGTCCAAGATGGCGAATGGGGTAAAGAGCGTAAGTCACGTAAACTGACTTCCCCCAGCATAAACGGTTGGGGTGTGGACATCTACCGAGATCCTTTAGTGTCCTATCTCAGTAGTGACGACTGGTTCTACAAGCGCAAACTAAATGGCGAGAACATGCGAATTTTGTGGAATGGAGAACAGGCTCTGTGGAATGGTAAGACCAATAAGTTCGTTTGCGGCAATGAACTATCCGACTATATGAACAATACTTTTCTAGAGGAAATCTTTGAAGAGAAATTCGGCAGAGACAAGCAAGTCCTTCTCTTTGGTGAACATATGGGTGAAAAAGTTCAAGGCAACGAGTTAGGACTAAAAGGTCACCACTTTGTTCTGTTTGATGTGAACATTAATGGCTATTGGCTTGGTGCGCAGAATATTGTAGAGATAGCGCAATACTTCAACATTTATTCATGCTACGACTTTATGGACGGCACGTGTGGTATGCACAGAGATCCATTATGGACACTTATAGATGATGTGGCTAATGGCTCGTTCGAAGACTGGGAAGGCATAGTCGCAACTCCGAAATGTTGTACATTCTTGTAAAAGTGCGCATTGTATATCCCTCCTTATATATTTATACATACTTCCGTATTCTACCATTTTATTCATTAAAATCAACTAATAAAATACTTTATCTTTCTAGCAAAACGTGCTACAATATAAGGAGATATGGGCCGGTAGCTCAGTTGGTTAGAGCACGGGCCTTTTAAGCCCGGTGTCGAGAG